>NZ_JAMYSC010000003.1:0-290334 GCF_040321755.1 Mesorhizobium sp. M0276 | reverse complement strand
TCTTCGAAGGCGACGATGGCAAGTATGCTCTGATCTGGTCACGCTGATCCATACCGCGGCGCCTCCCAACACGGTGGGGCGCCGCGCACATCAGCCCGTTATTATGCGGTGCGAAACAGCGACAAAACCCAGAAAAACCAGAGCCGTCAGCTCGCAACTCCGCATAATCCCGCGCTACGCATAATCGGCGCGGCCGACGAAGACGCGGTGGCTTGGGGCGTTCTCGCCGACCTGGCGGCTCTCGGGGACGATGCGGACGTTCTTGGTCTGAAGGCTCAGGGTGACGATTTCACCGCTGAATTCGTTCGAGGCTGACTTCTTGAAGGTGCCGATGGTAGCCATTGTAAGTCTCCATTTCTGTTCCCGAGCCCGCACCATGCGGCCTCGATGGCGATCACTTGGCCGGAGGCGACCGACGACGCATCGCTTGCGACCGGAGCGGCGCGGAGGACGGCGCAGGAACGGCTTTCTTGTCTCGCGAGGAATGACGGCACAGCCGGCAGGGGAAGAAAGTCGATCGGCGCCATTGCCGCATAGGCGGTCGAGGCATAGCCGACCTTCGGTCAGATCAGGCCATTGATGAGGCCGTTTTGGAGCGGTCGACCTGCAAGAGGACCTCAAGCGGGAACATGGCGACCAACGTTCACTTCGAATAGCCGGCGTTGCTCCTCGGCGCTCAGCCCGCCTTTCGACCATATCCGCGATGTCACCGGAATGAGCCTCCTAGGGAAAAGACCGCCGTTGCATCTGCGGTCGATGGCCGCTCAAGGTCGTCATAGCGGTCAATGCCAAACGGGGTACTGCTCGGATCTGTGCCGTGCGAGTGGGACCTCCTTGGGCTTGAACGCTCTATCGGTAACCCTGACGCAGCGAGGAGCGGCTTGGTAATGATCCTCGCCGTCCTGACCCTCCAGCTCCGGATGGCGCCTAGCCGCGAGCGACGCCTCGCATGGCTGGCTCGGGAGGTGCCATCGCCAGTAATCGAACCCAAGCGGCAATGCCGACGGCGATCGCGCCGACGATCGAGATCGCGAATTGCCAGCCCACGGACGGCACAGCGAGCTTCGCGAGACCATGAGTCGCGTGATAGCCGGCGACCGATGCTGGCGCGGCAAAGAGGAGCGCGATGGCAAGACGAGCCCAGACCGGACGCACGAATGTAAAGATGAACTGGCCGGCCGCGGGAGTTACACCGGCGGCGGCGATGCCGACAACGAACGCGCCGAGCGGACCGGCCCCGGTGCCGTAGGCCCACATTCCGACTGTCACACCTGCGAAGAACGGAAGCGCGTAGACGGCGAGCGTAAACAGGAGCCAGCAAAGGAATCCGATGCCGGCGATGCAAAGGAGGATGCCGAGGAAGATCATGGTGGTGGTCCCGAGAAAAGGTCTGACGGTCGCGCCTCCACCACCACCACGGCGCAGTTGAAGTATAGCCGAAGATGCGCGGCCGCGGGAGCGGAAATCCGGCAGGACTTCCGCTCCTGCGGCGAGGCCGTTCCCGTCAGGGAGCGAAAGGATCGATTTCGTGGACGATGGCGGCGGTGTCGCCGTCGTATTCGCTGGCCGGCATGACGCCCAGTCTGCCGTCGCCGGCCTGAAAGATGATGATGTTGACCATGAGGGTTGCGGCGAGGCTGAAGGCGAAGGCGTGAGCGTCATTGAGTGACATTGTTCCGGCTCCTGTCTTGGAGGCGGGAGACCATCCCCCGCCCGACAGGCGCCCGTTGTGTCCGGCCCATGGCCGCAATCACCGTAGGGGCGCAGCCTCAAGGCCGCACGCTCGCGTAGCGGACCCTTTACGGGTTGATGGCGTCAGGCCATGGGCCGGACCAAGGATCAGCGCTATTTGGAAGCGGGGGTGGTATTCGCTTGCTCAGGAGCCGTTGTCAGGAGCCTGGCTGCCCACTGTCCCTTCTGCAATCCGCGCGGGGTATAGTTGGTCCGCTCGCTCTGGAGGATTGGTGTCATGGCAGCAGAATTCGGGGATCGCGATCTGCACCTGGTGAAGAAGGCGTTGGCCATCGCAGTGCTGGCGATCGAGCGAGCGCCGGGGCCGTTTCAGTCAGCATCGGATCAAAGCGACATGAAAGCGCTGCTGGATCAGATGATCGAAGGCGATGTGGAACTGGAGCATTATGCACGCGCTGCTCGCATTGCGGTGACGGGCCATCCAGAATGAAAGCCGGTTTTCAGTGGAAATGGCGATACGGATTTACGGAAATACAGCGGCACTCACGCGTCGTCCTTCTGGCGGAAGTCGTGAGACTTGATGCCGAGCTTCTTCGCCTTGTCGGCGAGATTGTCCTGGATGCCGGTGCCCGGGAACACGATGACGCCGATCGGCAGGATGTCCAGCATCGCATCGTTGCGTTTGAAGGGTGCTGACCGACCGTGCTTGTCCCAGTTCGGGGCGAAGCCGACCTGCGGGACCTTGCGATTGTCGGCCCATTTGGCGGCGATCAGTTCGGCGCCCTTTGGCGACTTGCCGTGGATCAGCACCATGTCGGGGTGCTTGGCGTGGACCTTGTCGAGCACGTCCCAGATGAGCTGGTGATCGTTGAAGTCGAGCCCGCCGGTCAGGGCGATCTTCGGGCCATTTGGAAGCATCACCTCGGTCTCAGCCTTGCGCCGGGCGGTGAGGAAGTCGCGGCTGTCGATCATCGCCGAAGGCCGAGCATCGCGACATGAGCTTTGGCAATCTCATCGAAGGCATCGTGCTGCATGCTTTCGAAGGGCAGACGCCGTTTTCGCCGGAGACCCTGGAAACGATCAGCCAGTTGAAACGCATTTACCGGCTGGAGCTGGGCGCGGTGGACAGCCACCGCCTTTCCGAAGCGCCGATATCCGCCGGATGGAGTGTAGAGGCCGATGACAAGCCATCTTGAGCGCAGCCACCGTGTCGTCCTTTCCGGCCCAATCGATCGCGTCTTCCCGCTGTTCACGCCAATCGGCGAAACCTTGTGGGTGGATGGGTGGGAACCGGAGTTCCTGTATCCGCAAAGCGGGGAAACGCAGCAAGGCATGGTGTTCCGAACCGATCATGACGGCGAGTCGACGCTCTGGGCCTGCACGGACTGGGATCCGGCCGCGCATCGTGTCCGCTATGTCAGGGTCACGCCGGATTCGCGTTTCGGTTTTGTCGAGGTCGCCTGCCGCGTGGCCGCCGGCGGTGGGACCGAGGCATCGATTGCCTATACGTTCACGGCCCTCAACGCAGCGGGGCGATCGTACCTGTCAGCGCTGACGCCGGAGGCTTTCGCGCGCATGATCGAGGGCTGGAGGATTCGTATCGATGCTTGGCTGCTCTCTGGCGCGTCGGCAGGCTCTGGCCACCATTAGGGCAGTTTCAGTAAGGGAAACGGTTCTCAGTCCGGAGTTGCGTCGAAACAAGGAGTCTAGAAAGTGACGCGGCCGAGCACGCGTAGGCCGTCGCCTTGCGGCTCGATGACGACAGCTTCGCCTTCGCGCGGCGAAACACCGGTCAGCGCGACGATGTTTTCCAGATGGATGACCATAACCAGATTGTCGCTGCCGGAATAGGCCCGGATTTCCTTCAGGATAGCGGCCATCTGCGCAGCCTTCTCAGTCTCTTCACTTTTCAGCAGGTCGAGTGGCGCAAAGGGTTCCGGCTCGGCTTCGAAGTCGATGCGGGCGGTTTCCATGCAGCGGCGCCAACGATTGTGGCGGAGCGAACGCTAGGCAGTTCGGCATCGCGGCGCCGGCGTGGGGACAGGAGCCAAAGGGTGGGAGAAGGACCGGCTAAACCAAAGGTGGGCGCCAGCGGCGATGGACACCGCCCGGTCGTGAGCGCATCTGGTAAGCGTGTTCACGACCACGCCGGACCCGCGCCAAAGAGCATAAAGAGCCGGCGACGCGGTGGGTCAAGCAAGAGTTTATGGCCACCGCAAGCAACTGCGCGGCGAGGACGATACCACCCTTCACGGCAGGAGCGCGCGGTGCTTCAATTCTGAGAAGAATACGCCGACGCGTGGCTGCAGGGCCTTGTGCGAAAGTTGTCGGCAATACAAGCCTGTCACCCATCGACTAGAAGCGGTCGATTTCCTGGATTTTGGAGCGGGTCAGCGGGCCGTTCCACCGCCTATGAAAACGGACGATCGCGTCAGTCCTGACACCCAGCCACTCCATCGCCATGGTTTGAGCCCGGGGGGGTGCCGCTTGACCGTGGCAGAACACGATTCAGCGAAACAGCGTAATAGAGACTTTCAGGCATGGCCTCGGCGACCGCGGCGTGATTGGTCATCCCTAGGAAATCGGTCCGCGACACGCGAGAAAGCTCGGGTGACGCCGTACGGCACGGTCGGAAACACGGGAACTCCGATTGCGGCCTCGATTGCCACCCTCTCGGACGGTATCGAATCCACTGCAAGACTCATGAGAGCATGTTGCTCGGTAGATCCGAGGGTGCCCACGCCGAGCGCTGCCCGAAGGAAGGGACTCGACCTGCCTCCATTTCAGCTCTGCGGCCATCACGCTGGTGTCGTAGGGGTATTGCGGAGTCGCGCCATTAATCAACATTATATATCAAAAATGGCATTTAATGTCGGGATGCGGGGTTGATTCGACAATGATTGATGAAATTACATTGCAAGTCTGGCTCCGGTCGGCGCGCGGGAGGCGCTGGACGTCCCTGGCTATATGGTTGTGGTAAAAGGATTTTCTTCGCATTATCTGAGTACACCTAACGGGCCGGATCAATCAAATAATGCTTCATTCTGCAGCCTTGCGACCGCTATAGCATATATGGTAAAAGTGCTGATGATGCGGGTCGTGAACCTGGTTGCTAATCCCGTGTTATCGTCGAGGTGCGAATGAAGACGACTGGATGGGTGCCCCCTGAACTCGGTTCTCACGCGATCGCCCCGAGGCGCGTGCGCAAGGGCTTCGCCGACGAGTCGGTTTTCTCTGATTTCCGTTTCCAGGCTCCGCGGGAGGATCGGGATTTTCCTGAGGTCTTCGTCTGCACAGAAAGGATGTCCTACGATCCCGGCGAGACCGTGGAATTTCTTGCCTCGACGACCGCCGACCGCTGGTCGATGACGATCTACAGGGACGGTCATGCGCCGGAACTGGTCGAGCAGGCCGATGGCCTTGCCGGCGCCTTCGCCGCGACGTCGCCCACCGCCTATATGGATGGATGCGACTGGCCCGTCCTGCATACTTGGCGCATTCCGCACGGCATGCGCTCCGGTTTCTACCGCGTGGTTTCGACTTGCGAGCGCGCACACGGCGAGCGGTTCGTCCAGCATCATTTTGTGGTCGTTCGCCCCACTCCGCAGACGCAGAAGGGGCGAATTCTGTTCGTCCTGGCCACCGCCACCTGGACTGCCTACAACGACTGGGGCGGCGCCAACCACTATTTCGGCACCTGGGGTGCAAACCGCAACGAGGGCTCGCCGATACTGAGCCTGCGGCGGCCTTGGTCGCGCGGCTTCGTCTGGCTCCCCGACGGCGCACCGCGGATCACGCTGGACCGCGCTCCACGCATGAACGAGATGCCTCGTTACCCGTCCAAGGAGTGGGGCTACCCGGGCGGATGGGCGCAGAATTATGCCTGCGCCGGATGGGCTCAGTTCGATCGCCATTTCGCGGTATGGGCGGAATCGCAAGGTTACGATTTCGACGTGATCACCCAGACCGATTTGCACGCCCGGCCCGAAACCCTCGATCGCTATAGTTGCGTCGTGACGGTGGGCACGACGAGTATTGGTCTTGGAATATGCGCCAGGCCGTCGAGTCCTTTGTCGAGCGTGGCGGCAATTTAAGCCGCTTCGGCGGCAACTTCCTCTGGCAGATCAGATTTGAAGAGGATGGCGGCAAGCAGATTTGTTGGAAATCCAAGGCGCCGAAACAGGACCCATTGCGCGATGACCCCGAGCGCAAACATCTGGTCACATGCGCTTGGGAAAGCCCGACCGTCGGCTGGCCTGGCGCCTCGACAGTCGGCGTCAACGGCTACCACGGCATGTATGCGAATTGGGGCAGCTTTACACCTCGGGGGTCGCGAGGGTTCACCGTCTTCCGCCCTCATCACTGGGCCTTCGCCGGGACGAATTTGAGTTATGCGGACGTGTTCGGTTCGGAGGCTGGCGTGTTTGGATACGAGGTTGACGGGCTCGATTATACATTCAGCGAGGGGCTCCCATACGCCGTCCCCGCCTCCGGCGTGCCCGACAACATCGAAATCCTGGCCATGAGCCCTGCGGTTCTGTTCGAGCATGAGCAGGTCGGGTCCGGCTTCCGCAACTACATAGGAGACGACGATCTCGAGACCATCGTTTCAATGGTGGACGATGAACCGGACGTGGCTCGCCGCAAGCTCCGCTATGGCTCGGGTATGATGGTCTCGATGCCGCGCGGCAAGGGTCACGTGGTCACCGCCGGATCGTGCGAGTGGATCGTTGGACTCACGCGCAGCGAACCATTCACCGAGAAGATAACCAGAAACATATTGGATCGATTCTCGGCTGAATAGCCCGGAATTGACGTTCGGCGTCAACAACAGGGCACTTATGCCGAAGATGTCTGTCACTTAACCAGAAAATGGGAACGGAGTTCGATGAAAATCGCCAGACGTACGCTGCTTAAAGCTACAGCGGCAACCGCCACCATGATGTTCGCGCCATCAATAGTCAGAGCGCAAAGTCAGTCTGTCATCAAGTTCATTCCCCAGGCCGACCTATCGGGGATCGATCCCGTTCAGACCAACAGCCTCGTCTCTCGTCATCATGGCATGATGGTGTTCGACACCTTGTACGGCCTGGATGCAAATTTCAACCTCCAGCCGCAGATGGCGGCGGGGCACACCTCTTCGGAGGACGGGCTTACCTGGACAATCACGCTGCGGGACGGGCTGCGCTTTCATGATAATGAACCGGTTCTGGCACGTGACATTATCGCCAGCATGCGACGGTGGGGCAGCAAGGATCCGCTCGGCAAAAATCTGCTGGCAAACACCGACGAACTGAGCGCCAAGTCTGACAAGGTCATCGAGTTTCGCCTCAAGACGCCTTTCCCGCAACTGCCCTTCGTGTTCGGAAAGGGCTCGTCTGTATGTTTCATGATGCCGGAACGGCTGGCGAAGACCGACGTGTCGACGCCCATTTCCGAGATAATCGGCAGCGGGCCATTCCGCTTTCTCGCCAGTGAGCGGATGGCTGGGCAGCTAAACGCCTACGAGAAATTCAAGGAATATGTGCCTCGCGACGAGCCTCCGAGCTTTATGTGCGGGGGCAAGGTGGTCAAGGTGGACCGGGTCGAATGGCACACAATTCCGGACGCCTCGACAGCGGCGGCCTCGCTGCAATCGGGCGAGATGGATTGGTGGGAGCAGCCGACGCCGGACCTCCTTCCGTTGTTGCAACAGATCCCTGACATCGCCGTGGAGGTCAAAGACAAGAGCGGTTTGATGGGCCACATCCGGCTCAATCACCTTCAGCCGCCGTTCAACAACCCCGCCATCCGCCGGGCGCTTCTCGCCGGCATCAACCAGGCGGATTACATGACCGCGGTCATGGGCAACGATCGCAGTCTTTGGCAGGACAATGTCGGATTCTTTACGCCCGGCTCTCCATTCGTGAACGACGCCGGCATGCAGGCTCTGACCGCCCCGCGCGATCTAGAGAAGGTTAAAGCCGACCTGAAGGCCGCGGGCTACAATGGCGAGAAGGTCGTTCTGCTCGTCCCGACAGACCTCCCTGCTTTGAATGCTATGTGCGAAGTCGCCGCGGATGTGTTCCGCCGGGTCGGCATCAGCCTCGACTATCAGGCGCAGGACTGGGGAACTGTGTATCCGCGTCTGAACTCGATGGAACCCGTCGAGAAAGGCGGCTGGAGCGCGTGGTGCAACTACCTCGCGGGCGTGGTGTGCATCAATCCGATAGGCAACTCGTATCTTCGGGGAATCGGCAAGGAAGGCGCCGTCGGTTGGCCTGCCAGTGAACGGATCGAAACACTGCGCAAAGAGTTCATGGCGACGGACGACGCCGCCGAACAAATGCGCGTAGCGAAGGAGCTGCAGACACAATACTTCGAGGATCTGCCCTACATACCGACCGGTTTCTATAAGCAGCCGACCGCTTATCTCAAGACCCTCAGCAACATCGTAGAGGGCTTCCCGCTGTTCTACGGGGTCGAGAAGTCCGCCTGAAGTGTCGAGCGAGGCTGTGCGACGACGTGGTCTTGCACGGCCTCTTTGATTCGAACACCCTCGCGCGAAGCTGCTTCGCCTCTCGTTCCACATCGTTCGTGCAGCGAATGATTTCTTTTATCGCGACGGCCCTGCCTGGGGCAGCGTCTCACCGGAACCCTAGGAACGAACGCATGTTGTCTTACGTTACAAGGCGAACGATGGCGACGATACCGGTGATGGTGTTCGTCGCATTTTTCGTCTTCAGTCTTCTCTATATCGCCCCGGGAGATCCGGCAGCCATTATCGCCGGCGACCAGGCGACGCAGCAAGACATCGCTCGCATCAGAGAAAGCTTGGGGCTCGACCAGCCGTTCCTGATACGCTTCGGCGTTTGGTTCGTGGGCCTGCTTCACGCCGATTTGGGAACCTCTATCTTCGCCAACCTCCCTGTCAGCACGATGATCATGCAACGGACCGGGCCGACTCTATCGCTGATGGTCATCACGCTTGTTTTCGCGGTGCTCGTCGCGGTGCCGCTGGGAGTCGTGGCCGCTTGGCGACAAGGCACGCTTGTCGATCGCATCGTTATGGGCGCTGCGGTGGTCGGCTTTTCGGTGCCCGTCTTCGTCGTCGGCTATGCACTCTGTTATGTCCTGGCGTTGCATTTTCAGATACTGCCCGTCCAAGGATACGCCCCTCTCGAGAGAGGATTGTGGCCTTGGTTCAGATCGCTGATTCTGCCTTCCCTGACCTTATCCACGGGCTACATCGCGTTGATCGCACGCGTTACCCGCGCCGCGATGCTCGAAGTCCTGCAGCAAGACTACATACGCACGGCCAAGGCCAAGGGCGTCGGCCAGCGGATGATCCTTTTCGTTCATGCACTGAAGAACGCGGCGATTCCGATCGTGACGGTGATTGGAATCGGGGTCGGGCTTTTGATCGGAGGAGCTGTCGTCACCGAGAGCGTGTTCGTCATCCCTGGCCTGGGCCGCCTTACGGTCGACGCCATCCTGCGACGCGACTATCCCGTTATCCAAGGCGTCGTCCTCCTCTTCAGTTTCTCTTATGTGATCGTCAACCTGCTGATCGACCTGCTTTACACGGTTTTCGATCCACGAGTGAAATACTAGGAATGCGCGATGAGTAGCGACATTGACGACGGCATACCGGCGGACTTTCTGCCGCCGGTAAAGGTGCGAACAGGTGTTCTCGGCTTCGCGCTCCGCAACCCAACCATCACGATCGGCGCAACGCTCTTGACGTCGATTGCGGCCATCGCTGTCGCCGCTCCGATCCTATGGACGGTAGACCCGACGGCGCTCGCCCCCTCGCTCAGAACGCTCGCGCCCTCCGCCGAGCATTGGTTCGGAACGGACATGCTTGGCCGTGACGTTTATTCGCGCGTCATTTATGGCACCCGTGTTTCACTTGTCGTCGGGCTGGCCGTCGCCGTCATCGCATCCGTTTTGGGTTTATTGATCGGGCTGGTCTCGGGTTTCTTGCGAAGCGCCGATTCCATAATCATGCGCGTGATGGACGGTCTCATGTCCATCCCGCCCATTCTCCTGGCGATAGCTCTCATCGCTCTCATGCGCGGCTCCATCGTAAATGTGATCTTTGCCATTAGCGTCGCGGAAATACCCCGGGTCGCTCGACTCGTGCGCGGAGTGGTTCTGTCATTGCGCGAACAGCCCTATGTCGACGCCGCAATCGTTTCGGGGACTCATAGGGCGAAAATCATATACCGCCACATCATGCCAAACACGCTGGCTCCGCTTCTGGTGCACGCAACATATGTCTGCGCCTCGGCGATGATCACCGAGGCTGTCCTTTCGTTCATCGGCGCCGGGACGCCACCGACCACACCGTCTTGGGGCAACATCATGGCTGAGGGGCGTGCGCTCTGGCAGGTGAAGCCGTACATCGTGATGTTCCCGGCGGCTTTTCTTTCGGTCACCGTGCTTGCCATCAACATGCTTGGCGACGGTATGCGCGACGCGCTTGATCCGCGAATTGCAGGGAAAGTCTAACATGCGTTTGTTGGAAGTGTCGCGGTTGCAGACGCACTTCAGGTCTCGGGACGGCATCACTCGCGCGGTTGACGGCGTCTCATTCGGCGTTGAGGCGGGGGAGACGCTCGCGATCGTTGGAGAATCCGGGTCCGGAAAATCCGTCACCGCGATGTCCATTCTCGGCCTGATCGATGCGTCGTCCGGCGGGTCGCGCGGGTCGATCAAATTGATGGGCAGGGAATTGCTGGGACTGCCGGAGCGAGACATGCGCCGGATCCGTGGCAAGGACATGGCCATGATCTTTCAAGAGCCGATGACGAGCCTTAACCCGGTTCTCTCGATCGGCTACCAGCTCTCCGAATCGGTGCGGCTTCACGAGGGTCTGGGAAAGAAGGAAGCCGAGCGCCGCACTATGAGATGCTCGATCTCGTCGGAATCCCGGAAGCGCGGCGTCGCATCAACGAATATCCGCATCAGCTGTCTGGCGGAATGCGTCAACGGGTAATGATTGCGATGGCCATTGCCTGCAGTCCGAAGCTCCTGATCGCCGATGAGCCTACGACCGCGCTTGACGTCACCATCCAGCTTCAGATCCTCAATCTGATGCGCGAGCTGAAATGCAAGGTCGGCGCCGCGGTCGTCATTATCACGCACGATCTGGGTGTGGTCGCTGAGATCGCGGACCGCGTTATGGTCATGTATGCGGGGCGTGTGGTCGAGGCGACGACGGCGACCGAACTTTTCGAGCGTCCCCTGCATCCATACACGATCGGCTTGCTCGGATCGGTTCCGAAACTGGGTTCTTCCCTGGCGGGCGAATCAAGCCGTCTTGCCGACATTCCCGGCATGGTTCCGAGCCTGAAGCGCAGGATCGACTACTGCGCCTTCGCGTCAAGGTGCATTCGGGCGACGGAGATATGCCGCAATACCGTCCCGCCGCTAATCATGAAGGCGCCGGCGCATGAGGTCGCCTGCCATCATGCGGTGGTCGACGCAATGGAGCAGCCGATATGACGGTGCCGATACTTCAGGTCCTTGGGTTGAAGAAATACTACCCATTGTCATCGACACCTTTTTGGGGGACCAAGAGCTTCGTGCATGCAGTCGACGATGTGTCGTTTGACCTTCATCGCGGTGAAACCCTGTCGCTGGTTGGAGAGTCAGGCTGCGGAAAGTCCACGGTCGGACGTTCCATACTCGGTCTTTCCAGCCTGACTGCCGGACAAATCTTCCTGGACGGGACGCGTATCGACGCATTCAGCCAAAGCGCGTGGTGGCCGCTGCGCAGGCGCATGCAGTTTGTATTTCAGGACCCGTTCAGCTCATTGAACCCACGTATGCGCGTGCGGGACATTCTGGCCGAACCACTGCGCAATTTCTCACTTGCGACCAATAGCAGCGAGATCCACGCTAAGGTCGGTAAGCTGCTCGAGACGGTGAGCCTGCCGAAAGACGCCGGTTCCCGATGGCCGCACGAGTTCTCCGGCGGTCAGAGGCAGCGGATCGGTATCGCGCGCGCCCTGGCGACCAATCCCGACGTCATCGTATGCGACGAGGCGGTCAGCGCCCTCGACGTCTCGGTCAAGGCGCAGATCATCAACCTTCTTCAGGATCTACAGGCTGAACTGGGCGTCGCCCTGCTTTTCATCAGCCACGATCTCGCCGTGGTCGAGCACCTGACGCACCGCGTGGCTGTGATGTATCTTGGCAAGATCGTTGAACTCGGCTCCAAGCGTGACGTTTTCGCGGCCCCCAGGCATCCATACACGGAGGCGCTGATGTCGGCCGTTCCCGTGCCGAAAGTGGGCGACCAGAGGCGGCGTATCGTCCTGAACGGCGATATACCGAGCCCGATCAACCCTCCAACCGGCTGCTATTTCCACACTCGATGCCCGCACGCCTTCGACAGGTGCGTTCGGGTGGAGCCTGCGCTGAAAGAGGTGACGCCCGGACGCTTCGCCGCATGTCACCTGAACGATGAGTCACCTCAGGCGGGAGCCTCGCTGTAAATGCCGCGACGCGAACTCGGCGCTGTCCGATGGAGGATGGGATTGCGATCACGTCGGAACTCGGCGCATCCACATCAGTTCCGTAAGGGCGGAGACTTCGACAGCATCCGGCGATTGCGTTTTGGTATCGAACAGCAAAGGCCGTAGACGGCCGGACCTATGCCCTGGGGACATTCGTCCTAGAAGCAACCAGCTCCGGCTTAGGCGTAGCGAGCCAGTCATTTTTCATTTGTGCGCCGGTTTTAACATCCTACTAGCATGACGGCGGATGTTAGCCGCAGATCTTCCGGTGCGTATGAATGCCTAACTCGGCCGATCAACTCTGCACAATGGCCGCGGGACGCGCTGGGATGCCCACCTCACCAGCCGAATTGCGTTGCAGCGCGGTCAACGACCGCGCGAGCAATTGGCATGGAGGACGTCGCTGCCGGGGAAGGCGCGTTGCAGACATGCACGATCCGGGCCGTGGAGCGTATGATGAAGTCATGCTCGATCGTCCCATCGCTCATTACCGCTTGGGCGCGGATACCCGGACGGTAAGGCTCCAGGTCGTCGATCTTCAGTTCGGGGCAGTACTGCCTGCAAAGCGCCAGATAGCGTCGTTTGCTCAAAGAATTGGCCATCTCCGACAGACCCAAACGAAGATTGTTCTTCGCAAACACGCGGAACCCACGGTACGAGAATATCTCGGCTACATCTTTGAAGCTGAAATCGCCAAACCTGTAGCCTTCGCGCGCGAACGCGAGCACGGCGTTCGGTCCCACGGTGACGTATCCGCCGATCATGCGCGTTAGGTGGACGCCGAGGAATGGCAAGGCGGGATCCGGTACGGGATATATCAGGTGGCTAACGATGTCGTTTTTGTGCGGGCCGAGCCTGTAATACTCGCCGCGAAATGGCACCAGTTGAAAATCCAGGGTCAGTCCACTGAGCTTGGCCAGGCGGTCCGCCATAATCCCGGCGCAGACGATCAGGTGACGTGCCTTGATTGTCCTCGGGCCCGCCTCGATCGTGACCCCGTTCGGGTCCTCCTTGATGGCCTCGACCTTCAAGCCGGTGAGGATTTCACCACCGTGGCGCACCACTTCCGCACCCATTTTGCGGGCGATTACGGCATAGTCGACGATGCCAGTGGTCGGCACGAATAGCGCCCCGAGGCCTGTTATCCTGGGCTCACGCCGCGCAAGCTCCTTTGCATCGAGAACTTCGACATTCAGGCCATTCTCCTTGCTGCGTCCGTGGAGAGCGGTCATGCGCGGGAGATCGTCCGGCTTTGTCGCCACGATCATCTTTCCGCATTGATCGAATGGTATGGAGTGCTGGCGGCAGAAAGCTATGGTCGCCTCGACCCCCTCCTTGCAGAACAAGGCTTTCAAGCTGCCTGGCTTGTAGTAGACGCCGGCATGAATGACGCCGCTGTTTCGCCCAGTTTGATGCTGGGCGAGGTCCGCCTCCTTTTCGATGATCGCAACTGAAAAACCAGGATAGCGGTCACTTATCCGCATTGCGGTCGCAACGCCAACAATGCCGCCGCCGATGATCACGACGTCGTATGTGCTCATGGATTGTTTCCGTCTGTTTTGGGAAGTCAGTCGATTTGCAAATGGGAAACGAATTTGGAGTTCAGATAACTTTCCAATGCGTCGGCCCCGCCCTCGGTGCCGTAGCCCGAGTCATTGATGCCACCGAACGGCACTTCTGGGAGCGCCAACCCAGGATGATTGATCGACATCATGCCCGAAGCGATATCATCGCCGATCCTTGCGGCGCTGGCTGCCGACCGGGTGAACCCGTATGCCGCCAGACCGAAATTCAGCCTGTTTGCTTCGACCATGATTTCGTCAATCGACCGCATCGGGATCATGAGCGCCAGGGGGCCAAATGGTTCGTCGTTCATGACGCGCGCAGATGTGGGCACATTGGAGAGGACCGTCGGCTGAAAGAAGAAGCCGGTATTGCCTATCCTTTCGCCTCCAGCCACCACTTCGGCTCCGTGCTGCACCGCGTCTTGAACGAACATCTCGGTCGCTTCGACCCGTCGCGCGTTGGCCAGCGGACCCATGCCTGTCTCTGCATCGAGCCCGTTGCCGATCCTGATCTTGCTGGCAGCGTCGCTGAACTTCGCCACGAACTCGTCATAGACGGGCTCCTCGACGAGGAAGCGTGTCGGCGCAACGCAGACCTGCCCCGCATTGCGGAACTTGGAGGCAACCATCGTCGACACGGCGCGTGACAGATCAGCGTCCTTGAGAACGATCACCGGTGCGTGACCACCCAGTTCCATAGTCACTCGCTTCATATGCTGGCCGGCCAGAGACGCCAGCTGCTTGCCGACGGGAGTCGATCCAGTGAACGATATCTTCTTGATCACCGGATGGGGCACAAGATGCTGTGAGATTTCAGCCGGTGTTCCATACAGAAGACCAATGACGCCGTCCGGCAAGCCGGCATCGATGAACACGCGTACCAGTTCGGCTGGCGCTGCAGGCGTTTCTTCGGCGGCTTTGATGATGATTGAACAGCCTGTGGCCAAGGCGGCGGCAAGCTTCCTCGCAAGCTGGCTGACGGGGAAATTCCAGGGTGTGAATGCAGCAACCGGCCCGACCGGTTCCTTAATCACGAGTTGGCGAACAGCGCTGGAGCGGGCTGGAATGATACGCCCATAGGTGCGCCGCGCCTCCTCGGCGAACCAATCGATGATGTCGGCGGCACTCAGCGTCTCTGCCTTGGCTTCGGCGAACGGCTTTCCCTGTTCGAGTGTCAGGAGTCGCGCAACATGCTCAGAGCGGGCTCTCAGCAGTTCGCCGGCTTGCCGCATCAACTTGGACCGATCGAAGGGCGAGGTCGCGCGCCACGTTTCGAAACCCTTGCTCGTGGCCTCTATCGCAGCTCTGATATCAACCTCTCCAGCATGGGCGAACACGCCCAGCACCTCGCCAGTGGCCGGGTTGACGACGGGAGAGGTTCGGCCGTTGCTTGCCTGACGCCAATTCCCGTCGATATGCAAAAGAACGTCGTGATAGGCGATTTCGGTCGAGGGTAAAGGCTTGGTCACGTCTATATCCTCTTGGCTAATAGCGTCGCGGCCATTGAGTGGTTGGCATTGCACCCCGATTTTTTGGGCATTCAGGTCGAGACTGGGCCCCACACTGTCTGCCAGCAGTGAGGGCTGCTTTCGGTTTTCACGGGGCGCGCAGGCGCGAAGATGCTTCGCTTTGCTGGAAGAGGCCGTGTGCCCAGCCGAACTCGGGCGTGGCGAGTTCGACAAGAAAAGGCCCGCGATACGCGGGTATCGGGTCTCGTCGAATATCGGTGAGCTCTGCATCACCCAAACTTCCCGATTGGCGCGCCAGGTACGTCCATCCGGCAAGAGATCAGGGTTCCCTGGTCCGGCTTGCCGTTGCGGGCTGTCGAGAGCGACGTTATGAACAAGGTTCGAAGATCGCGCCCCCCAAAGCACGGCATCGTTGGCGCATCGGTGGGCACCGGCATCGAGGCCACGATGCCGCCGGCCGGTGAAATCTTGTTGACGCAGCCTGCTGTTACTCCGGCGCTCCAATAGAAGCCATCGACATCGACCGCGGCACCATCGGCCAGACCTTCTGCCTCACTGGGCGTGACCAGCACCCGCATTCGGGACATCTGGCCGCTGGCGGGATCGAAATCATATGCAGAGACCGAACCTCTCGAGTCAGCGTGGTACATCGTTGTGCCGTCAGGGCTCCAAGCCAAACCGTTCGACACGTTGATTCCGCCCAACATCCGAGTACACCTGCCGTCCGGCGTGATCCTGTAAAGTGACGCGGTAGGCGAGCGCGGAACGGAATCGTGCATGCTGCCCACCCAAAAGCAGCCGTCCGGACCGACTTTGCCGTCGTTGAGACGATTGATCGAGACATTCGGCTCAGGATGAACGAGAAACTCCAGCGATCGGGACGCCGGGTCGTAAAGGTGTACTCCGCTTCGAAGCGCGACGATCAAGCGTCCGCTCTGCGCCATGCCGACGCTGCCGACCGCCGTGGGCATCGGATGCGCGGCCAAATGTCCCGAAGCTGGATCGAGTTGATAGAGCGCCGGCGCCAAGATGTCGACGAACCAAAGTGTCTGCCGGTCGTCGTCCCAAACCGGACTTTCCCCGAGGGCGAGTTCGAAGGAAACATGTCGCGTGAACGACTGGGTCGAATCTAAGTGCAAACGATACTCTCCTTCACCCCGCCGGCGGCAACTACGAAGTGCAAAAAACAGCGCGTCCAGAATTCTCTCATCAACGCAGATTTGATATAGCAAAATCCGAGCTTGTCGAGCCGATTTTATCGTTCGCAGCACGAAATATGAAATGCCAACATCAAATTGCTGCGGCCATCCGCCCTTCCGGTGAGGATGTTGGCGCTACCGAAAACGCGTCGTGCAAGCGGCTGCGGCTCCGGGATTCCGAGTAGCTACAAGGTTTTTATCTCTCCGCGATGGTGACTGTTGAGCTCATGATGCGAGGGATGGCTCGGTCCAATTTCCTAAATATCAGGTTTGACCATTATGAAATATCGTATATGGTCGATCAATTGCGGAAACAGCATGAGGGACGCGGCTGCCGTGAGCGATTTATTGCACCTGAAGGACATCAGTATGCATTTCGGCGCTGTCATGGCGCTGGATCGAGTGGATATTTCCGTCGGTCGAGGCGAGGTGCTGGCCCTGCTGGGTGATAACGGCGCAGGCAAGTCGACGTTGATCAAAGTAATCTCTGGCGGACTGAAGCCGTCAGGCGGCAAGATCTTCTTCGAAGGCGAGGAGCGCGTCTTCGAGTCTCCTCACGACGCCAAGCAGATGGGCATCGAGACCGTCTACCAAGACCTCTCCGTTTGCCTGAATGCCGACGTTGTCGCGAATTTCTTCATGGGACGCGAACTCACTAGGCGAGTTTTTGGCATCCCGATTCTTCGGGAGGGCGAGATGAAGGCAATCACTGAGAAGGTGCTGAGTGCAGGAGGCACGCGCATCCGCTCTGTGCGAATTAACGCAGAGCATCTCTCGGGCGGCCAACGTCAAGCGATCGAACTTAACCGCTTTGTCCACTGGGGTGGAAAGCTCGTCGTGCTAGACGAGCCATTTGCCGCGCTGGGCGTGGAGCAAGTGCGACGTGGCTTAGAGACAATCGCGCACGTGCGCGATCAGGGTATCACGGTGATCATCGTCACCCACAATATGACCCATGCCTTCGAGATCGCGGATCGCATTGTAGTCATGCATCAGGGGCGGGTTTCAGGAAACGTGCCGACTGCCCAGACAACTCACGAGGATGTCATTCGAATGATTACCGGAGATGCGGCTCGCCGATCCGCATCCTGATCGTTTGTCCTCGGCAATAAGAAAACAGGGAGCGCAGCAATGAATTTTTCGAGAAGACAGATAGGCGGGCTTGCCTTGGCAGCCGTGGCCGGACTGGCGTCCAGCCGCGTGTCGGCTGCAAGTAAAGGAAAGGTGTACTTCCTAATTCCTGATTCGGGCGGCCCGTTCTATCCGGCGTCCGCAAAGGTCGAGGCCGCCTTCCTTCAGCAGATCGGCTACGAGATGATCACCTTGGATGGCGGCAATAAGTCCGATCTGCAGCTGAACCAGATAGACAACATTATCAATCTAAATCCAACGGCGATCGTCCTCGCCGCCGTCGACTACGACGCAGCCGTGCCTGGCGTCGAGAAGGCTAGGGCCGCCGGAATTCCGGTGATCGCATTTGATCGCGAGATCAAGAGCACTAAGCTCGACTTTACCTCTGTGGCCGGCACAATTGAGATCGGCCGCATTGCTGGGGATGAGGCGATCCGGCTTCTCAAGGAGCGGAAGGGTTCGCTCAAAGGCAAAGTGCTGCAAATCATGGGAGATCCCGGCGACTCGTACGTTGTGGGCCTGGCAAAGGGTTTCGGCGAGAAGTTGGCGGGGCTTCCCAACGTGACGCTTATCACCAAGCCGACGCCGCAGTGGGAACCAACCAACGCCGGCAGCACGGCCCAGAACCAGCTGCAGGCTAACCCCGACATCGATGTTATTTTCTATCACTCGGGGTATCTGGCGTCCGCAGTTCAAGGAGCGCTAGAAGCGGCCGGAAAGAAGCCGGGCGAGGTCATGTGCCTGGATGGCGACGGCGACCCCGGTGGATTGGCTCAGATTCGTGCCGGCTGGCAGCAAGCGTCGGTTGCGCAGCCCATGTATGCACAAGCATTGGCCGTGGCTGAGGTGTTGGATAAGCTTGTAAATAAACAACCTCTCAACGTCGGCACTTATCAGGTTCTTGGCCTTGACGCTGCGCTGACGATCGAGTCATGGGGTCCCTATTTCAAGATACCTGGAAAGGTCGTGACAAAGCAAAACGTTGACGACCCGGACGTTTGGGGAAATGGCAAGATCCCGGACGTCAAGGTCACTCCAATCGGTTGACGTTTTGATTTGACCCCCTGGGGACCGAGCACGCTCGCTCGGCCTCAGGCTTGCTTTCGAGGCAACCATGACAAGTTTAAGTGACCAGGAAACCGTTCGCCCTCGGCAGATAGGGCAGGGAATGAAGCGGACGCTTATCGAAGCCGCACTCGAGAACATCGTATGGCTGATCCTGCTGACCATTCTTGCGGTGTTTTGTGTCGCAATTCCTGGTTATGCTCAATTCGGCATCTTCTTCAACATCATCGAGCAGGCCACGTTTGTCGGCATCCTCGCGGTCGGCCTATCGATTACGATCATCGCCGGCCAAATGGATCTGTCGATCGAGTCGACCATGGCTCTTGCCGCCATGGTTACCGCGACCTTGGTTAGCACCGGCCCGCTCGGATGGGGATGGGGGCAAAGCCCTGGTTGGCTGATCATTCCAGGGACGCTGGCGGTTGCTCTTGGCTTGGGCGTTGCCATCGGTCTCGCCAACGCCCTCCTGGTTATTAAGCTGAAGATCAATGCGTTCATTGCGACGCTCGCGACATATATCTTCCTTCGCGGCGCTGTCGTAGCGTTCAATGGCGGTTCGGCTGTATTTGGATTGCCCGCTTCGCTGAGGTCGATCGCCCTAGTGAAGTTAGCGGGAATCCCGCTCTTTGCCTGGCTGACGGTCGCCATTTTCTTGGTATTTTCATTCGTCCTGAAGAAGACGCCGTTTGGCCGCTATCTCTACCTTGTGGGCGGCAACCCCATCCCGCCATTCCGGGCCGGAATCCCTGTAGAAAAGATCGCTGCATGGAGCTTCGTGCTATCGGCTGCACTCGCGGCTTTTGCCGGATGGTTGCTCGCAGCTCGAACATCCGGGGCGACCCCGAACCTTGGTATCGGGATGCTGTTCGAAGCGTTTGCAGCGGTGGTCATCGGTGGAGTGAGCCTAAAGGGTGGCGTCGGCAGATTGTCCGGGGTCTTTGCTGGCGTGCTTCTATTGAGTGCAATCAGAACTGCGATCAACCTCCTTTCGATGCCGCCGCAATACACTCAGATGATTCAAGGCGCTCTGGTTCTCGCGGCGATGTTGCTGGATGCCCTGAAGACAACAGTCCGGAGGCGATACCTATAAACAGAATTGGCTGCGTGGAGGGCACTGTCTGTCAACGAGGAGGGCACAACTTCAGTCATCGACAACGCTGGAACGGTTATTGGCCCTGGCTTCGTTCTTCAAGCGAAGAGGCGGGGCTCCCACCACCGGACTGGCGAGGCATCTATCATGGCGCGCTACTGAGTTTAGTTGGTTCTTTGGGAGAGGATGCAGCAGATCCGCTCTGACCCCTGTCGCGCGGCGAGAATCAGTGGCGCACCTGTGCCAGGGGCAGGGTGGGCAGTCTCGGGCGTGCGGTGTATCGCAGCGCGGTCCGCCGCCAGCTCTGAGCGGTCCCGATAGCGTTGGCTCCGTAGCCAGCGTCGAAGGCAACGAGAGTGTCAGACAAGCTTTGACTGCGATTTCCAACGGAGTGCGACAATGAAGTTGCTGGACTTTAATGAAGCCGCGGGCCTCCAGCTTGATGGGAGCGTACGAGGCGTTCCGCCCGGGGTCGTGATATCGAACGGAAGGCTCAGGGCGATGAATTGGTCGCCGCACGACGGCAGCATGACACTGCCCGTGCTGACGTTGGACGAGGAAGCTCTGTTATCCAATGCCACCAATTTCCTGCAATTCGCCGAGAACGAGAAAGTGCTCCTGGCGCCTCACGCCAAGACGCCCATGATGCCAGGCTTAGCGGCCTCGCTCATCACCGCCGGCGCTTGGGGGGCGACCGTGGCGAATGTTCAGCAGCTGTCTGCACTAATGGCTGCAGGCGTGAAGCGCATCATTTACGGAAGCCCCCCCGGTGGAATGACCGGCTGTACTCACCTGGCCGCGGCCCTGGCGCTCTTTCCGGACGTCGACGCGTATGTCTTCCTGGATTCGGTCGAAACCGTAAGGGCTCTGCACCGAGCCCTTCGCAAGAGAGGCGAGGCCAGAGCCTTCGGGTTGATCGAGGTCGGGTTCGGACGGACCGGCGCCAGAGACATCGGTACCGCCATGGCGATCCGCGACGCAATCATCGCCACGAATGGCGCGATCAGACTGGCAGGCGTCGCAACCTACGAAGCCGGCGCTGCGGCCGGAAGCGGCGTGGACCATCAGATCGTATTTCGCCAGCTTTTTCGACTGGTTGCTGACGCGCATCGTTCGGCCAGAGAAGCCGTACCTTTGGGCGAGCACTTGATCATTACCGCAGGCGGCTCGAGCTATTTCGACGAGGTGATCGACGCTCTGCGGCCAGTGGCGGAAACTCAAGGCCCAACCTCACTGGTGCTGCGCTCCGGAGCCATCTTCTTCTCTGACGACGGAATGCAGCAGCGGGCTCTCGCGGCAATAGCAGCAAGAAGTCGCTATGGGTCGATAGGAAATGCGATCAGGCCGGTGTTGTCACTTTGGGCGGAAGTCGTATCTCGGCCGGAAGCGGGTCTTGCCATAGCAGGGTTCGGAAGGCGCGATGCGCCAACCGACCAAGGGGTCCCTATCGTGCGGCGAATCTACCGTGATGGCGTCAAGGTTACCTCAGTAGATGACCAACTGCCGGTGGTCGCGAAGGTGAACGACCAACACGCCTTCATTTCCGGACCAGGCGTCGAAGGCCTCTTGGTGGGAGACATCCTTCAACTTGGCATCTCACATCCCTGTACGGCGCTCCAGTGTTGGAGCGTCGTCTACGGCACCGACGATCAATACCGGGTCCAATCCGCGTTTAAAACCCATTTTGGCTAAGGAAAAGGCCGGGAATGATCAGAGCTGGCGGGGGAGGGCATGGGAGCGATCCTCGACTTGGAAAATCGGCCATCTGCATCGTTCAACGATAGGCCGACGATGCTGAATTGATGCATTTCCTTGACTCTCACCTTCGGTGGCTTGCCGTTCGTGAACTTCGACGCCGCACCCGCCCATGGCTGGCCCGTCAACGCTCAGTGGACGCTCATTGGATCGGCAGACCTGCACAGGGCAGCTGATCCGTCATCGGGACTGCTCTAAAACATGTTGCGGCTGACTGCTGCATGTGGATGATCACAGACTCCGACAGTGAATCCTGCCGCTACACGTTTTGAGAGGCACGAGATTCTGGTATTGCGGTGCCCGGCTACGGGCAGGGAGAAATGATGCTTGCGACAAAGACGGATGTTGAACGCTCGGATGAGGAAACTGACGACCGCATAGGTTTGAATCGCGACAGCTTGGCTGATCAGATTTATGCCAAGCTGCGCAGTGCGCTGATGACCGCTCGGTATGAGCCCGGTAGCCGTTTAAGCATCCGAAAGCTGGCCGCGACCTTTAACACCTCGCCGACACCCGTGCGTGAAGCAGTTATGCAGCTCGTAAGAGAGGGAGCACTGGAACTGCGGTCGGGTTACCAGCCTATCGTGCCGGTTCTCTCGATTGCACAGTACATCAAGATCCGCGACACTCGCATACCTCTTGAGCGGCTGGCCGCTGAACTTAGCACAGTCAATATTACAGAAGAGGGTATCCGGCATATTCGGGAGATCAATGACAAGTGGATGCAATTCGAAGCTGAGGGGGATTGGCAAGCGGCAATTGCTGCTAATCATGAGTTTCATTTTACGGTTTATAGAGCATCCATGAACGATATTTTGGTTCGCATCATCGAGAACCTCTGGATGTTGTCTTACCCAGTTGTCTATTATCAATATCGGAACATACGCCTGAGCAGGTCTGGGGTGCACCCACATCTGCTGCTGATCGACGCGTTGGAAAGGCGGTCTCCGGCCGAAGCAGGCGAAATGGCGGTGCGCGATTTGCGCGAGGGTTCTTCCAGGATTATCGAACTGCTCAATTCGAATAGAGAGAATCCGAAACAGAAGGTGATATAAGGCCAAGGGAGCGATTGCCACAGCCGCCGGTCCGGCGGCTACTCGCCGCGCCTAAGGCCGGGTGGAGTTCGGCTGCGCGCGTTCTAAGGCTTTCGATGGCGAGATCATCATGATCGAAAGCACTTATGCCACATTCCCCACGCATGCTGTCACAGTAAAGACGGGCGCCAACGTGGTTGCATGGGACGTTCCGTAGGCGATGCCACCAAAACCCCGCACTTGTCGACGCCAAAGCTCGCCGATTTGCTCTCGTACCGACGCGGGCAGGGCTGTTGAAGTATGACTCGGCGAGATTTCGTTGCCTCTACCTCGGCGGAGAGGGCACGAATAGCGTGCCTGATCGTGGGCGGGATATGAGGCTTGAGTACGTCCAGCACTGCGCGGCGAGTTTGACGTCATGTGCAGTTTAGAGGCATCGCTGCGGCGAGACCACAAAACTTGCTCGCCGACCAAGCAGCGATTTGGCGGTTTGAGCCGACTGGCTGCGTCCATTTGCCATGATTGTGCGCCGGAAGGTATAGGGCGGTCCCGTTTGTCAAATCGGCTACAACTGCGGTCGCAGCAATCGCTCCCTTTTTGTCGCGGCGGCAGCCTCCCCTAAGCAGCTTAGCAACTCCAGAGCCATTTGATATATCGTGGGCCACAATTGAAATTACGCCAAGCTGCTTGAGAGGGAAAGCCATTGCATTGGGAGGACTGCTTCCACTCGCGGACGTTCTCGATCATCCGGGCGTGGCCAAGCTCATCGGACTTGTATCGCAATTCCGGAGCCCGCTGTCTCGGGGTTCCATCGTTCACGAGGGGTTTACCGCGCCACACACCATGAGGCGGTCGTGCACTGCCATTCGCGGGACGCAACAGCAATTGCGCTCCTGATGGATGTGATCCGCCCTCTTCAGATTGAAGGGCATGCGTGCTTCCGGGCGTGATCCGTCATCGGGGAATTGCAAGCGCGTCGCCCAGCCTTGCGGCACACCGTGTGCCCCATGACTGAGCCAGAATCCGATCGTTTCAAGTTCTATGTTGATATATCAAACGAGCGTTGCGCGGTATCGCCAAAAACGTCGTTGCCAAAAGCGGCGATTATGATATACCAAAATGACAGACCCGTTGGGAGGACGGACAGAATGCCGCCACACTCGCAGTTGGCTAGGGCGGGGCCGTCGCGCGGCACGCGCGTTCAGTCCCGCGTTAGCAGAATCTGCCAGTCACCGCTCGTCCGGCTTCTCCGAAGCATCCATGAAGCCATCGCCGGATGTTCACGACCAGCATCCGGTCCGAACGCCCGATACGGCCAAGTCAAATGTTGCGCGGCCGACTGGCGAAATGAAAAGCGCCCAAACAAAAAAGGGGAAGACCATGAATATTTCCTTGAAATCCCGCCCTTACCCGAACGGGTTGAGGGTCGCCGCGATTGCCGCGTCGTTGATCGCTCCGGTCGCGGCTCCCACCTTCGCCTGGGGACAGGACAGGCCGCTTGTGATTGCCCGGAATCTAGACCTGAACTCACTCGATCCATCGCGGGCCGGTTGCGACACGTGCATGATTTACCTGACAGCTACGTACGAAACGCTTGTTCATCTCGGCAAAGACGGGAGGTCCGTGGAGCCGGGACTGGCAGAGTCATGGGAGGCCAACGAGGACAACTCGGCCTTCGTGTTCAAGCTCAATCCCAAGGCCGTCTTTGCAGACGGTACTCCGGTGGAGGCAAAAGATGTCATCTGGTCCTGGAACAGGCTCATCAATGGCCAAGGCGGTAACGCCTGGACGCTGGGCACGATCAAGTCAATGGAGGCGCCCGACAGCCACACCGTCAAAGTCCAGCTGACCCAGCCGGATGGCGAGTTCCTTGGCAAGGTCATGGTGAGCAGCTCTGCGATCATCAATAGTGATCTGGCCGAGGCACACGGCGCACGGGCGGGGAAAGACGCCGGCACCGATCCTGCCGAGCCATGGTTCCTGTCCAACTCGGCTGGCAGCGGTCCCTTCGTGTTGGCGGCATACAGTCCCAATGCGGAGTTGCGATTGAAGCGGAACGATAAATATTGGGGGCAACCAGCAGGCGTCAGCGAGGTGCTCTTCAAGCAAGTGAAAGACTCGGTTGCGCAGGCGCAGTTGATCCAGAACGGTGATGTGGACATCGCGATGCAAATCGATCCTGACACGGCAAAGACTATATCATCCCCCGATATCGTCGTAGATTCTTTGCCATCGGCGAACTATATCTATATGGCGCTTAGCCCTGGGGCGAAGGCTAACCCCGTTCCTATGACGAAGGAAATTCGACAGGCGATCGGCTATGCGGTGGATTACAAAGGCCTTGTCGAGTTCACCGTCGGTGGCGCCGGTCGGCTGCAGCCGTCTCCGGTTCCGAACGAATGGCCAGGCACGCAAGGCTTGCCGGAGCCTGAATACAACGTCGAAAAGGCTAAGGAACTGCTGGAAAAGGCTGGATTGAAAGACGGGCTCGATCTTGAGGCGAAGTTTCCAAACATGAACTATTACGGGGTGGATATGTCCACTCTCATGCAGAAGCTTCAACAGGATCTGTCCAAGGCCAACATTCGTATCAAGCTTGAACCGCTGACCTTTCCAGTCTGGCTTGATACCGTCCGTGGAGACGGCACGCCACTGACCGCCTCATTCTATGCCCCTGACTATTATGGGACGGGGCAGTATATCGACAATTTTGGCATGATCCCCGGGACACGGTGGGCAAAGCGGTCAGGCGCCGAGCGCCTCGGATTGCTGAACGCCAAGGAGAAGGAACTGCTGGACAAGGCACTGGCGGCTCCCGAGGACAAGCGTGACGAATTCTTCAAGCAGGCTGCCCTGGAAATGACAGGGGATCGGATCATTATCGGCCTCGTCAATCCCGACAACATTTACGTCTATAACAAACACGTGCAAGGCGTTCGCTACAGCCTCAACGACTTGATGCCACTGCGTGAACTAAGCTTCAAGCAATAGGTTGGTACCGCCAACCCCCAGCCCGAGGATAGTCGATCGGCCGGCGAGGTGCTTCACCCGCCGGTCGATCAAAGTCTACCTGCGGGGCGTTGCGCCGAAACGTCGGCCGACATTGTCTGTTTTCAACCAGACAGAACATCTTGCTGTAAGCTGGCGCTGAATGCGGGGTTCAATCGAGCGTTTGGCCGTTTTTCTGCTTCGCTGCCGTCTTCTTCTTGCCGAGCCGCTGCGTTTCCTTCAACTGTTGAAGGATCAGGTAGGAGCCTTCGCGTGTGTCGCGCAAGACGAGGTCGCCGACCTCGCTCGGCGACCTGCGCACGAGCGCATCTATGATCAACACGTGCGGATGCACCTTCGATGCCGCTTGCAGAATGTTTGGATACTGGTTGTTCACGAACGGTCCGGAAAGTAGCCACAGGTTTTCGATAACGTGAACCAGGACCTCGTTTCCTGACGCCCGGTAGATCGTAAAATGAAACTCCTGGTTAGCAGCAAGAGCAGCTTTCCATTGCTCCTGCGCCTCAGACTTCACCCAGGTATCGTGAAGTTCGCGCAGTCTTTGGATTTCCTCGTCGGTAATGTTAACCGCACCCAATTCGGCAGCAAGCCGCTCCAGCGGAGCGCGTGTTTCCCTGATGCTGATGTATCGCGGAATTGACAGCACTGGAACCCGCGGTTGGTATCCAAGCCGTAATTCCAAGGCCCCCTCCCTTACGAGCTGAACAATCGCCTCCCGGACTGGCGTTGGAGACGTATTGTAGCTGACCGCCAGCTTGCGGATGCTCAAACGGGCGCCAGGCCCGTAGAGACCTGTCATCAACGCTAGGCGCAGCCGCGCATAGATTTGTTCCGAAAGGCTATCGCGGTTTCGGTCGATGGCTTCGTCTGCCTCCTGGGCAGCGTCGTCGTCATCGTAGCTCTCGGTAACAGACATCGACTTCCTTTCCCAACGTTCAGCCGATCGGCTTGCCCTGACGAAGGGGCAATCCTTTGTGACCTTCGCTCGACACAGGAGTTTGCGCCAACCAGTATATTCGAAACGGCGGCAGAAACACCACAGAGATGTTCACAACGCCGATGGGCAGAGGCTTTGCCTTTACACTATCACGCTGGCAGGCCCGAGCCGTTCGGCTTCCAGTTGGGGCACTCCAATTACCCTTCTGTTTGGCCACAAAGGCGCGGCGGTTGCGGCTGCTTTTGCTCTTGGTCTTCGGACAGATGATCGGGAACGGCCGCTATCGGCTGAGGTCGCCTGCGGAGGTCTGGATCTCCTTGACTGTTTCCCGCGCGATCTGGCCAAGGAGCGTGGCGTCGCTGGTAATGGTCACGATGCGGAACCCCATATCGATCATCCTTGCCGCATAGGCCGGAGCCGCACAGTGGAGGCCGGCAATCAGCCCCCTTTTGCCTGTCTCCTCGATTATGCGTGCGTAGACAGCAAGGATTCTCGTATCCTCCAGGTCTAAGGTCGGTCGCAGGCCAAACGAGAAGGCCAAATCGCTTGGGCCGACATAGACGCCGCTAATGCCAGGAACGTCCAGGATTTCATCAAGATTCTCGACGCCCTGGCGTGTCTCTATCATCGGCAATATAACCAGTTCCTCGTTTGCGAATTCCTGATAGAGGTTCCCGGGCTCTCCATAGCCACCAGCCCGAACCGGGCCGTTCGATCGGTTCCCAGCAGGGGGGTAGAGACAGGCAGCGACGAAATCCCTCGCCTGCTCCGCAGTGTTGATCATCGGGCAGATGACGCCCCAAGCGCCAGCGTCGAGTACTTTGCCGATAATGCCAGGTTCGTTCCACGGAACTCTAACCATGGCCGTCACCGGATAGGCGCCGATCGCCTGAAAGCACTGCACCATGGTGAGGTAGTCCTGGACCCCATGTTGAAGGTCCACCGTGATGCTGTGCCACCCGGCCTTGGCCATGACTTCGGCGGAGAATCCCGAGGGGATAGCCAACCAACCGTTTAGACAGGCCTTGCCGCTCGCAAGACGTGCGTTCAGGGCGTTTTTCAAAAAAGTCTCCTGTGAGTTTTGGGCGTTTGATATATCCAAAGGTGCTCAGGTCTCGAAACGGAAAGACGCTGTAAAACCTTGGCTCAACAAGAAACGGCTGGACCAAGTATCGCCGGGGTGACCTTTTCTACTTGCACCCTCTCGCACAAAATGCAAGTATGATATATCGTTTTATCCTAAATGTAGCCCCCGGTCGCTCTTGGTCTGACGACAGCCGATCAAAGGCTATCTAGAGCGAGCTTTTTGGAAGCGATTTAGGCGTGCCACACGAGGGAAAAACAATGTCCAAATCCAAAGTGTTCCTAATCACCGGCGCGGCGAGCGGCATCGGCGCGGCGTTGGCCAAGCGGGCAGCCGAAGCCGGCAATACCGTCATTCTGGCCGACATCAACTTGGCTGGCGCAACAAGCGTCGCAGAGGGAATTGGGCCAAAGGCAGAAGCTGTTCGGCTCGATATC
Source organism: Mesorhizobium sp. M0276 (assembly GCF_040321755.1). Lineage (NCBI taxonomy): Bacteria > Pseudomonadati > Pseudomonadota > Alphaproteobacteria > Hyphomicrobiales > Phyllobacteriaceae > Mesorhizobium > Mesorhizobium sp. M0276. The sequence goes on along the minus strand of NZ_JAMYSC010000003.1, from coordinate 262,362 downwards.
TGCTCGTCGCAGCAATGGGACGACGTTCTCGAAGGAGCCAGGACGAAATTCGGCCGCTTGGATGTGTTGGTCAACAATGCCGCCATTGTCCACACCGGATACGCCCGCGATTTGAAGATGGAGCAGCATGAAGATACGATGATGACCAACTTCTTCGGGCCTGTCAGGGGGATGATGGCGGCACTTCCCAAGTTCAAGGCGCAAGGCCACGGTCATCTCGTGACGATATGCAGCATGACCGCCTTCCTGCCTTTTCCGGGCATCGCCAGCTACGCGGCAGCCAAGCATGCGCTTCGTGCCTATCACCTTGCGCTTGCGCTAGAGGAGCGAGAAAGCCCTTTAAAATTCACGATTGTCCATCCAACGTCGACCGAGACGCCGATGCTCGACAAGGAAGCGGAAGACGACGCGATGGCCTTGTCGTTCGCGGGGACTCCCGTCACCGCGGAGTTTGTCGCTGACATCGTGCTTGAGGCGATCCGGAAGAATACGGTCGAGGCATTTGCACCTCCTGAACGGGGCAAGGCTGTCAAGAAGCTTGGCGCCAGCCCACGCAGTCTTTGGAAAATGATGGAGCGAAACGCCGCGATTGGGGCCGAAAAACTTCGCGCGCGCCGGGCGGCCAAAAAAGGCTAGACCGATCGGGCTGCGGGGTGGAGTTGTGCGGAGCGGTTCCTTTTAGGGCACCGCCGGCGGCCTGTGAACCTTGACCTGGTAAATAGGTGCGGGCGCGCCACGTCCGTGGGGACAGCCCCGATCGCAGGCAGCCCATGCATCGCGCCAGTCGAGTGCAGGGTCTTGGAAGAGGGCGGCCACGTGCGGCATAGATGTGGCGCGAAGGTTCTGGCTTAGTTCGGCGGAACGCAGATAAGCTTAGCACAGCTCGGCGCGGCTTCTTAGGCTTCAATGCGCCCGTCCCTGTCTCGCCAGGCGCCTAAAAAGATCTCAACCGAACTATTGCGCTTGGGATTGCGATGCACGGTCCGGCTCAGGGAAGTGGCACGCTACACGGGAATTCCCTAATTCGCGCAGAACCGGGTCTTCTGTTGTGCATATGTCGCGTGCTTTCCAGCAACGCGTTCGGAATCGGCAACCGCTTGGAGGATTCACGGGATTTGGCAAATCGCCCTGAAGGACGATTCTTTTTCGGCGACGCTCGGTTCGGGGATCAGCCGTCGGAACGGCCGATAGCAACGCAACCGTGTATGGGTGCCGAGGATTGCCGAAAATTTCTTCCCTGGAGGCGATCTCGACGATCCTTCCAAGATACATGACAGCGACCCTGTTAGATATGTGCCGGACGGTGGACAGATTGTGAGCGACGAATAGGTAAGCGAGGCCGAGGCTCTCTTGCATATCGGCGAGAAGGTTCAGGATGCCCGCCTGGATACTGACATCGAGCGCCGAGACGGGCTCGTCGAGGATAATGAGTTTCGGGTTGACCGCGAGTGCCCTCGCTATACCCACACGCTGGCGCTGGCCTCCCGAGAGCTCGTGTGGAAATCGCTGAAGGTGCTCTTTGTTCAGCTTCACCAATTCGATCAGCTCGCGGACGCGGCTCCGCCTCTCGCTTTTCGTGAGATCAAGCAGGCCGAGAGGTTCGGCAACGATTTCGCCAATCCGCATTCGTGGGTGCAGCGATGCGAAGGGATCCTGAAATACGACCTGAAGATGCCGGCGCTGCTGGCGCATCTCGTCATTGCTAAGCTTTGACAGGTCGACGCCATTCAAAAGGACTGCCCCGGAGGTCGGTTTGGTCAGCCTCAAAATACACCGCGCAAGCGTCGATTTTCCGCAACCGGATTCTCCGACCAGGCCAAGCGTCTCGCCGCGCATCAGATCAAAACTGACGCCTGCGACGGCTCGTACAACGGGGGCGCCGACGCCGGTTGCAAAGGCACCGCCTAGGCCGAACTCCTTGGTTAGGTTTTGCACGGAAAGCAGGGCGGGCGCCGGCGCCTGGGCAGCCATTTCCATATCACCATGGGGGGCCGATAGATTTTGGAGAATGTCCGTCATGCCGCTTTCCTTGGACTGCGGTATGTCGGAAGGCCATTTGCCAGGTGACATGCGACAGCTGAATTGCCTACTTTGGTGAGCAAAGGAGATAGCGCGCGACACTTCTCGATGGCGAAACTACACCGCGGGTGAAATGCGCAGCCATTCGGAACCGTTTCTGGCGTGGGGGGTGCGCCGCCGATGTCCATCAGGCGACCAATCTCCCCATTGATCTCCGGCAGCGAGCCCAGAAGACCGCGGGTGTAGGGATGTGCGGGATTGTCGAAAAGGTCGTCGACGCTCGCCTGCTCGACGACCGACCCGGCGTACATCACGGAGACGGCTTCCGCGATTCCAGCAACGACGCCGAGGTCATGGGTAATCAGCACCAGCCCGGTGTTGTTGCGATGGCAGAGCTCTTCCAGCAGCTCAAGAATCTGGGCCTGTACCGTGACATCCAAAGCCGTGGTCGGTTCATCGGCGATGATCAAGTCGGGCTTGTTGGCGATGGCGATGGCGATCACCACCCGTTGGCGCATTCCGCCCGAGAACTCATGAGGATATTGCTCCATTCGCTTCTGAGGGAACGGAATTGCCACCTCGGCAAGCAAATCCGTGGCTCGCCTGCGGATGTCGGTGTCCGACATCGCGGAGTTGTGAATGCGGATCGCCTCCATAACCTGGTCGCCGACCGTCAAGACTGGGTTGAGTGCGGTGAGAGGGTCCTGAAAGATCATTGCCATTCGAGAGCCGCGCAGCCGTTGCAGCTCTTTCGGGGCGATGCCAACCAATTCGGTTCCAAGCAGCTTCGCAGAGCCGCTGATCAGGGTCGACTGGGGCAGGAGGCCCATGAGCGCGCGCATCGTCACACTCTTTCCCGATCCTGACTCGCCAACCACGCTTATGATCTCGCCCTTTCGGAGCGAAAACGTCACGCCCCTGACAGCGTCCACATGACCTTCGGGAGTGTCGAAGGCGACCTTGAGGTCTCGAACCTCAAGCAGGACAGCATCGCTCATGAGCCTTTCCTCGGGTCAAGGATGTCACGCACTCTGTCGCCGATGAAATTCAGCGCCAGCACGACGGTGAGAATAGCTAATCCCGGTGCTGTGGCGATCCACCAGTAATAGTAATTGACAGCACCGTCGGAGACCATCGCGCCCCATTCGGGCGCAGGCGGGGCGGCGCCCAGCCCGATAAAGCTGAGCGAGGCCGCAAGCAGCACGACCTGGCCGAAATCCATCGTGGCGTTGATCAGGATCGGCGTCCAGCAGAGGGGCAGAATATAGCGAGTCAACAGCCTCCGCGGCCTGACTCCGGACGAAATAGCCGCGTCTACATGCTCCATGTGTTTGACGCTTATGACTTGTGCTTGCATCAGCCGGGCATAAAGCGGCCACCACACCACAATCATCGCCAGTGTCGCCGTCCACAGGCCGGGTCCCAGGGACGCCGCTACCGCCATGGCCAACAGCATCGGGGGAAACGACAGCGTTATGTCCACCATGCGCATGATCAAGGTGTTGGTCCATCCTCCGAAAAAACCGGCGATGGCGCCGAGCGCGCTACCGAAAAGAGCACCCGCAACCACCACCGTCGTTGCGATGGGGATCGAATATGACGCGCCGGCCATTGTTCGGGAAAATACGTCCCGGCCAAGCGAGTCCGTCCCAAACAGATGTGAATAGCTGGGCGGCTGCAGGCGATGCCCGACCATATCAAGAGACGGGTAAGGCGCCCAGAATTGCGAAGTCATCGCAGCGAAAATCCAGAACAGAATAATGACCAGGCCGATGTAGCCCGGCGCGCTCGACCAAAGGTTACGACGGCGCCTCGATCCCGTCCGAGGCAAGGTGGATGGGATGCTTGTCATCTGGATACCTATTGTAGCTTGATCCTGGGGTCGACGGATACGTATGTCAGGTCGGTGACGAGGTTTGTCAGGAGGAAGAACGCGCCACCGAGCAAGGTCACCCCCATGATCGCGGGGTAGTCAAGCGCCCGCGCGGAGTCGACTGCATACGAACCAATTCCAGGCCAGGAGAAAATCGTTTCGGTCAGAACGGCGCCAGTAAGAAGAAATGCGAAAGAATATCCAATAACCGTTATTGCGGGAATGAGTGCGTTTCTCAAGGCGTGATGGAAGAGAACGCCCCTGTCGGTTGCGCCTTTGGCCTTGGCCATCAAAATGTAATCCTGACTGAGGACATCGAGCATGCTGGCGCGGACCAAGCGTGAGATGATGCCCGTAATTGACCAGCCAAGCACTGCGGCGGGCAATATCAGGTGCGACAAAGCCTCGAGGAAGGTCGAAAACTTGCCCTGGAGAAGCGCATCCACCGTGTAGAATCCTGTGAACGTGTCCAAGGCCGGCGAGCGCGAATCGAGGCGGCCAGGGCCTGGCATCAGCCCGAGCTGAACCGAGAAAATAGACAAGGCGGCCAGACCCGACCAAAAGACTGGCAGCGAAGAGCCAAGCAGTGCGAATAGCCTGACGAGATGGTCGACTAGCGTGTCACGCATTCTCGCCGCCAGGACCCCCAGCAAGATCCCGGAAGCAGACCCAACCAGCAATGCGGCCACAACGAGTTCCATAGTCGCGGGGAGGCGCTCCAGAAGGTCCTGGGACACTGGGCGCTTGGTCCGGAAAGACGTGCCAAGATCGCCGGAAGCGATGTTCTTGATGTACACGACGTATTGCTCAATTGGGCTTTTATCCAGGCCCCATCTTGCCTTGGCCGCCGCTACGGCCTCCGGATTGCTGAGCTGCCGTTCCGGTAGGATCGATGTCAAGGGATCTGCCTGCGCCAGATGCGATAGAATGAAAGCGATAGTCACCACGCCAAGCAGCAGCGGAGGCAGTCCGGCCAAACGCCTCAACATGTATCTATAGGCTTGCATCGGCTGCTCCTGTGCTGATCCCGGAGGTCATCGCCTTCCAAGTCGCGACTTTCCCAGGAAATGCGACACAGCGTCGGGCGATATCTGCTGTTGCCATGGCCTATGTCCTCTGGCGTGCCGAGCTGGCAGGGCTTTGATTTGATATATCATAAGTGCCAGTTTCGAGCGTCTGTCAATTTCTTTTTCGAGCGGTAGTCGTGATTTCGGCTGGGCAAAGTGGCGAGACAATACCACCTCCCGCCGCGACACACCTCAAGACGCAGGGCTTGGGGCGGTGTCGAAGCATGCCAATGCCAGATTGCGGCAGAACGTGGCCGCTATGCCCTTACAGAGCGCCGGAACTCACCGGCCCATCGCGCCCGGCCCCCCACGGTCCGGTGCGCCTAAGACCCTCCACAAGGGCGGTATTCCCCCCGTTGACACTAAGAATCAGCAACGCTATACGATATATCAAATTCACGGGATGCCCTTATGAACGCCGCGCAAAACTCATTAGAGGTACAGATTCCAGCATTCGGAGAAATTGAGGAGGCGGCCAAACGCTTAAGGGACGTACTCCCGCGAAACCGCTTGTTTGAAAGCGAAACCCTGAACCAGCGGGCAGGCGGGAGGTTGTTGATCAAAGCGGAAACATTGCTGCCTACCGGCAGCTTCAAGGTGCGCGGGGCATGGAACACGGTTTCGCAGCTCTCAAGCGAGGCGAGTCGACATGGTATCGTGGCACTTTCTTCCGGCAATCATGGCCAGGCGGTTGCCTGGGCTGCACGCAAAGCTTCGATCGCGCGGACAGTCGTCTTCATGCCGTCAACCACACCGGCGGCCAAACTCGATCGGACGCGCGCATGGGGCGCCGAAATCAGGCTGTTCGACCGGGACAGCGCGGATAGGCAATCGCTCATTGAAGGCGCCGTCGAGAATGAAGGCCTGCATTATATACCGGCATTTGACCATCGGCACGTGATCGCCGGCGCCGGCACCGTCGCGCTTGAGGTCGCGGAGGAATTAGCAGGCACCGCCATAGACACGTTCGTCGCCGCGTGCTCGGGCGGTGGGCTCATGGCCGGCTGCGCGCTGGCCATGGAAGCGCTTTCCCCAGCTACCGAAGTATGGGGGGTCGAGCCCGAGGGCTATGACGACACCGCCCAGAGCCTGCAGCAAGGGCACATCGTAACGCTTCCGTTCACAAACCGAAGCATCTGCGATGCCATTCTCTCCCCATCTCCTGGTCCGCTGACGTTCCAGGTCAACAAGAGGCTCCTGTCTGGTGTCATGACGGGCACCGACGTGCAGGCAATGCAGGGCATGAAAAAAGCGTTTGAGGAGTTCGGCTTGGTGGTCGAGCCGGGCGGCGCCTTGGCGCTTGGCGTCCTCTTGGCCAATCGCGAGCGGACCACTGGGCGTATAACCGTCGTCGTCTTGAGTGGACGAAATGTGGACCCGGACCTCTACGCCGACGCGATACTTGCAACATCCGATGGGGAGGAGAGATGACGTTTACCAAAGACAGACTAGAGGAGCTTGGGATTGAGCTTCCGCAAATTGTGCCAGCTTCTTATACCTACGTGCCGTTCAAGAAGATCGACAGGCTGATCTTCATTTCGGGACAAGTCCCGCGTTTGTCCGACGGTTCCTTTCTGACAGGGAAGGTGGGGCTTGACTGCAGCTTTGACGAGGCCCGCGAGGCTGCGCGGCTTTGCGGTAAGCATCTGCTGTCAGTTGCACGGTCCGTGACAGGTTCACTCGATGACATCGAGTTTCTGAAGGTGTTCGGCATGGTGAATGCCGTTCCCGATTTTCGCGACCACGCCCGGGTGATGGAAGGGTGCTCGCAGCTTTTGGTGGAAGTCTTGGGGCATCGCGGCCGCCACGCTCGCTCCGCGGTTGGCATGGGATCGCTGCCGGCGCACGTCCGGGTAGAGATCGAAGCGGTTATAGCAATCGTTAATTGAAATGCGGCCTGTCGCTCAGCGCAGAGCCGAAATTGGAGCTTTTTGCAGAGTGAAGAAGTTTATCGACGATCCGGAAATACTCTCGCGTGAGTGGGATGTCATTGTCATAGGGACAGGTGTCGGGGGCGCAACAGCAGGTTATGCTCTTGCCAAGGCCGGAAAGTCCGTCCTCTTCTGCGAGAGGGGACGATATCATGTCGACTCGCCGGATTCATTGGCGGGAGACTGGCTGGAGGCTCTGACAGGGAGCGGATCCGGCGGCCTTACCGCTGAACAGAAGCGTCGTGGCGGCCGTTTCACAGGCTCCATCAATGACGTCACAGGAACCCACACACGCCAAATCTGGCCCGTCCTGGGCATTGGTACGGGCGGCAGCAGCGCGCTCTACGGCATGGTCATGGAGCGCCTGTTCCCGTCCGACTTCACCCCGGCGTCCCACTATCGCGATGCCGAGGACGCCAATTTGCCGACGTCCTGGCCGATCTCTTTCAACGAGCTCAATGAATACTATTCAAAGGCCGAGGGTCTCTACGGCGTGCGTGCGACCGTGGACCCGCTGCGTCCGCCAGGTGAAACACGCAGCATCGGAGTGCCGCCCGCTTTCACCGCCTCTGTCGAAGAACTGGCCGAGAACTTCCGGAGCAAGGGCCTTCATCCCTACCATGTGCCGGTAGCCTGCGAATACCTCCCGGGATGCCGTGAGTGTGTGGGCTATATATGTCCGCAGCGCTGCAAGCGGGATAGCGTCACCGCCTGTCTTGAGCCGGCCCTCGAACAGCATGGAGCCGCGCTGTTGTCGGAATGCGAGGTCGATACTCTCGACTCCGCCGACGGGCGGGTAACGGCCGTCAACGCCCGTTGGCGTGGAAAGCAAATTCGCCTGTCCGGCAGGAAGGTCATTCTCGCCGCCGGAGCCGTGCACACGCCTGCTATTCTCTTGCGCTCGAATGGAGCGGGCGGTCTCGCCAATGGCTCTGGCCAAGTGGGCAGAAATCTCATGCGGCATTTCGTCGATTATTACATCGTCTATACCAAGACGCGATATACGAGCGGCCCGCAAAAGCAAATTGCTATGAATGATTTCTACTTGATCGATGGCATGAAACTCGGGACGATCCAGTCAAACGGACGAATGCCTCCGGCCAGAAGCATAGCGGCCGGGTTCAAGGAGACGTTGCAGGAGGTCTGGCGACCCCTTGGCCTTCTGTATCCTGTCATCCGAGCGATCGTAGAGTTTCGCGTTCGGCGCATGTTGTCGGGCGCACATGCTCTTGTATCGTTCATGGAGGATCTGCCGTATCAGTCCAACCGTATCGGGCTCTCGGAAGACAAGCAGAACATCACACTCGAATATTCAATCGGACCGTTCGAAGCGAGGCGCCTGGCGCAGTTCAGACTGCATATCGCAAACGCGCTCAAGCCGCTCAAATTCAAGAAGATCTACCGCGCCAGCGAGAACCGGGTCCTCGGGCATGTCTGCGGGACATGTCGGTTCGGCATGGATCCGCAGACCAGCGTCTTAAATCGCGACAATCGCGCCCATGAGATCGAGAACCTCTACGTGGTCGATGCCTCCTTCTTTCCCACCAGTGGCGGGATCAACCCGTCGCTGACAATCGCCGCAAATGCACTGCGCGTGGCTGACCGGATAGTTGCGCTCGACGGTGGGGCCGTATCCCGTATCGCCGGCAACTCACCAAACATTGCGGAAGCCAGGAAGCATTCGTAATCCACAAGGATCCGATCAGGAAGGGAATTGCTTTGACCATCAAAGAGATCGAGAAGTCCATGTTTGCCATATCGGAGGAATGGCTCGCCAAACACCGTGAAGAGATACTGGAGCCCGACCTTCCAATCATCGACGCTCATCATCACCTTTGGGATAGAGGCCACCGCTACATGCTGGCGGATATGCTCGCGGATATAGATGTGGGCCACAATATAGTCGGCACGGTCTATGTCCAGTGCCGCTCAATGTACCGCGAGGGAGGTGATCCTGACTTGGCGCCAGTTGGCGAGGTCGAGTTCGCAAACGGAGTAGCCGCCTGTGCTGCGAGCGGTACCTATGGGCATGTCAGGGTCTGCGCAGGAATTGTCGGATTTGCCGACCTGTTTTTAGGGGAACGTGTCGACCGCGTCCTTGAAATGCAAATGCAACGCGGCGGAGAGCGGTTCAAGGGCGTAAGGCATAATTCGCCTTGGGACGCTGATCAAACCATCAAATCGACCCCGCTCGACTATCCCCCGAGGCTGCTGATGGATCCAGCTTTCCGGGCCGGGTTCTCGCGTCTGGAGCGGTATGGACTATCGTTTGACGGCTGGCTCTATCATCCGCAAATCGCCGAATTTGCAGATCTGGCGCGGACTTTTCCCGGAACCACCATGATCCTCGACCATCTTGGCGCCCCCCTCGGGATCGGGGTCTATGCCGGCAAGAGGGAGCAGGTTTTCGCCGGCTGGAAAGCGAGCATGCAAGAACTTGCCCAATGCAAGAACGTGTATGTAAAGCTTGGGGGGCTAGGTTTGCACATAGTTGGTCTTGATCTTGATTTCCGACATCTGGACAAACCGTCGACGTCTGCCGAGCTCGCCCAGGCGTGGCGCCCTTACATCGAAACGGCGATTGAATTGTTCGGTCCCGACAGGTGTATGTTCGAGTCAAATTTTCCGGTAGATAAAAGATCATATAGTTATCATGTCCTTTGGAATGCATTCAAGCGGCTAGCAAGCAGCTATTCAGCTTCGGAAAAGGCTAACCTTTTCGGCGGAACTGCCAAGAGAGCTTACCGGCTTAAAGAAATTACATGAAGCAAGTGTAATAGAGGCTGAAGCGAGGACTCGATGACCCACCAACACAGTGCTGACGAGATCGCCGCAAAGTTGCGTGAGGTTGACGTGACGATGTCTCAAGGGCTCAGCGTCGCTGAAGCGGTTCGGCTGATAGGCGTGACGCAAGCGACGTACGAGCGGTGGCTTCGGGAGTATCACGTCCAAACGAGCCACCAGTTGTTGCGCTTGGAGGAATTGGAAGCCGAGAACACCCACCTTAGGCAAACGGTTGCTGAGCTGACGCGGGAAAACATGATCCTGGCCGAGGCTGCGCGCGGAAACTATTAAGTCCGCTCTGGCTCTCAAGTGATCGAGACGCGCGGCTCTCAAGCCGGGCCTATTCAGGCAAAACCAGGAGGCAGGTAAGTGAAAGCAGTTGTATACGAGACTTTTTCGGGCCTGCCAGAAATCAAGACTGTCCCCGACCCGAATGGGAGCCCGGGCGGCGCGGTCATAAAAGTCGAGGCTACCGGTGTCTGCCGTAGCGACTGGCACGCATGGGTTGGGCACGATCCCTCCATCGTTTTGCCGCATGTGCCTGGACACGAGTTCGCCGGCACTGTGGTGGCGAAGGGCAAAGATGTCACGCGGTGGCAGGTTGGCGATCGCGTCACGATGCCGTTTTCGTCAGGCTGCGGCCACTGTCATCAGTGCCGAACCGGCCATCAGCACATCTGTGACGTGCCATTTACACCCGGATTCTCGCATTGGGGATCCTTCGCGCAGTATGTCGCCGTGGAGCAAGCCGACTTGAACCTCGTCCGCCTGCCCGACGCGCTCGAATTCAAGGCCGCGGCAAGCCTCGGCTGCCGTTTCGTCACTTCGTTCCGGGCCGTCGTCGAGCAGGGGCGTCTGAAGCCGGGCCAGTGGCTCGCGGTCTACGGATGCGGCGGCGTCGGCCTATCGGCCATCATGATCGGCCATGCCATGGGCGCCCAGATCGTTGCGGTGGACATCACGGCCGAAAAGCTCAGCCTTGCCAAGTCCCTCGGCGCGACCATCTGCATCAACGCCAATGATTTCCAGAACGTCCCAAAGGCGGTCGTCGATGCCACCGGCGGTGGGGCACACGTTTCAATGGACGCGCTTGGAAACAAAGTCACCTGCTTCAATTCGGTCAAGAGTCTGCGCAAGCGGGGACGCCACATCCAGGTCGGTCTGACCCTCGGGTCTCAGAGCTCTCCCGAGATACCAATGGAAGACGTCATCATGGGGGAACTGGAGATCTACGGAAGCCTCGGCATGCAATCTCACGCCTATGAGCCGATGTTCACCATGATCGGTCAGGGACTGCTTCCTATCGACCGCCTTATCGGTTCCACCACCGATCTCGCGGGCGCCATCACGGCTTTGATGAAGATGGACAAGACGGATGAGCCGGGCGTGACTGTGGTCACCGACTTTGGTTGATCCCCAAGTTTATGCAAACTTGGGTCCAATCCGTCGTCGGGAAAGGGATAGCGGGAAGGGCCTATGGGGAAATTCTTGGCGGCGAACAAACGTACATTCTGCGTACCTGGCGAATGAATTGCGCCACTTAAGTTGCAGGGCCAAACGTGTAGGTCGCCCGTCTATCCCCCGATTCGCCCCTGAGACCTGCGGCAGAACCGCCACCGCAGGCGATCGCTTCGCAAGCTGAGCGCGGCTGTTTCAAATTTTGCGGAATGACCGCCCTAGGGTGGGCATGTCCGCGATATGGGAGTTTTCGAAGATGAACGGTGCCGAAAGCTTGGTTCGGACGCTGCTCGCGTCAGGGGTTGACACATGCTTCGCCAATCCGGGCACGAGCGAGATGCATTTCGTGGCAGCGCTCGACCAGATCCCGGGAATGCATTGCGTTCTGGGCCTCCAGGAGAACGTCGTCACCGGTATGGCCGACGGATATTTCCGGATGGCAGGAAAGCCCGCCTGCACGCTGTTGCATTGCGGGCCTGGCCTGAGCAACGGGCTCGGCAATCTCCACAACGCCCGCCGGGCAAAAAGCGGCATTGTCAACATCGTCGGTGACCAGGCGACATATCACCGGCCCTTCGATGCGCCACTAACTGCCGATACCGAAGCACTCGCCCGCACGGTTTCCGGATGGGTTCGTACCAGCTTGTCATCGGCAAATGTCGGGCGCGACGCCGCAGTGGCTGTGCAGGCAGCGCACGTGGGCGGAGGTAGCATCTCGACCCTAATCCTACCCTCCGACGCATCATGGGACGAAGGCGGTGAAGTGGCGGAGCCTTTGCCAAAAGCAGGGTTCTCGCCGATGGATCCGCACGCGGTCGAAGTTGCAGCTCATGTCCTGCGCGACAACAAGGACGTACTGCTGCTTTTGGCTGGCGGAGCCGTTCTCGCGCCGGCGCAGGCACTCGTCGACCGCATTGCGCGCGCCACCGGCGCCAGCGTCATGGGCGATTTCGTGAACGCGCGCCTGGAGCGCGGCCAGGGGCGCATGCGACTTGAGCGTGTGCCTTATAATACAGATGAGGCGGTGAATGCCCTGGCGCGTTTCCGTCACATCATTCTCGTCAACGCCCGCGCTCCAGTCGGCTTCTTCGCCTATCCAGGGAAGCCTTCCCGCCAGTATTCCCCAGAGGCCCAGATCCATGTTCTCACTCGGCCCGAGCAGGATCCAATGGCTGCATTGGAGGCACTTGCCGCTGCGCTAGGTGCAGCCAAGGCTACAGGCTTTGTCTCAGGGCGCCGGCCTGAACCAGTCACTGGCAAACCATCTCCAGAGGGCTTGGCCCTAACACTTTCCGCTGTGATGCCGGAGCACGCAATCATATCAGACGAAAGCGTCTCGTACGGGCGGGGCTTCTACCAACACACTTTCGATGCGCCGCCGCATGATTGGCTTCATCTGGCGGGGGGCGCCATAGGGGATGGGCTGCCAGTAGCGACAGGTGCAGCAATCGGAGCGGATGGCGAACGCCGCGTCATCAGCCTCCAAGCTGATGGGTCGGCTATGTATTCTCTGCAATCACTTTGGACGCAGGCGCGAGAGCGACTGCCCTGTACGACGATCATCCTGAGCAACAGAAAATACAATATACTAATCGGCGAGTACAAGGGTGTCGGGGCGGTGCCTGGGCCGGTTGCCATGGATATGCTGGATCTGTCGAACCCTGACATCGATTGGGTCAAGCTCGCAAACGGTATGGGCGTTGAAGCAGCTCCCGCCGCCACCCTCGAACAATGCGCTGATCTGATGCGGCAAAGTTTCAAGCAGAAAGCACCGTTTCTGATCGAATTGGCCATCTAATAACGAGAGCGAGCGTTTTCATTGGCCTCAGGCCTCAGTAGCTTGATCGGATCAAGTTGGCGGCCGCTTTTGCATTGCTGCGGCTACTCGTCAGACCGACGGTTGACAACGCACTGAGCGCTGGGGTATTCATCCTAATCGTTTAGGTTACGCCTGTGGGCTGACTTGACGACCGGAGGATCGACCCTTGGCAAGATCAACGATGCGCGACATCAGTCGCGCAACAGGCCTGTCTGTATTCACGGTGTCGCGCGCTCTGAGCGGAGCCGACGGGGTCTCCTCGGCAAGCCGACAGCAGGTGCTGAAAGCTGCGAGCGACCTCGGATATGTCCTTAACCGCGCGGCCCAGGAACTGCGCCGGGCCAGCCGAGACTCGGTTGCCGTCATTACTGCAAGTACTTCCAATTCCTATTATCTCGATCTGATGGCAGGCATACAGCAGGCGCTGGAACCTTCCGAGTGGACGGTGGTTGTCGGCGACGTTGCGGTCAACGGGCTGTATGACGCCCGTCTGGAGGACAGGATGATCCACCGCTTAATCGAGTCGAGGACCGCCGGTGTAATTTCGACGCTGACGCTGACGGCCGAGAACACGCGACTGCTCGAGCGCTGGGATATTCCGCTGGTCTTTGTCGACTCCTCGCCGCCTGCCGAGGCCTCGCATACGCCAAGTGTGACGACCGACAATTACAATGCCAGTCTGATGGTGGGCAAACATCTCGCCGATCATGGGTACATGGATTGGGTGTTTCTGGTTTATCCGTCGAAATGGTCGACGCGCTTCGATCGTCAGCGCGGCATAAGGGAGGCAGCGCGGAGCCACGGGGCCGACCTCTTGGTTCTGGAATCGGAGAACGACGCACGGTCGGGTTACAGCACATTGGCGCGTCATCTCGACGTCACCGGCAAAGTTCCGCGGGCGCTGATCGCAGGCAACAACCCGCTGCTGCTCGGCTCCATGAAACTTGCCGCTGAAAGGCGCATCGCAATACCGCAGGAAATGGCTGTTGTGGCGTATGACGAATTCGCATGGTCGGAGCTTACCGATCCGCCGATGACGGTGTTGAACGAGCATAGCGAGCAGATCGGACACCTCGCGGCGGTGACCCTGCGCAGGATTATTGACAAGCAGGTCGAAGCCGAGAAGCAGGGCAATGTTGCCACCCCAATCTATCTTCCCGAGGATCAGCAGCGTGTGCCTGCCCGTCTGACAATCCGCAGCTCCTGCGGGTGTTCGAGAGACGGAGCGCATGCGCGCGGGCCGATGGCCTCACAAGCAGCCTAACGACAACTTGAATTGGAAAGATGATGACCGAATTTTTCGCGCCCGTACCTAAACGATTAGGGTAATCGAAACTCGGAGTCTGACCGCGGTGATTGTCGCGGCTCGGCAGTCAAGGAAACCGAATTTGCCATCACATCACGATGGCAGACTACAAGGAGGAAACGCCATGAAAGCAACCACTAATATCCGGCTCATTGCCGCCGCATCCCTTCTGACGTTCGGCCTGTCCTGCGGGGGATCACCGGCAAGTGCCGAAGGCAAGCTTCCCAGCAAGATCGAGAAAATCGGCCTGATGGTGCAGGACATGTCTAATCCGTTCTTCTCCGCCATGACGAAAGGCGCGGAAGATGCAGCCAAGCAGATCGGCGCCACCGTCAACGTGCAGGACGCGCAACTCGACCTGGCTAACCAAAACACCCAGATCGATGCCTTCATGCAGCAGGGCGTCAATCTGATCGTCATTTCTGCGGTAGACGAAGCCGGCATCGAGCCGGCTATCCAGCGGGCCAAGGATGCCGGCATCATTGTCATCGCAGTCGATACTCCGGCTCACGGTGCCGACGCGGTGATCATGACCAATGCCGTACAGGCGGGCGAGAAATCATGCGAGTACCTGTTCCAGCAAATGGGCGGAAAGGGTCAGGTGCTCCTGGTGGACGGCACGCCCATCCAGACCATCATCGACCGCATCAATGGCTGCAAGACTGTCGCCGCGAAGTTTCCCGATATCAAGATCGTTGGCCAGCAAGCCTCGAAGAATGACCGGGCCTCTGGCCTCGCCGTGACAACCGACATGCTGACGGCCAACCCGGACGTCACCGGTATCTTCGGCATGAACGATCCGTCAGCGCTCGGCGCGGTGCTCGCAGTCGAACAGGCTGGCAAGACCAGCCAGATCAAGGTCACCGGCGTGGACGGCAGCCCCGAAGCGGTCGCCGAACTGAAGCGGGAAGGATCACCGTTCATCGGCTCCGCCACGCAGAACCCGGCGGAGATGGTGCGCCAGGCGGTCAAGGTCGCGCAGGACATGATTGCCGGCAAGGCGCCGAAGGACAAAACCATCCTTATCGAAAGCGTTCTCGTCACTCGCGACAACGTCACCCAGTATCCCGGCTGGTAAAGTCTCCCAGACCAGCCCCTGCGGGGAGGGGCCTTGCGCCGCTCCCCGCCTCAAGACCCGTGAGGCTGCCATGAGCACCCAACTTCCGCTTCTTGTCATCGAAGATGTTTCGAGGCGCTTCGGTGCCACGCTGGCGTTGAACAAGGTTCGTTTTGACCTACGAGCGGGCGAAGTGCATGCGCTGATGGGCGAAAACGGCGCCGGCAAATCCACCCTGATGAAAATTCTTGCCGGCAATATCCAACGCGACGCTGGGCGTATCCTGATCGACGGCATCGAAGTCGAAATCCGTTCCCCGATCGAAGCCACAGACCACGGCATCGCCATCATCCACCAGGAGCTCAACACGGTGTCCGACATGACCGTCGCGGAGAATCTCGCGCTTGGACGTGAGCCGCGCACGCGTTTGGGCATGCTCGACCGTCACCGTATGGAGCAGCAGGCGCGAGAGAAGCTGGCACGCATCCATTCAACCATCGATCCGCGACGACCGCTCGGCTCGTTGAGCGTCGGTATGCAGCAAATGGTCGAGATCGCACGCGCCGTGGGCGAAAATGCCCGCGTGCTGGTGCTCGATGAGCCGACGGCGGCGCTGTCGCGCGCCGAGGCGCAGGAACTCTACCGTATCATTGCCCAAATGCGCTCGGCGGGCGTTGGTCTCATCTACATTTCGCACCGCATGGAAGAGGTCTGGCACTTGGCGGACCGCGTCACCGTTTTGCGTGACGGCGGCTATGTTGGAACCGGCACCTTGGCCGAGATCAGCCCGCCAGCAGTGGTTCGCATGATGGTCGGGCGTCCGGTTGCCGACCTCTACCATCACGACAAGCGCAACCCTGGTGCCACCGTCCTCGAGGTCGCGGGTCTGGCCAGCGAAAACGTCGGCCCGGTCGACTTCTCGGTCCGGGCCGGAGAAGTTGTGTGCATGGCTGGGTTGATCGGCTCGGGCAGGACCGAAGTCGGACGCCTGATTTTCGGAGCCGACCCACGCACCGCTGGTTCAGTCACAATCGAAGGGCGACCCAGTCGCCCGTCGGACCCATTCGAGGCGATTGCCGACGGCATCGGCATGGTGCCCGAGAACCGCAAAGAGCAAGGCCTGTTCCTCGAGCATTCGGTGGAGGACAACATTGCGATCAGTTCACTCGACCGCTTCGTTGCCGCAGGCGTGGTCAATCGCACGAAACGGCGCGATGCGGTTATGGAGCAGATGAAGCGGCTCAAACTCCGGCTCAACGCAGCCTTGCTGCCCGTGAAGGCTCTGTCTGGAGGAAATCAGCAAAAGGCGGCACTCGCGCGATGGCTGCTTCGCGATTCCAAGGTGCTGATCCTCGACGAGCCGACGCGCGGTGTCGACATCGGTGCAAAGCGCGAGATCTACGAGGAGATCGACCAACTCGCCCGCGCCGGCAAGGCGATCCTGATCATATCGTCTGATCTGCCGGAGGCGATCGGAATAAGCGATCGCCTGATGGTCATGCGCGAGGGCAGGATCGTGTCCGAATTGGTCTCGGAGAAAACATCGGAAGAAGAAGTGATGCTTCATGCGACGGGCACCGCGATTCATGGCGGAAACACAGGAGTGCGACCGTGAACACTGCTCAAGACGACACCACTCAGGCATCACCGACCGCTCCGGATCGCGCCCCCTTCGATTTCGCCAAATGGTGGGATCGCGTGGGCATTCTTATGGTGCTCGTCGCGCTGGTGATCCTGATGTCGGCGATCGCTCCGAACTTCAACCGTGTCGACAACCTGCTCAACATTGCGCGCGCCATCTCGGTGAACGCCATCTTGGCGGCAGGCATGACGCTCGTGATTCTGACCGGCGGCATCGACCTTTCGGTCGGATCGATCATTGCCGTTTCTGGCGTGGTCTCCGTCATCGCCGCCATAGCGGGTGTGCCGGCCCCCGCCGCCATCTTTGTCGGCATTGCCGTCGGCGCCGCCTGCGGCCTGGTTAACGGAGCGCTGACGGCCTACCTCTCGCTCGCGCCATTCATCGTCACCCTGGGGACGATGACCTTCCTGCGCGGCCTTGCCTATACCATCACCGAAGGCCAGCCGATCGTGTCGAGCGCCTTGAACTTCAAGGACATCGGCAATGGATACCTCTGGGGTATCCCTATGCCAGTCATTGTGATGGCTACCGTCTACCTGATCATTTGGTTCATCCTGGAGCGGACGCGCTATGGCCGCCATGTCTATGCCGTGGGCGGCAATGCCGAGGCAGCCAAACTCGCAGGCGTCCGTGTCAAGCGGGTCGTCACGTCGGTCTATGTCCTGGCAGGCGGTTGCGCCGGCCTGGCGGGTGTCATCTTCGCCGCCCGCGTCATTTCGGCCCAGCCTACCGCCGGCACCGGCTACGAGCTGGACGCAATCGCGGCGGTGGTGCTTGGCGGAACCAGTCTGGCCGGCGGCCGCGGCCGAATTGTCGGCACCCTAATTGGATCCGTGATCCTTGGCGTGCTGAGCACGGGTTTGATCCTGCTCAACGTGCCATTCTTCACCCAACTTCTGATCAAGGGCGTCGTCATCATCGTGGCCGTCGCGATCGACAGCCTGAAGCAGCGGCCGGGGCTTTTCCGCTTCAGCAAGAAAGCGCCGCCCCGTGGCTCGGGCCGGTAACCGCCACGTCCTAGCGGCGCCGCTCCATCCGAGCTCGCCACCCTTGCACTGGAAGAACCAGCATGACCCATGCCGTCACCATCACAGATCCTCTCGCCGGCCGGCGCGACCATGAGCCGATCGCTTTTTCCGTCATGGCTGACCTGCCGCATGCCCTGTGGTGGGCTCGCGACGACGCCGGCAACCGGGTGTTGTGCCAGCGCCTGACGCAGGACGCCAAGCCAGGAGAAACGCGATTCGTGGCGACCATAAGCTTCGTTGGCCGTCTGCGGCTGACTATGGATGAACCATGCGATCCTGCTTGGGTTGACATTTCCGGCCTTAAGGTTCTCGAAGGCAGGGAAGCGGATTGCTTCGTGCGCCTTGACACTGGCGCGTTCGACCTTGAGCTCTGCTCCGGCACAGCTCGAGGCCTGGGCTCCTCTAAATGGGGGGTTCGTCACTTCCGGTCATTGCTTGACGATTTCGAACTCCTGCCATCCGGCAACAATGCCCTGGGCGGCTTTTACGGGCCTTTCTTCACCCCGGAGAATGGCCTCATCAACCCTCCCGAACACACGACCGTTACGATCGAGACGCTGGAGCGCGGTCCGGTTCTGCACCATTATCGCATGCACGGCACGATCCCGGATGGCCTGCTGGATGAACTCAAGGGCAAGCGTTTCTCAATCGACTGGGTCTTCACCTACGGGACGCCTTTTTTCCAGCGCCGCTATTGGGTCGATCCGTTCCAAACCGTCATCAACGGCCGCTCCGTCGCCAACAAGATCACCGTTGGCGATGAGTTCGAGGGTGGCAACGGCAAACTCGTGTTCGACCGCTTTGCCGCCTATGGCGGAACGCGCTATCGGGCAGGGGACCCCTATGCCGGCGAGCTCGTCGCGATGGTGGCGGACACGGTGACCAACTCGCCCAGCCAAAGCCGGAAGTTCGAGGAATTCCGTTCGCATCTCAGCGACATCGAATCCGCGCATTGGGATCTCTATTGGCGGCTGTTCTGCAAATGGGAGGGCGTGCTCGAGGAAAATGAGCTGCGTGATCGGCTGGCGCGCGTTCGTGCCGCCGCGCACGTCAAGGCGGACCTGACGGATCGTCGTTGGGTCCTGACAGATCAGCCTGTCGACGTGTCCGCGGTCGAGCACGAAACGATATTTCCTGGTCCAGCCGACAAGACCGTGGAATTTGACGAGGCGACGGGTCGCGCCATGATCTGGTGGACATCGGAGCCGTCCGGGGCCTTCCAGATCGTCCAGCGACGGCAGTCCGGGTGGGTCAATTGGGGCAGCAACGGCGAGAATGAATGCCCGGAGCTTCCCGTCGGTGTGCAGATCAAGACCGCTTATGGCTATTTCGCCGATCGCTGGCAGGCCGTGGCAGATCAGCTGGAGATTGCCCCGATCGTGCGCGCCGAATAGAAAGCGTTCCGAAGCATGACGTCCTCTTGCAAGGCTCGATGGCGGCTTGGCCGAGTTTCGCTGATTGGACGCTTTAGGGGGTATTCAGCACTCTTCGGGCCATTGCGCCTCAGAACCGATGTGCTGCATTCTCACTACACTATCGAAGGGAACAACAGACCAGAGCGTGTTGTCGCCCTTCCCATGCCATCGCGTAAGATATGCGGACCAGCGCCCGAACCCAAGATGCAGGATCAAGTAGTACGCTATTCCACCGCCTCGACTGCGACGCTTCCACAATGCGCCTACCTTCAGACGGGAGCCACGGGGAGTGTTGCTGAAAAGGAGAAAGGTATCTGGATTCGAATGGGCGTTTGCGCGCGTAGCTTCTCCTGTCACCTCCAACTCGAAAGCAGGTGTTGCGATTTTTCCCTCCAACGAATACCCGTCGATATTGAGGTAATTCGTGCTGGGCTTGCGCATCGCAACTCATTCCTCGAACACTGGCCGTTTCGGACGGGGAACGGCGATCCGCCGGCGCCTTGAGACTTGATCCGTCGTGGGCAACGAATGACAGGCAGATGTCTGCCGGACAGGCTGGTTTCGGTCGCGGCAAAACTATACCTTGAACCAAACGACTACCGCGATGCCGAATATGCAAAAAAGCACGTAAAGCAGAGCCGCGATGCGTTGGCGCCTGGGCGAAAGCTTTGGTGTGTTCTCATTTTCAGGCGGTGAGATGCGCTGTTCCATTTACCACTTAGATCCCACCAAGGTGGAGCGTCTTCAGTTCCAGGAATTCCTCCAGCCCGTGATGCGATCCCTCGCGGCCAAGGCCGGATTCTTTGATGCCGCCGAAGGGCGCAGCTGTGGTCGATACGGATCCTGCGTTGATTCCGACCATCCCGAACTCAAGAGCTTCGGCCACGCGGAAAGCGCGTGAGATGTCTCGTGTATAGAGATAGGATGCTAGACCAAACGGAGTGTCGTTCGACATTTCAATGGCTTGCTCTTCGGTCGAGAACCTGAACAGCGGGGCCACCGGGCCGAACGTCTCCTCCTTCGCGATCTTCATCTCAACCGTGGCATCCCGCAAAACCGTCGGCTCATAGAATAGACCTGATCGCAGCTTGCCGCCGACGACTACGGCTGCACCTTTGGACGTGGCATCATCGACATGTTCCTGGATCTTGGTTATCGCCGCCTGATTGATCATAGGACCAATCGCGGTGCCCTCCAGAAGGCCGTCACCGACTATGAGCTTCGAGGTTGCCGCGGTCAGCCGCTCGGCGAATGCGTCATAGACGCCATCCTGAACAAGGATGCGGTTTGCGCACACGCAAGTTTGACCACCGTTGCGGAATTTGCTTCCCATCACGCCGGCGACCGCCGCGTCGAGGTCGGCATCGTCAAATACCAAGAAAGGCGCATTGCCACCCAGTTCGAGCCCGACCCGCTTCACCGTCGCTGCGCATTGCTCCATTAAAATCTTGCCCACGCGGGTCGATCCGGTGAAGGTCAGCTTTCTTACAACGGGGCTGCTTGTTAATGCCCGGCCTATTTCGGCGGCCTGGCCGGTCACGATGTTGATAACGCCATTGGGTATGCCCGCCCTTTCGGCAAGGATACCGAGAGCCAAGGCAGAAAAGGGCGTGAGTTCTGCTGGCTTGATCACAATGGTGCAACCGGCTGCCAGAGCTGGAGCCGCCTTGCGAGTGATCATCGCATTCGGAAAGTTCCACGGCGTGATTGCAGCGACAACCCCTATGGGATGTTTCTGCACGATGATGCGGCCGTCAGCTGACGCTGCCGGGATCGTCTCGCCGTATACGCGTCGGGCCTCTTCGGCGAACCATTTCACGAATGAGGCACCGTAGACAATCTCGCCGCGCGCTTCCGCGAGTGGTTTTCCCTGTTCCAAAGTCATGATCCGCGCGAGATCATCACTGTTTTCAATAATGAGATCGAACCACCGCTCCAACAGCGCCGCGCGTTCGCCTGCGGTCTTCCGACGCCACGATTTGAAAGCCAGGTCCGCGGCCGCTATAGCGTCTTGTGTTTCCTCAGTCCCACATCTCGGAACACTGCCGATAATCTCACCTGAGGCCGGGTTATCCACCGGAGTGGTGACGGCACTGTTCGCTCCCACCCAATTTCCATCGATGTAGCAAAGCTCGGTAAAAAGCGAGGGATCTTTCAGTTGCTGGGCGATTGTCACGGCGTTCTCCAAGGTTTGCCGCATCATCCGCCATGTATCGCGGCACAATCTGCTGAAGAGATATCCCGCGTCGATAGCAATGCTCAATTCGCCACCGCGATCTACCCGATATTGCCGCTCCAGAAGCGCAAAAAATGAGGCAAAGAATGATCGCCCATCCAAAACGCTCGGACGGCTTTCACGACGATGCAGCGAAAGTCGGCATCCGCACGGTCGCGTCCTGGCGGTACGCTCGTTTGAGCGCGTGCAGAGCGACCTACAAAGCTGGAGTCGATTTCGGCCCTCGCGGGCGGGAAGCGGTCGAGTGCTCAGATCACAAGGTGCTAATGCCGTCGCGAAACGTCGAGATTCGCGAAGTCACTTTCCAGGGTTTTTGGAGCGTCTACTTTCCGGCGGGAGGATCAAAGGTCAACCCTTTCTCCTTCACCACTGCTGCCGTCGCGCTCAGGAATTGTTCCATCGCGGGGCCCCCGCGATCTCGCCGCCAACTCGCCTGTGTTACTATCCGCGGCGCAGGCTCTTTTAACCTTCGTACGACAATACCGGGCCGACTATGTATCCATTCTGCGTCATAATGCAGCGTGATGCCGATGTTTGCAGCCACCAAGGCCATAATGCCATCGCTGTGTTCGGCTTGTTGCCCAAGAAGAAAATCAAACCCGTGGCGAAGGCAGAAGTCCCTGACGACGCGGTGGAAAACTCGCCATGTCTGCAGTCGACCGAGAACAAACGGTTCCTTTGACAAATCAGTTATGGAAATTGTCTCTTTCGCGACCAATGGATGCGAGACGGGGAGGACGGCTATCAACCGTTCGTTGCGAATGATGATCCGGTCAAGCTGGGTATGACTATAAGGTCCATGGTGGAACGCGATGTCCAGTTCGCGATCGAGAATGAGGTCGATCATTGTTGGCGTCGACTCGTCCACGAGAATGACATCTATCTCTGGTGCGGCGGCACGAAATACACGAATGATCTCCGGCAAAAGGCCGTTGATCGCCGGATCGTTAAAGCCGATGCGTAGCGCCCCCGCGACGCCCATCTGCACGCGTCTCGCACGGTGGATTGCCTGATCCACCTGATCCAAAAGACCCCTCGTTTCCCTTTGAAACCAACTGCCTGCCTCCGTCAGCCCCACAACGCGGGTGGTGCGCTGTAGCAACGTCACGGACAACATGTGTTCGAGATCCTTGATGGTCCGGCTCAAGGCTGGCTGGGCAATGTTGAGTCGTTCCGAGGCGCGGCGAAAATTCAGCTCCGTTGCCACAGCATGGAACGCGCGCAGATGGCGTAGCTCGATTGGCATTTGTGACTATTTGGGCATCAATTGGGCCATGTATTGATATTAGCGTTTTATGAAACGGCGCGCTAGATTTTTGCACCGCACGCAACGAGGCGGTCATGTGACAAGGGGAACGACGATGCTCAAAAATGCGATTTCCGTCAGCCTCTGCGGTGTTTTCGCACTGCTCGGAACTGATCTGGCTCTGGCCAACAAAGCAGACGACACGCTACGCATCGTCTGGGGCGTTGATGGTGTGATGGTCAACGCCGACAACTATTATGGCGCCACACGGACTGGCATCTGGTTCGACAAGATGGTCTTCGACACCCTTATCGACAGGGATCCTCTGACCGGAGACTACAAACCCAATCTGGCAACGGCCTGGAAGTGGATCGACGATACAACGCTGGAGTTCACGCTTCGGCAGGGGGTCAAATTCCACAACGGCGAGCCTTTCGGTGCCGATGACGTCGTCTACACGTACAATACCGTCGCGCATGACGATGGTGTAAAATTCAAGCGCATCGTGAGTTGGATCGACAAGGTCGAAAAGGTCGATCAATACAAGGTGCGCATTCATACCAAGGGACCGTTTCCCCAGGCCATCGAGTTCTTGGCGGGACCGATGCCAATTTATCCGAATGAATATTACAAGTCCGTCGGGTCGGCCGGGATGTCGAACAAACCTATCGGCACCGGCCCGTTAAAGGTCGTGGAGATGAAGCCCGGCAACGAGTACGTGCTAATCCGCAACGACGACTATACCTGGGGCAGTCCTAAAGGAGCTGCGAAGATCAAGAATGTGATCGTCCGTGAGATACCCGACGCGCAGACGCAAGTTGCCGAGATCATGTCCGGCGGTGCCGACGTGAGCGCGGATATGACGCCTGATCTGGTCAAACAGCTCAAGGACGCGCCGGGCGTGGCCGCGGCTAACGCCGAGACATATCGGGTCTTCTATATGGGTCTCGATGCGATGGGGCGGACAAAGACACCAGCGATCCAAGACATCCGGGTTCGCCAGGCGCTGAACTACGCGATCGATCGCAAGGCCATCGTAGAAAATCTTATGGCAGGTGCTGCACGCGTGATCGACACGCCGTGCCACCCACTCCAGTTCGGCTGCGACCAAGCCGCAGCGGTGAAATACCCCTATGACCCGAAAAAGGCCAAGGCACTCCTCGCCGAGGCGGGTTTCAAAGATGGCCTTGAGCTTCCTATCTATGCCGAGGCACCGGCCTACGAGGCTGAAGCGGTCATGGGCTATCTGGCGGCGGTGGGCATCAAGACCACCTTGAACCGGCTGCCCTGGGAGGCTTATCGCGACGCCCAGGTCGCCAACAAGACGCCTCTCTTCCTTACCAACTGGGGTTCCTATTCGCTCGCGGACGCATCGGCGAGTACCAGCGTGTTCTTTAACGGTGGTGACGATGACTTTGCACATGATCAGCAGGTGATTGATGCGCTGAAACTTGCCGACACAAGCACGGATCCGGGCGTACGCAAGGAACACTACAGCAAGGCAATCGCCCGGATCACTTCGCAGGCCTATTGGGTGCCGATGTTTAGCGGGATTCGCAGCTATACCTGGAACTCCGACCTCGATTTCAGGCCCTATCCGGATGAGATTCCACGTTTCTACGAATACGGCTGGAAATAGCCACTGCCATCGTAGATGCGCGCCATGAGGCCGCCGGCGAATCGCTGATGCAAGGATCCGCCATTCATGCACGTCAAAAGCAGGATCTAGCGAAATGAACCCCGGTCCCCAACCGCAAAAAGCGCCGAACCTTCATCATAGTGCGCTGGTCTGTGATTTGACCGTGCCGTGGGTTCAAATAGGTCGTGCGGACCTGCGCAACCGCACATTGCCGCGCATGGCGAAGAGCGGCGTCAACTTCGTTTCGCTAACGGTTGCTTCCGATGCCGAGAGCCTGCTCGACATCTTGGATCTGCTCGCAAGGGAGCGGCGCATTTTTCGCGAGAAGACGCAAGACTATAGAATCGTGGAGACAGTCGAGGATATCCTGGCCGCCAAGAAGGGAGGCCAGCTTGCAGTCTCCTTCAACCTGCAGGGCACCAACGCGCTCGCCGGCAATCTCGAGAGGGTAAGCCTGCTATACGATCTCGGCGTGCGTCAGATGCTGCTCGCCTACAACAGGAAGAATCTTGTGGGCGACGGATGCCACGAACGCACCGACGCGGGCCTGAGCGAATTCGGCGTCAATCTCATCGCGGAGATGAATCGCGTCGGCATGATCGTGGACTGCAGCCACACCGGCTACAGGACCTCCATGGAAGCGATGGAGGTAACGAATGCTCCCGTAATCTTCTCCCATTCAAATCCCAAAACTCTTTGGGAACACGATCGAAACATCAGGGACGACCAGGCGAGCGCCTGCGCTTCGACTGGCGGCCTGGTGGGGGTGGTCGGCGTCGGCATCTTCATGGGCGACAATATCGCCACGACCGAAATGCTTGCTCGGCAGATCGACTACTACGTTGAACTGATCGGACCCGGCCACGTCGGTCTCGGCCTCGATTATGTTTACGACGTTGAGGCTGAGCAGGCCTACATGGCCTCGGTGAAATCCCCGCAGCGCGGCAACTACGATAAGATGACAGCCTTCTTTCAGCCGGAGCAGCTTCCCGAGCTTACAGATCTGCTGCTGGCCAAAGGCTATCCGGAAAGCGCCATCAGGGGTATTCTGGGAGAAAATTTCCTGCGCGTCGCGCGCGCCGTCTGGCGCTGAGTTGAGGTGTGCCGATGCTGACGTTCACCCTCAAGCGCCTTGTTTCAGCAGTCCTCACCCTCCTGGTCGTTTCCATGTTCACCTTCTCGCTGGCTTATCTGGCCGGCGATCCGGCGGTTGCGGTTGCCGGACGGGAGGCATCGGGCGAAGACATCTCGCAAATCCGCAACTTCTATGGCTTTGATCGGCCGGTGGTCGTTCAGTACCTGGACTGGCTCGGTAAGGCAGCGATCGGCGATTTCGGAAAATCGTACCACTATCGCCAACCGGTCTCGACCATGCTCGCCACGCGACTTCCGGTCACCCTGACGCTCGGTGTGAGTGCGCTGGTCTTTGCCCTCGCGCTCGGCGTGCCGCTCGGCATCTTGGCTGCCCTTAAGCCCGGTTCACTCATCGACCGCCTCGCGATGAGCATCGCAGTCGTCGGCCAAGCCATGCCAACATTCTGGTTCGCGCTGATCATGATCGTCTTCTTCGGCCTCACTCTGCGCTGGCTTCCAATATCCGGGAACGGCTCGTGGGCGCATTTCGTCATGCCCACTCTTGCGCTGGGCTATTTCGCAACGCCCGCACTAATGCGCCTTACGCGTTCTGGCATGATTGACGCCTTGCGGTCGGACTATGTCCGCACCGCCAGAGCCAAGGGTCTGCTCACCGGCCGCATCCTTTTTCGCCATGCTCTGCGTAACGTTGTCGTGTCGATCGTCGCAATCTCCAGCGTGCAATTCGGAGCCTTGCTCGGGGGCTCGATCGTTGTCGAACAGATCTTCGCACTGCAGGGTATCGGTTGGCTGGGCTACGACGCCACGATCCGCTCCGACCTGCCAGTGCTGCAGGCAATCACGCTCGTGGTCGCGGCATTCTATGTGTTTCTTACGCTTGCCGGCGATCTCCTGAGCGCGGCACTCGACCCACGCATGAGGCTGGCGCGATGAGTGAGCATATCGACGTGCTCGACAGACGTTTGGCGCTTGGTGGGCACGTCAGTCTCATGCACCGTCTGGTCCGCAGTCCGGGCGCCCTGACGAGTGGTGCAATCCTGCTCGCATTCGCGGCGATTGCGGTGTTTGCACCTTTGCTTGCACCGCATGATCCCTATGTACAGGACATTTCTCGCCGTCTGCTTCAACCCATCGGCTATGCGCGGCATGATCCTGTCCATCTCCTGGGTACCGATGCATTCGGACGCGACTATCTCTCCCGGCTCATCTACGGCACACGCGTGGCGTTGATTATCGGGGTTTGTGTAATGCTTTTGTCGGGCATCGTTGGCACGACGCTCGGCATGATCGCTGGCTTCTACGGCGGCCGTATCGATCAAATTCTCATGTTCGTGATCAACACGCGGCTGGCACTGCCTGTCTTTCTCGTGGCCATGGCGGTCGTGGTCGTATTCGGGGCGTCTTTGCTGGTGACAATCCTTATCCTGGGGCTGTTCCAGTGGGACCGCTTCGTTATCGTGGCCCGAAGCGCAACACAGCAAAGTGTCGGTCTTGACTACGTGCAGGCCGCGCGCGCTATCGGCGCGTCGGGAGCACGCATCCTTGCTACCGAGATATTGCCTAACATTCTCGACGCGCTGATCGTCATCGCCACGATCGAGATGGCCTATGCGATTCTCTTGGAATCGGCCCTGTCGTTTTTGGGCTTCGGTGTCCAGGAGCCCACGGCGTCTTGGGGGCTGATGCTGGCGCAGGCCAGGCAATACATGTTTTTCGATGCCTGGCTGCTCTATATCCCAGGCCTTTCGCTGCTCATCCTCGTTTTGGCGATCAATGTTTTCGGTGACAGCCTGCGCGATCTTCTGGGGCGGGGGAATGGCCGATGAGCGCCGTCCTGGAAGTCGAAGGTCTTGAGATTGAAATTGCACTCGCGACCGGTAGCCTCAATCCAGTGCGGGGCATAAGCTTCCAGGTGGAGCGCGGTGAGGTTCTCGGCATAGTCGGCGAATCCGGCTGCGGGAAGTCGCTGACATCGCTCGCCCTGATGGGCTTGCTCCCGAAAGCGGCCTGCCGTCGCGCTCAAGTCATCCGGTTTTGCGGCGTGGACATAACGCGCTTATCCGAGCGACGGATGGCAGATCTGCGTGGCAATCGGATGGCGATGATCTTTCAGGAGCCGACGACCTCCCTCAATCCCCTCCTGACCATCGGTGAGCAACTCACGGAGGTGTTTCTGCGGCATAGGCGGGGAAACCGTCCGCAGGGTCGTCGAAGGGCCGAGGAACTGCTCGAAATGGTCGGTATAGGCGAAGCGAGCTACCGTCTCGCGCAGTACCCCCATCAGCTCTCCGGCGGCATGCGCCAGCGCGCGATGATCGCGATGGCGCTGATGTGCGAACCGGACCTGATCATCGCCGATGAACCAACGACAGCGCTCGACGTCACCATCCAAGCCCAGGTGCTTGGCCTTTTCCGGAGATTGCAGCGAGAGCTCGGCATGGCGTTGATCTTTATTACCCACGATCTCGGTGTCGTCGCGCGCCTCGCCGATCGCGTCATGGTCATGTATGGCGGCGAGATCGTCGAGAGCGCCTCAGCGCGGTCTTTGTTCGCAAACCCAACGCATCCTTATACGCAGGGCCTGCTATCCTGCCTGCCGCAGCCAGGCAAACCCGGACGCCTGGGAACGATCCCGGGTACCGTGCCAACCTTTACCGGCGACTTGAGAGGCTGCGGCTTCGCAAACCGGTGCGCGTTCGCTTCCGCCGTCTGCCGGCAGCAACCGATCACCATGCGCACGGCTGGAGTCGGCCACGCTTGTCGCTGCACTCTGGTCCCTGAACAGGCAGTGTCTAGGGCTGCTGCGGGGGTAGTCTGATGGTGTTCGAGCCTGCTCTTGCTCTGCGCGGCGTCCGAAAGAGCTATTCCTCACACCTGGGCCTCCTTGGAAAAAGAGAGCTGTTCTCGGCAGTGGACGGTGTCAGCTTCAACGTCGAGCGAGGTAGCGTCTTCGGGCTCATCGGTGAATCCGGTTGTGGGAAATCCACGCTTGCACGCTTGATGGTTGGGCTTGAGCAGGTCAGTAGCGGCGAAATCCTGGTAAGCGGCACCGACGTGGCCGCGCTGTCACGCCTTGAGCGGGCGCGCAAGATTCAGATCATCTTCCAAGATCCCAATGGTTCACTAAATCCGCGCAAGTCGATCGGCTCGATCCTGACATTGCCGCTGCGCGTCCATCGGCTTGGCTCGCCACGCGAACAGAACCGCCGAGCGGTTGAAATGCTCGATCTGGTCGGACTTCCCAAGCGCGTCCTCGACAGCTTGCCGGGCGAACTGTCCGGCGGACAGCGCCAACGCGTAGCGATTGGGCGAGCCTTGATCATGCGCCCGGAGATCGTCGTGTGCGACGAGCCGACCTCCGCGCTCGACGTGTCTGTCCAGGCCCAGATTCTCAATCTTCTCGACGATCTGCGAGTGGAATTCGGCCTGACCTACGTGCTGATCTCGCATAATCTTGCGGTGGTCGAGCATATGGCGAGCCGGATCGGCGTGATGTGCATGGGTCGTATCATCGAACATGGCTCCGCCCCTGACATCATGCAGCGGCCGCAGCACGCCTATACCAAGCTGCTCCTGAGCGCCGTGCTGACGCCGGATCCTTCTCTTGGCCTCCCGTCCATCGACGACCGGACCCGGGCTGACGCTATTTCCGGCCCTGACAATAGATGGAGATCCTCATGACCCTGACGCTCGGCGCGGAACATGGATCAGTGCCATTGGTCTGGGACGCACATTGTTGTGTGCCGCTGCTGCCTGATCAGGACCTTGCCCATCTCGAACGTCACCGGAAGGCTGGCGCCAACTTCGTCTCGATCAATGTCGGTATGGACTTTACCCCACTGGCCCAGGTCGTGCGGGTGATCGCCGGCTTCCGTGCCTGGATCACCCGCCATAGTGACGGCTTCATACTCGCCGAGACCATAGACGACGTACTGCTCGCCAAGACGACGGGGAGGCTTTCCATCGCCTTTGATCTGGAGGGTTCAGCAATGTTGCAGGACGACTTGGCCATGGTTCGGCTCTTCTGCGACCTGGGTGTGCGGCAGATACATCTCGCCTACAACCGCGACAACTCGATCGCTGGTGGCTGTCACGGCAGCGGTAGCGGTCTCACCGCGCTCGGCCGTGCAGTCGTACGCGAGATCAATGCCGTCGGGATGATGATGGACTGCTCCCATTCCAGCAAACGCACCAGCCTCGACATCGTTGAGTTGTCCACCAAGCCGGTCGTGTTCTCCCACTCGAACGCCCGAGCCCTGCAGGACCACCCGCGCAACATCGACGACGAGCAAATCCGTGCCTGCGCTGCAACCGATGGCGTCATCGGGATCTGCGGCATCAGCGAATTCCTGGGCGTAGGGGGCACCTCCACGGCGAACGTCGTCAGGCACATTGACTACGTGTCACAGCTCGTCGGATCGCGGCACGTCGGCCTGGGGCTCGACTATGTTTTCAATCAACAGCACAGCGATCTTCCAACAGGACTCGACCCCCATGATTGGTGGCCACCGGCTTATGAGTACCGTCTTGCGACGGGCGAGATCGTAACACCCGAACAATTGCCGGAGATCGCCACCGCATTGCGAGCGCGAGGTTATGTGCAGCAAGACATCGAAGGGATCATGGGGGGGAACTTTCTGCGCGTGGCCCGCGCGACCTGGTCTGAGACCAGCAAGAATTAGATCGTAGTAACCCGTTAGGTTGAAGACTTTGCTGCGGGGGTCCACGATCTCGAAGGGCGACAAACTTCTGATCGAGCTGCGCCTGAAACACTGCTAGCTAGGCCGGCAAGACCGTGAAAACGCCAAACGATGCAGACCGCAAATGCGGTGGAGTGCACTTCAAGGTCTGCCCGACCCATCCGCTATCAGCTGCGGCACAATCTGCTGAAGCGACGTCCAACATCGATAGCAACGCCCACAATTGACCCGGTGATCCATCCAACTTCGCTGCGCCAGAAGCTCACAGTGAACAAAGAGGTGAGACATGGAAAAGGCTAAGATCGTCTATGACGATTTTGCAAAAGTTGAAATACGCATCGGGCGCGTTCTGGCAGTGTTGCCGTTCGAGCGTGCGCGACATCCGGCTTATAAGGTGGAGGTCGACTTCGGGCCGTTTGGTCGCAAGTGGTCAAGTGCTCAGATCACCAGCTATAAAGTGGATGACCTGATCGGTCAGCTGGTCGCTTGCGTGGTTAACATGCCGCCGCGCAACATCGCCGGATTTAATTCCGAAATTCTAATTCTTGGAGCTCGCGATACCGCTGGCGAAGTCAAGGTGCTGACTCCCACGCACAACATCCAGGTTGGTGAAGCGGTATTCTAAAGTCTGTCGCGGGCACCCGTCCGAACGCAAAACAACGGCTTGAGGAACAAAGATGAGTGTAGAGACAGCAGACTTCATTGTTGTTGGTGCTGGCATCGCTGGCGCTTCAGTCGCCTACGAGCTGAGCTTGCAAGGCAAAGTCATCGTTCTCGAGATGGAGTCGTCGCCGGGGTATCATTCCACCGGCCGATCTGCGGCCGTGATGTCGGAAAACTATGGCCCGGCCCTTTGGAGCCGGCTTGTCACCGCATCCCGAGCTTTTCTCGAGACGCCCCCAGACGGTTTTACGGACGTCCCGCTCGTCACGCCCCGCGGCGCGCTCTTCCTTGCCCGCGATGGCGAGCAAGCGCAGCTCGCCGCGCAGGCGGATGAGCTTCTGAGCAGAGGCGCATCAATCGAGCTGACCTCTTCGGAAGAAGCTTTGCGATTCTGCCCGGTTATCAGGACAAGCGAATTTGTCTCTGCGCTTTATGAGCCGGACTGTATGGACATCGACACAAACGCCCTCCTGACCGGCTATCTGAAAGTGCTTCGGGCGCGAGGCGGGCGGCTGGTCACAAACGGGAAGGTCGAAGTGTTGGAGCGTTCAGGCAACGTTTGGAGGATATCCACACCAAGCGGGTCCTTTGAAGCGCCGGTGATCGTCAATGCCGCTGGAGGCTGGGTCCAGGAGATCGCGTCGCTTGCGGGGCTGCCCTATCGAAATGTGGTCCCGTTCCGCAGGACCGCGGTCGTGTTCGACCCTCCCTCGGGCAGTTCCATACAGAGTTGGCCGATGACTTTCGATGTCGCCGAGACGTTCTATTTCAAGCCGGAAGCCGGCCGGATCATGGTGTCGCCAGTCGATATGGCGATGTCCGAGCCCTGCGATGCGCAAGCAGATGAACTGGAAGTGGCGATCGCTATTGATCGGATCCATACCTATACGACGATGGAGGTTCGCACCGTAAAGCACAAATGGGGCGGGCTGCGGACATTCGCTCCCGACCATGAGCCGGTTATCGGACGCGACGCCCAAGAGCCTAGCTTCATCTGGCTGGCGGGGCAGGGTGGTAATGGCGTGATGGGCGGAGCGGCAGCGGCGCGGCTGGCGGCCAGCTTTGCGCTGAATGCCGAAATTCCACCTGACATCGCAGCATTGGGCATTACGACAGAAAATGTGTCTCCAGGCCGCGCGTGCGTCCTCGACGCGAGTGGGGACAAGCCAGTGGTCGGGACGTTCGAAGCATTCGGCTGATCCGCCAGAGGATCTGACCCGGCTGGTTTCCGACGCCTTGTCCCGACACAGTCACTCCATGATGGAAGGAAAACCCATGTCTTCGAACCAGCGCAGCCAAGATGAACTTCTGACGGCCCGCTCGAACAATATCCCCAGGGGCCTGCTGACGGCACACCCGATCATCGTAGATCGGGCCGAAGGTGCTCACATCTGGGACACCGCCGGTCGCCGCTATCTCGACTTTGTTGGAGGCATTGGCGTCCTCAATGTTGGCCACAACCATCCCCGGGTGATTGCGGCGGTCCAGGAGCAACTCAAGCGCGTCACTCACACAGCCTTCCAGGTGGCAGCGTATGAGCCTTACATTGTTCTGGCGGAGCGACTCAACAAGCTGATCGGCAAGGGTGCAGCATACAAAAGCGTATTCCTCACGACCGGCGCAGAAGCCGTGGAAAACGCCATAAAAATTGCGCGCGCCTACACCAACCGCCCAGGCGTGATTTCCTTTCGCGGCGGCTTCCATGGGCGCACGCTGCTTGGAGTAACGCTCACCGGCTTCGCTCAGCCGTACAAGCAGAATTTCGGCCCCTTTGCTGGCGAGGTCTTCCATTCGGCCTATCCTGATAGCTATCGCGGCATCACGACAGAAGGCGCCATTGCCTCGCTCGAGGAAGTGTTCGCCACTGAGGTCGCGCCCGATCGCGTCGCCGCCATCATCATTGAACCCGTGCAGGGCGACGGCGGCTTCCTGCAGGCTCCACCAGAGTTCCTGCGTGCTCTCAGAGAGATAACGCAGCGCCACGGCATCGTCCTCATCGCCGACGAAATTCAAACCGGGTTCGGTCGCACCGGGAAGCTCTTTGGCTTTGAGCACGCGGAGATTCAGCCCGACCTGGTCACGGTCGCGAAGAGCCTGGCCGGTGGCTTTCCGATCTCGGGCGTCGTCGGCAAGGCCGAGATCATGGATGCACCCGCTCCCGGTGGACTCGGTGGCACATATGGTGGCAATGCAATCGCATGCGCTGCAGCACTGGCGGTTCTCGACGCCTTCGAAGAAGACGGACTTATCGAGCGCGCCGCAACTTTGGGCACGAAATTGTCCGCCGCCCTTGATGCGCTCAAGGCAGAGCACGCCGACATTGGCGTCGTGCGTGGCGTCGGGTTTATGCGCGCAATCGAGTTCGTGTCGGACAGCGTGACCAAGAGGCCCGATGCAGATCGTGCGCAACAGGTCATGGAGCGGGCTCGCGAGCGGGGGCTGCTTGTGATCAAGTGTGGGGTTAATCGCAACATTGTTCGCTTCCTGGCGCCCGTCACCCTCTCCGATGGAGAACTCGACGAGGCCACTGCCATCCTCGCCGACGCGTTGAATGCCGACAAGGTGTCTGCCGCCGCGTAGTGCCTTCAGGTGATCCGAACTGCGGCCGAGGCCGGAGACAACCTCTAGATTAGGCCGGACTCGGCTGGGAGGTGGCTGAACGCCACCTCAGGGAGAAGTCGCATGGGCGCGATATTTGTCGATTGTACTGAAGAATTGGCCCGCGTCATAAAGGACCGCAAGTTGCCGGTGCCGGGTGCGATCACGATCAACGAAGGGAACCCCACGCAAGCAGACGTCGTGGCAATGAGCGCGCAGGCCGAAGTGCTCCTCGTCGAGCACACGGTTGTTCCACCAGCTGTTCTCGATGCTTGTCCCTCAATCCGGGCGATCATTTTCATGGGTACGGGGGCAGGAACATACGTCGATCTGCATGACGCAGCAAAACGCGGTGTGCAGGTTTACACCACCCCTGGATACGGAGATCGATCAGTTGCCGAGCACGCATTCGGTCTGATGTTCTCAGCAGCGCGTAAAATAGCCGAGATGGACCGAACGATACGCTCCGGGGTCTGGTCGCCGGTGGGCGGATTGCAGTTGATGGGACAGAAGATTGCAGTGCTCGGCCTAGGTGGGATCGGAGCCTGCATGGCGGACCTTGCGAGCGGAATTGGTATGGAGGTGGCAGCCTGGAACCGAACTGCCCGTGATCACCCAGGCTTTGTTGCGGATCTCGATGAAGCATTAGACAATGCAAGCGTCGTTTCCTTGCATCTGTCCCTCAACCCGGAAACGGCTGGAATTCTGTACGCTCGTCGACTGCTCCTTCCAAAGAGGGGATTTATTCTCGTCAATGCGGCGCGCGCCGGTCTGATCGAGGAAGCGGCACTGTTGCAGATGTTGGCCGAAGGGCAGATTGGGCATGCAGCACTGGATGTGTTTCCAGAAGAGCCGCTCCCCGCAGGCAGCCCTTACGTTTCACTGAACAATGTCACGTTAACCGCCCATGCGGCCTACATGACAGATGCAGCTTACGAACAGCTGTGGCTCCGAACGGTCAAGGCTTATGAAAGGCTCTAAACCAATTGGACCGGCTCCGGCCGACGATCCACCTAAACTCGAGAGATAGCAAATGAAGATCCTTGTGCCCGTGAAGCGGGTTGTGGATGCGAATGTGAAGGTTCGCGTGAAGGCCGATGGTTCGGCGGTTGAACTCGCCAACGTCAAGATGGCGATGAACCCGTTCGACGAGATCGCGGTGGAAGAAGCAATCCGGCTGAAGGAAGCCGGCAAGGCGGAAGAGATCATCGTTGTTTCGATCGGCCCGCAGCAGGCGCAGGAAACCCTGCGCACCGCGCTCGCCATGGGCGCCGACCGCGCCATTCTGGTCAAGACCGACGAGCAGACCGAGCCGCTCGGCGTCGCCAAGGTGCTGAAGGGCGTCGTCGAGGCAGAACAGCCCGGCCTCGTCATCCTCGGCAAGCAAGCGATCGACGACGATTCCAACCAGACCGGCCAGATGCTGGCGGCGCTTCTGGGCTGGGCGCAGGGCACCTTCGCTTCCAAGGTCGTGATCGACGGCGATCATGCCAAGGTGACGCGCGAGGTCGACGGCGGCCTGCAGACCGTGGAATTGAAGATGCCGGCGATCGTGACCGCCGACCTTCGCCTCAACCAGCCGCGCTATGCCTCGCTGCCCAACATCATGAAGGCCAAGAAGAAGCAGC
Organism: Mesorhizobium sp. M0276; assembly: GCF_040321755.1. Classification (NCBI taxonomy): domain Bacteria; kingdom Pseudomonadati; phylum Pseudomonadota; class Alphaproteobacteria; order Hyphomicrobiales; family Phyllobacteriaceae; genus Mesorhizobium; species Mesorhizobium sp. M0276. The sequence continues at coordinate 227,158 of NZ_JAMYSC010000003.1, read as the reverse complement.
TCGACGAGAAATCGCCCGCCGACTACGGCGCCGACGTCAAGCCACGCCTCAGGGTCATCAAGACCGAGGAGCCAGGTGGCCGCAAGGCGGGCGTCAAGGTCAAGAGCGTCGCCGAACTGGTCGACAAGCTGAAGAACGAAGCCGGCGTTTTGTGAGCGATCGGGAAAGGAACAGATAAAATGGCAATTCTCCTCATCGCCGAACACGACAACGCCACCCTTTCCGACCAGACCGCCAAGGCGCTGTCGGCGGCCCTGCAGATCGGTTCGGACGTGCATGTGCTGGTGGCCGGCAAGGGCGCCAAGGGCGCTGCCGATGCTGCCGCCAAGCTGAAGGGCGTGACCAAGGTGCTGCTCGCGGAAGCCGACGAACTCGCCGAGCGTCTCGCCGAACCGACAGCGGCACTCGTCGTGTCGCTGGCAGGCGCCTACGACACCATCATCGCGCCGGCGACCTCGTCGGGCAAGAATGTCGCGCCGCGCGTGGCTGCCCTGCTCGACGTCGCGCAGGTGTCCGAGATCATCGAAGTGGTCTCGCCCGACACTTTCAAGCGGCCGATCTATGCCGGCAACGCCATTCAGACGGTGCAGTCGAGCGACGCCAAGAAGGTCATCACCGTGCGCACCGCCTCCTTCCAGGCAGCGCCCGAGGGCGGCTCGGCGGCGGTCGAGACCGTCAAGGCGGCAAGCAATCCCGGCCTCTCCGCCTTCGTCGAGAACAAACTGTCGGAGACCGACCGTCCGGAACTGACGTCGGCCAAGATCATCATCTCAGGTGGTCGTGCACTGGGTTCCTCGGAAAAATTCCAGGAGGTCATCCTGCCGGTGGCCGACAAGCTCGGTGCAGCCGTCGGCGCTTCCCGCGCCGCGGTCGACGCCGGCTATGCGCCGAACGACTGGCAGGTCGGCCAGACCGGCAAGGTCGTGGCGCCTGACCTCTACATTGCGGTCGGTATCTCCGGAGCCATCCAGCACCTTGCCGGCATGAAGGATTCGAAGGTCATCGTCGCCATCAACAAGGACGAGGAAGCGCCGATCTTCCAGGTTGCCGACTACGGCCTCGTGGGCGACCTCTTCGTCATCCTGCCGGAGTTGCAAAAGGCGCTTTGACGCTGATTGGCACTGCGTAAGCACTTATCGAACATAGCTCGGCTGCAAATCGGAACCGGTCCGTCAAGGGATTGTACTCAGCTTAGGCTTTCATATGGAATGCCGTCTTTGTCGCCATCGAGTTTCCGCCCCGCGAGCAGTTGTCCAAATACCAATTTGCCTCGTCGCACGGACTGATCTGTGAGCAGGTTCGTTTCGGCTGGTAGGAGAAGCCAGACGATGGCGATTGGCTGCTGATGATGTCCTGAAGGTTGACCGGACCGCCCAGCCTGCTCGGCGCGCCAGCCCAAGGCTCCTCGAAGAAACCTTTCTGTAGTGAGGACTGGTAGCCAAAGCTGTCACTTAGCGCGAACGGACATCACTGCCTCGCGGGAGGAAGGTAAGATGGTATCCCGGTTGGGCCCATTGCATGGGCGCGCACATTCTAGTTTTCACCGCAAATAGGTCATCCTGCTTGCGCGAAGTCTGCTCATGGTTTTGCGCGAAGGCATATCTTGGGATTCGGGCATGAAAAGTCATACTGGCGACCAGCAACGCGAGCTTTCGGAGTATCTGGCGAGACGCTTTTTGCCGGCAACAGATGCGGCGGCCTTTGATGCGATTGAAAAGGCGGCAGACCAGATTCTCGAGGAAGTCGGAATTCAATTCCAAAACGATCCTGAAACCATCGAGCAATTGAGACGAGCGGGTGGTGTGGTTGATGGCGAAATTGTACGTTTCGACGGATCCGCACTTCGCCAGATTATTCGTAGAAGCGCGCCGTCCAGTTTTCGGCTGAGGGCCCGGAATCCCGATCGCGATACGATCATAGGGGGCCCGGCATGTACGGGCTTCGCCCCAATTTACGGCGCACCGGATGTTCTTTTGGAGAGTGGGCAACGGGTCAAAGGTTCGAGAGACATCTATCGTCAGCTTCTTGCGATTGCCCATGAAACCCCCGGGCTCACTAATACGGGGCACATGGTCTGCGTCATGGATGATGTGCCAGAGGTTTCCCGTCCCCTCGAAATGCTGCTCGCGCACCTGACATGCTCTGACAAACCATTCATGGGCAGTATCGCATCCCCTGAGATTGCGTTGGAGTATATCGATCTGGCGGCGGCGTCGTTCCAGCGGCCGCCGCAAACAGGCGCCTGCAATCTGCTTCATCTGGTTAACTGCACCCCACCGCTGACCTACTGGGAAAATCCTTTGAAATGCCTCCGTATCATCGCCCGGGCCGGCGAGGCTGCGATGATCTCCTCCTACATGATGATGGGAGCGACGAGCCCCATAACGATTGCCGGATCGCTTGTTCAGGGTTACGCCGAGGTGCTTCCGGGATTGGCGCTGACGCAGCTTTGGCGGCCGGGCGCCCCCGTGGTCATGGGAATTCTCGCCTGGCCGTTCGATATGAGAAGCATGCAGCCGAATTTCGGAGATCCCGCCTCACAGCTGGTACAACTTTATTCATCCGAACTCGCCCGACGACTTGGGATCCCCTCGCGCGGTGATGGGGCGGTCACATCTGCGAAGGTGGACGATGCGCAGGCCGGAAGCGAGGGCGCACGCGTCCTGGCGGCATCGGTGGTCTCCGGAGCGGACTTCATTCTGCATAGCGCGGGTTGGCTGGAACAGGGGCGCTGTGTGTCGGTCGCCAAGTTCCGCCGCGACGCGGCGGCAATCGCCGAGACGTATCTACAGACGTCGATCGCCTGTGAACCACCTGCGGCGCCGGATCCTGCCATCGAAGCGGAGATTCGAGGACGACTACTCAAAATACCGATGGTCGCCTGAAATTCGAATCCTACGTCGTGATGCCCCTCAGCCGCTCTGTACGGCGGCGCAACAGTTCTACCGTCACCAGCATGACAATTGCTAGAGCGATCAGCACGGTGGCTGCCGCAGTGATGGTGGGGCTGATCATTTCACGAATTCCGCTGAACATCTGGCGAGGCAGTGTGCGCTGGTCCGAACTGCCGATAAAGAGGACACAAATTACTTCGTCCCAAGAGGTGACGAAGGCGAAGAGGGCGCCGGAAATGACGCCAGGCGCGATGAGCGGCAACATCACCCTGCGGAAGACCAGGGCAGGCGATCCACCGAGGCTCGCGCCGGCTCGGATTAGCGACTGATCGAAACCAGTCAGGGTCGCCGTGACGGTGATCACGACGAAGGGGGTCGCAAGAAGCGTGTGGGCCAGAATGACGCCGGTATAGGTGTTGTTCAGGATGATGATGGGCTGCGACGTGACCATTAGCGGATTGGCATAGAAGAAGAAGAGCGCTGCGGCCGTGATGACCACGGGCACGATCATCGGCGAGATCAGCACCGCCATGACCGCAGCCCGGGCCGGAAAATTGGGTCGTGACAATCCCAGCGCTGCCAACGTTCCAAGGGAGGTCGAAAGAATGGTGCTGAAGAACGCGATGATGACGCTGTTCTTGACGGCCGTCGTCCAGCGGTCATTGAAAAAGAAGTCCTCATACCATCGCAATGACCAATCGCCCTTCGGGAAGGATAGGAACGGCGTAGCGTTGAAACTGATGGGCAGAACGATCACGATCGGCGAGATCAGGAAAAGCAGGACCAGACCGCAAAAGGCGAAGAAGAAAAGCCGCCAAGCGCGCTCCAGGGTCGAGGCATAAGGTGGCAGTCCGAGCAGCGGAAGAGGCGCCATCGCGATCATCCCAGCTTCATCTTGTCGATGCCGACCAGGTGATTATAGGCCCAGTAGAGCACCAGCGTGGCGATAAGAAGCGTTGCGCCCAAGGCGGACGCCTGCCCGAAATTGATGATGTTATTCATATAGTAGGACACGTAGTTGCTGACCATCTGATCGCGTGGTCCGCCGACGAGTGCCGGCGTGATGTAGTAGCCCAGGCACAGAATGAAAGTCAGGAGGCAGCCAGCGGCAATGCCGGGCACGGTCTGCGGGAAATACACACGCCAGAAGGCCAGAAATGGCCCCGCGCCGAGCGAGCGGGCCGCCCGTACATGGCTTGGTGGGATCGTCTTCATCACGCTGTAAATCGGCAGCAGCGTAAAAGGCAGCTGGATGTGCGTCATGGCGAGAATGGTGGCAAAGCGCGTGAATATCATGTCGAACCGGCTGCCGATCAACAACTGGGCGAGATCGTTCAGCGGGCCTTCGTTCCTGAGCAGTACGAACCAAGCGGTGGTGCGCACCAGAAGAGAAGTCCAAAATGGCAGCATAACGAAGATCATCAGCACATTGGCGCGGCTCGCCGGCTGCGTTGCCAGCAGATAGGCGACCGGGAAGCCGAGAGCCAGGGTAAGGCTGGTCACCAGACCGGCAATCCAAAAGGTGCGGCCGTAGACGTCGAGGAACACAGCCTGATTTGCAGGCACCCGCTCGATACCGTTGGCGCCTTGGCGAAGATCGACTGCGGATAGCCAGTAGTATGGAGTATATCTGCCGGAGGCGCCCTTGATGATGCGCCATAGTCTGGGATCGCCCCAAGCTGCATCCGTGGACAGGAAGGCTTCCCGATAAGGTCCCGTCTTCATTGCCGCAACTTTGCGCGTAATTGTCTTGAATTTCGACTGGGCCCCCGCGAACTCATAATTGATACGCTTGGCTATTTCGCCGGCGAGCCGCTGCTCCCCGGCAATCCTGAGGTCGGCGGCCAAAGCGGCGAAGCCGGCCTCGTCAGGCAGGTCCTGACCGCTCCACATCGCAAGCGCTTCGCGCGTTCGATCCAGGCGACCGAACGTCTCTTGGTTTTCGACGCTGTTGAAGGTCATGACCAGCAGCGGGGACAGGAAGGTTATGACGATGAACAGGAAGAGTGGAAGCACCAGGCCCACAGCCATCAGCTTCTGCTTCCGCTCGGCGCGCGCCAGCTTGGTTTTAAGCGCAACACCATTGAAGGGTTGTATCAGCGCAGTCTCTGCCAGGGACATTCGTCGGGATCGCCTTGTTGAACACAATGAGGCGCCGGACAGTGCCCTGTCCGGCGCGGCGCGGCATCGCTTTATTGTGCCAGCCAAGCGTTGAAGCGCTTGGTCAGATCCTCATTGTTGTCGGCCCAAAACTGAACGTCCGTCGTGACTGCCGTCTTCATATTGTCCGGATAGGTCGGCAAGGTCGGCGCAATCTTGGGATCGACCATGGCAATGGCCTCGACACGCGTAGGCGCGTAGGCGATGTACTTCGATTGCTGTGACATGTTCTTTGGATCGCTGGCGAACTTGATGAAGTCGTAAGCGCCCTCAACATGTTTGCTGCCAGCGGGGATTGCCCAGTAATCCCAGTCGAACTCCTGCCGATCCCAGACGATCTTGAAGTTCTTACCCTCCTTTATGGCATTGCCGATGCGGCCGTTGAAGGCGCTCGTCATGACAACCTGGCCATTGGCCAGCAATTCGGGTGGCTGCGCGCCCGCCTCCCACCAAACGACATCGCTTTTGATGGTGTCCAACTTCTTGAAGGCGCGATCGACGCCTTCGGGTGTGGCCAAGACCTTGTAGACGTCGCCGGCCGGAACGCCGTCTGCCAGCAGTGCCCATTCCAAGTTACCGAAAGGCTTCTTCAGCAGTGCCCGCTTGCCAGGATATTTCTTCGTGTCGAACAGGTCCGCCAGGGAAGACGGCTGATGGTCCTTGTAGACATCGGCGTTGAACGCGAAAATCGTCGAATACGCGATCGTGCCAACGGCGCAATCCAATGCCGTACCTGGCAAGAATTTCGACGTGTCATCGATCTTCGAATAGTCGAGCTTTTCGAACAGGCCTTCGTCACAGCCAGAGAGCGCATGCGATGAATCGACGTCAATTACGTCCCATGTGACGTTCCCAGCCTCCTTCATGGCCTTCAGCTTGCCAAGTTCGGCATCGTATTCCTCTTCGGTGATCTTGACGCCCGCTTGCTTGGTGTAGGGCTCATAATAGGCTTTCCGTTGGCTCTCCGAATAAGCCCCGCCCCACGAGACGATCGTCAGAGGTTCCGCGGCCTTTGCAGATTGGCAGCCAAGTACGCATGCCGCCACGGCTGAAGCGATCAGATTGATAGAGATTTCACTTTTCATTTCGATTCCCCTTTGATTCATTCTGGTTCCCGTTGAATTGGCCGGACAAACCGGCTGCATCGCCTCTTACCGGGCGTTCTTCCGCCGTGACGACGGTCGTTGTGGCCACCTCTCGATTACACTTGCGGCCGGCGTTGCCTTTTGACGCCGTCAGCTACAGTCGAGAGCCCGGCAGTCCTCGGGTTTCCAGCCGACCCGGATCCGCGATCCGGGTGTCAGGTCTGGCACGCCTTCGGCATTGGGCAGTTTGATGATGAAATCGTTGGAGCCAAGGACCGAGACCCGAGCGCGGGTGTGATCACCCAAGTAGATCAGCTCTTCGACGCGGGCGTCGAACAGGTTGGCACATGCTCCAGCGGTCGGATTGATGCGCACCCGCTCGGGTCGAAGCGACAGCGTCGTTTTGTTTCCGGGCACATGGGCTCTGATCGGCAGCGCGCGAACGTCACCATTTCCATTGACATCGACGACGCATTCGCCGGCGTTCAGCGATGAAACGACTCCAGTCAGTTTGTTGTTTTCGCCGATGAACTGAGCGACGAAAGCGTTCTCAGGTCTTTCATAAAGGTCGGCCGGAGGCGCCAGTTGCTGGACGATGCCGTCGTTGAACACAGCCACCCGATCCGACATCGTGAGAGCTTCGGACTGATCGTGTGTGACGTAAACAACTGTGACGCCAAGTTGCTCGTGGATGTGCTTGATCTCGATCTGCATGTGCTCTCGCAGTTGTTTGTCAAGCGCACCCAGCGGCTCGTCCATGAGGACCAGTTTCGGATCGAATACGAGTGCGCGAGCCAGGGCGACCCGCTGCTGCTGCCCACCGGAAAGCTGGGATGGCCGGCGTCTGCGCATCTGGGTGAGCTGCACCATTTCGAGTGCGCGCTCGAGCTTCTTGTCAATATCGGCCCTTGGCATCCGACGCACCTGGAGCGGAAATGCGAGGTTCTCCTCAACCGTCATATGCGGGAAGAGGGCATAGTTCTGGAAAACCATGCCAATATCGCGCTTGTGCGGAGCCAGGTCGTTGATGCGACGTCCGTCAAGCTCGATGCGTCCCTGGGTTGGCACTTCGAAGCCGGCGAGCATCATGAGAGACGTCGTCTTGCCAGAACCCGATGGCCCCAGCAGCGTCAGGAACTCGCCATGGCGTATCGACAGGTTGAGGTTTTTGACGACGAGAGTCTCACCATCGTAGGTCTTTTGAATATCGATGAATTCTACAAAATTGCCCGTAGAACCGCATCTCTTCCCAGGCCGCTCCGGCTCCGCCATCCTTGGGCTCTTCCCGTCTGGTTGCTGTTGTTGGCTCGCTGCTAGATCCGCGCTTGATGAGCCGTATTAACGATACGGCTGCAGGGCGGCATGTTTGACCGATGTGGTCCGGCACCACGGCGGCACCTGCCGTTCAGGCAGGTCGATCGTTGCAAATGTGCCGGCTGTTAATGGCAACCTTGAAAGGATTCTTAGTCGGTGCAGGGTCTAAGAAAGGGGCTGCTTGGACTGCCCACTCCGATAGTGCGGTTTCTTGGGGAGACGTCGCCGGCAGATCCCGGTCCCTGCGCCGGAAATGTAAGTGAATCGGGCCGCAACGACGTTTTGTCGGTTCCGGCTGGCCTGGCGGAATCTATCCAGCAGCTCCAGTAGGTAAGGCAAAATTTCGCGGCCAAACACTCACTCAGACAACAGGAATGTCGTTCCCTTAAAGCTTTGCCATGACTTTGCCGGGGTTCATGATGCCGTACGGATCCAAGGCGGCCTTTATATCCCTCATGACGCGCAGTTTGCCTGGCGCACCATATCGCTCCAGCAAATCCATCTTCACGCGACCTATACCGTACTCGGCGCTAAACGTACCCTCCATTTCGGCCGCGAGTTGATAGATCAGCGGTGAGATTTCCTGTGCAAGCCGACTTTTGAACTCACCCTTGTCGGATAGAACGGGGGGGACCAAGTTAAAGTGGACATTCCCGTCACCAACGTGGCCATAGACTGAAGCAACGGCGCCTTCAGCATTCTGTTCGACTAGTCGTGATGCCGCTTCGATGAAGGCCGCCAGCCGCGACGTGCGCACAGCTACGTCATGTTTGACCGAACCGCCGTGGTGAACCTCCGCCTCCGGTATGCTTTCGCGGAGATGCCAGAACTCCGCACGCTGCTGGCCGCTCGAGGCCATGGTCCCGTCCGTGATCAGGCCATGTTCGAAAAGTTCGCCGAGCAGTCCGGTGACGGTCTCTTCAAGGTTGAGCACAGGCGAGGCCGTCGCTGCTTCCAGCAGAACGTAATGCCGGCTCTTCCCTTGCAAGGGACGACGAAGGTCTGCCTTTGCGTCCAGAAGCAGCTGCAACGAAGAGTCAGATATGTACTCAAATGACGTGATTTGCTCGCCGGTTCGAACCTGCGCTGCAGCGAGGATTTTTGCCAGGCTCTCGACGTCGTCAATGGCAAGAAACGCCGTCACCGTTTGTCGCGGTTTTCGCGCGAGCTTCAGCGATACGGCAGTGATGATGCCCAGGGTGCCCTCGGCGCCTATGAACAACTGCTTGACGTCATAGCCGGAGTTGTTCTTCCGTAAAGGGTTGAGTTCGCTATAGAGGCTACCGTCGGGAAGCACGACTTCGAGACCGAGGACGAGATCGCGGGCCATCCCGTACCGCAAGACGGAGATTCCGCCCGCGTTGGTCGAAAGATTGCCGCCAATGCGACATGACTGCTGCGAGCCGAGCGCCAGCGGCAGCAAGAGGTCGGCATCGGCTGCGACCTGTTGAAGGTCGCTGAGGATGATGCCGGCATCTGCCGAAACCGACAGATTCGCCGGATCGAGGTCCCGCACGGTGTTCATTCTTTCGAGGCTGACGACAAGTTCGTCGCCCTTGTCGCTCGGCGTGGCCGCGGTGCAATAGCTGGTATTGCCGCCCTGCGGGACGAGCGGGACACGGCGTTCGGCGCAAGCGCGGACGATGTGCTGCACCTGCTCCGTATTTCGCGGCCTCAAAACCGCGGTCGTGCGGCCGACATAGTGCCGGCGAAAGTCGGTCGTGTAGGCGGATATGATATCCTGATCGCGCGTGACGATCTCCTGCGGCAGATGGGCAAGCACCTCTTCGATGTGGTCCATAGTGGGGTCATTCATTGGAATTGGCATCCAACCAGACAAGGTTGTGACTAAATCTTTGATTTGGACTGCTCATAGGTCCTTGAAGTCCAGGGCCAAGTCGAGTGTCTTGTCGAGCCGTTCGATCAACAGGTCCACCTCACTTTCGGTGATACAAAGGGGAGGAGCGAAACCGATCGTGTCATCGCCAAAAGCGCGGAAGATCAGACCATTGTTGTAGCCGGCGTCGAACAGGCGTGGACCGACTCGCGCGTCTCTCGAGGGCTTGCGTTTCGTTTCTTTGTCGGCAACGAGTTCAATGGCGCCCAGCAGGCCGACAGAGCGTACATCGCCGACCAGCGGGTGATCGCGAAACTCCCTCAATCTTCGTCCAAAATACTCGCCAACCCGCCTGCCGTTCTCCAGGAGGCCGCCTTCCTGGTAGAGCCGCATGACCTCAAGCCCGACTGCAGCGCTTACCGGATGCCCGGAATAGGTCAGACCGTGGCCGAACGCCGACCCGTCGGCCGTTCCGTCGGCGATGATCTCATAGACGCGGTCGGAAACGATTGCGGCGCCCATGGGCACATAGCCGGAGGTAAGGCCCTTCGCGACAGTCATGAAATCCGGTTCAATACCTTCATGCTCGCACGCGAACATCGGCCCCGTGCGGCCGAAACCGGTAATGACTTCATCAACGACGAAGAGAATTCCGAGCTCGCGGCAAGCTGCTTGCATGGCCGTTAGATAGCCTGTAGGCGGCACGATTACGCCTCCGGAACCCTGGACCGGCTCACATATAAACGCGGCGGCGTTCTCGTGGCCGATCTCGTGAATCTTGTCCTTCAGGGCCTGCACTGATGCTGCGGTGATAGCCGCGGGATCTTGTCCCACAACGTTGCGATAGGGGTAGGGCGAGGGGATGTAGTGCTGCCATGAGCGCGGCAGATCGAACTTGTCGTGGAAGATCGGAAGCGCCGTCAGGCCGGCGCCGTTCGAACTGGAGCCATGATAACCGCGTTCGAGACTGATGAAGTGCTTCTTGCGCGTCAGACCGCGCACATTATTGTAGTAGCGTACCATTCGCACGACGGTGTCGACGGCGTCCGAACCGCCGAGCGTAAAGAACACGTGGTTCAGGTCGCCAGGCGTAACTTCCGCCAGCCTCGTGGCAAGCCGGATTGCAGGCTCGCTGCCAAAATGGAAATAGCCGGTTGCGTAGGGCAGCCGCCGCATCTGCTCCATCGCGACCTCGACGATGCTCTCCTGTCCATAACCCGCGTTCACACACCAAAGGCCGGCAAACCCGTCAAGCAACGTGTGGCCGTACGCATCGGTGACGAAGCAGCCTTTGGCTGATTGCAACATGGTGACGCCGCGCTGTTCGTGCGCGCGAAGGGAGGTGACAGGATGGATGAGATGAGCACGATCATCTTCTATCAGGCTGTTCGACAGCATTTCGTCACCTCATGATTGGTTTATCCATCATGCTGGCAATGCCCCTCCGAATTGTCGCTGCGGTTCTGGCATCGGGAACCAAGTTTTGTGCCGTATCAGGCAGCAGGGACGCACATTGTGCTGGACCGCCCGATTCACTTGGCCGAAGCGGGCCGCTTAAAGCCAGGTCCTTCCCTTGCCGCGGTGTTGCGGCGTGAACGCCTCAATCCCAAAAAAATAGCTTATGTGATCAACCCTCGTTGATCAGTGACTTCAACGGAACGGTTCCGCGGTCGAAGATGGTTTTGATAACGATATAGCTGAAGTATTTTTCAACGCCGATGTTGCGATCGAGAATCGATTCCATAAGTTCCTGATAACTGGAAACATTCTTGCTGACGAATTTGAGTAGATAGTCATAGCCGCCGCTGACCAGATGGCACTCCTGGAGCATTTCGTATCTGCGAATATCGGCCTCGAATTTAATGAAATCTTCGCGTCTGTGATCGTTCAACGTCACCTCAGTGAATACTGTAAGGTGATCGACGAGTTTGGACAAATGGAGGCGGGCGTTGTAGCTTACAATATAACCAGCTTCTTCCAGGCGCCTTACTCGTGCCAGGCAGGGGCTTGGTGACAATCCCACCAATTCAGCCAAATCGACGTTCGAGAGCCTCCCATTTTGCTGCAGTTGCGCGAGAATATTGATATCGATCCGGTCTAGTTTCGGTAATCCAGCCATTCTCGCGCAACCTTTATAGAATCAGCCCCGGAGAGCTTCCTGATGAGCCTTGGCGAGATCGGCCATGCTATCGAACCGGAACTCGTATTTCGGCATGTTGCCCGGATGCATGGTAGCTCCGAAGCCTTCCTGATTGTAGCGACGATAGATCCAGCAAGAGGCGAGGCCGTGACGGTTCGCCGGCCCGTGGTCGTGGAACATGCTTTCAGCAGTGTGTAGGATCTCGTGCTTCTGGATGCCCAGCGTCTCCAGCTTCTTGATCATGTATTCGAAGTTGCGATCTGAAGGTTTGTAGGAGCCGGCATCTTCCGCGGTGTAGATCGCGTCGAACTCGACCTCGAGCTTTTCGTTGCTCGCGGCAAAACTCTCATTGTCGACATTCGACAGAATGACCAGCTTGTAGTGACGCTTGAGGTATTGCAGGGCGCCCGCGGAATCGGTGAACGCCGGCCAATTCTTCACCGACTTGCCGTATGCTATGCATTCAGCCCATGAAACCGAAATGCCCCATTCTTCGGCTAAACGCCTGTAGACGATCGGCAGAAGATCGCGGTAGTTCTTGGCGGGCGTCTGCAATTGCTGGGACGATTCGTGACGGGCATGTGCCTCGAGCACTTGGTTCCTCGATAATGCCCTCGGAAGTCGGCGGGTCAAGGGCTTGAGGCCCTCGAACATGCCCGATTCCCAATCGATCAGCGTACCATAGCAGTCAAAGGTCAGGGCTTTGAAGTCTGTCAGTTTCATGGCGTAGGTCCTTGGTGTCGATGAGATAAGCTGGCATTAAGTGGACGCGCTGACCTTCACTGCATAAACGAGACGCATTGCTCGGGATCCTCGCAATTGACTGCCTTCCAAATCGTGAAGTGCGGCACGGCGCTATAAAGTGCATTTATTTCAAGCTGAGTTCAGGCGAAGCGCTTGTCTACCCTTTCAGGCGCTGAAGCGCCCATCTGGGCTCGTATACAGTTCGAACGCTGGCATCTTGCGCCGAATCAACAACCAATCGCCGTAGAATCCATGCACCCAGATGGCATGCTCTGCCGAAAAGGGGGCTTTGATTTGGCATATTATGCTGGATTGGGAAAAGCCATCGAGGGCAATTGCCTAACCGGTTCCGAGACTTTTTGAATTTTCGTCAATTAGCCGGGCGCGTTTGGTCTTTGGAAGGGTACCGTGCAGCATTCCGGCTGTCGGCGAGACCATTAAACTCGAATGGCCTGTCGCTATTTCCTCAGAACTGCCCGCGCATTCGCGTCCCTGATGGTGGGGCAAGCTTGGGCCGAAAAGCTGGACGGCTTTACACGAGCGATCTGCCCAAAACTCAAATCGACCGGCTACGCATGCTGCGCCGTCAGTATCCCGCTATCGCGATCGTCGTTGTCTCCTTCCGGGTTCCGCTTCCCGTACCAACTGCTCGATCCCGCCCGCCCGCTATTTCGACCGGCTTGGACAGGCTGTCGGAACAAGCATGCGCTTCAGGCCTTGCTGCGCTGCGGCTGATCTTTCACCAGCCGGTCTGCTGAGCGCGACGGTCCTGACCGGCAATGTTCAGGATTTCGATTATCTCAACCAGTTTGTTCCGTCGGTGCGGGTGATCTTCTATCGGCCGGTGACAGGCTCGCGCCCGCCGGTTTGAACGCGTCTGTGGGAGACATGCCATCATCGTCGGCGTAGGAGCCGTCGGGGAACTGCGGATTTTCAGGCTCTCCCCACCTCCCACCGGTCAGAAGGCGAACACCGGAGGCTGTCCGCCGACCGTGAAACTTATCGATGTCGCTGCAAATTAATTGGGCACGGTAGCACGGTCGGATTATCCAGCTAACAGGGCAGAACCGGCATGTCAGCCAATGCTTCTGTAGCGGTGCATCGGAGGGTGGGATGAGTGTTGACGGTGAGCCCTGCTTTGATGTCGCCCATCTCGGCCATGTCGAGATTTACACAGACCGGTTCGACGAAAGCCTTGATTTTTTTACGAGGATCTATGGGCTCCGGCTTAGCCGCCTGGCCGATGACGGCGCCTATCTGCGGGCATGGGACGACTATGAGTTCCATACTGTGAAACTGACGCGCCATCAGACAGCCGGCATTGGCCATGTGGCCTACCGGGCATCCTCAAAACAGGCGCTTCACCGCCGTGTCGCCGCGATCGAGGACAGTCGGTTTGAAAGCCTGGGGTGGACGGAAGGAAACGAGGCACATGGTCCTGCCTTTCGGTTTCGCGACCCGTTCGGCCATATGTTCGAGATCTACTGGGAGACAAGCTGGTACACGCCAACAGGCGATGATGTGCCGGCACTGAAAAATACCGCAAGCCATTTTTCCGGAGCGTTCCCCCGCCGCCTCGATCACGTCAACCTGCTCGCGGAAAATGTTGCGGAATTCCAGGAGTTCATGATCACCTGCCTGGGGGCAAGGGTCACCGAGCAAATCCTGCTTGATAATGGTCGCCTCGGCGGCAGCTGGTTTACAGTCAATAACAAGACCTATGATCTCGCCTGCACAGAAGAGCATGGGAAAGGCTCGAACCGCCTCCATCACGTCACTTACGCGACCGATCAGCGGGAAGATGTCCTGCGAGCCGCCGACGTGTTCCTGCAGAACGGGGTTCATATCGAAACCGGCCCCCACAAGCATGCCGTTCAAGGAACCTTCTTTCTCTATGTCTGGGAGCCGGCTGGAAACCGGGTCGAGTTGGCCAATTCCGGTGCAAGGCTGATCCTGGCACCCGACTGGACCCCGGTGGTCTGGACCGAGAGCGAACGCAAGCGCGGCCAGGCTTGGGGCCTAAAGACGATCGAAACGTTCCACACGCACGGAACGCCTGCCAGCGATAGAGAGAATCCTGAATGACGAAGACCGCACTGATCATTTCAGCGCACGCCGCAGACTTTGTCTGGCGATGTGGTGGTGCCATCGCCCTCCATGCCAACAAAGGGTATGACGTGACAGTCGTGTGCCTGTCATTTGGCGAAAGAGGTGAGAGCGCCAAGCTGTGGAAACAGCCGGGAATGGATCTCCAGAAGGTCAAGAGCGCGAGACGTAGGGAGGCCGAGAAAGCTGCGACGGTCCTTGGCGTCAAGAGCCTGATCTGCCTGGACTTTGGTGATTATCCGCTGCAGATGTCGCAGGAGGAGAAATATCAGCTCGTTGACATCATTCGCGACGTGCAGCCCGCATTCATGCTCTCCCATTCGCAATATGATCCGTACAATACCGATCACATGTATGCGACCCAGGTCGCTCTTGAAACGCGCATGATTGCTCAGGCCTGGGGACACAATCCCGGGCAGAAGGTCCTTGGCTCGCCACAGCTCTATCTCTTTGAACCTCACCAGACCGAACAAATGGGTTGGAAGCCCTCGGTTTTCCTCGACATCACCGCTGTGTGGGACAAGAAGCGCCGCGCCATCGAGTGCATGGAAGGCCAGGAGCATCTCTGGGAATATTATACTCGGCTGGCCATGAATCGCGCCAACCATTTCACGCGTAATTCCGGAGGACAGTCCGGCGGACGGAACTGCCAATATGCGGAAGGCTTCCAGGCGGTATTTCCCGAAACCAGGGACGAACTGTGATGAGTGGCATCGTCGTTCAAAATATCAGCCGTGCAAACCCTCAAACGGTAAAGGCACTGGCGCAATGCGGGGTGGCGACTGTCCACGAAGCGCAAGGCCGCAAAGGATTGCTCGCTCCCCATTTGCGGCCAATCTTTCCCGGCAGCGCGATCGCGGGATCGGCCGTGACGATCTCATGCCCGCCCGGCGACAATCTGATGATCCATGTCGCCATCGAGCAAATCAAGCAGGGTGACATCCTGGTGCTGGCGCCGACGTCGGCATGCGAGGACGGATTTTTCGGCGATCTTTTGGCGACATCGATGCAGGCGAGGGGTGGTGTGGGCCTGATAATCGACGCAGGCGTCAGGGATATCGGTGATCTGAAGAAAATGGACTTCCCGGTCTGGTCGCGGACGGTCCACGCCCAAGGTACGGTCAAGGCCACGCTCGGGTCGGTCAATGTTTCTGTCATTTGCGCAGGTCAGTTGGTCAATGCCGGCGATGTTGTCATTGCCGATGACGACGGGGTCTGCATTGTGGCGCGCGAAGAAGCAGACGGTGTGCTGCAATCGGCCAAAACGCGCCTTGTAAACGAGGCGGAGAAACGGCGGCGGCTGGCAGCAGGTGAGCTTGGCCTTGATATCTATGGCATGCGGGAAAGCCTGGCTGCGAAGGGCATCAAATATGTCTAGCGCGATCCCGGTGATGTGGATGCGTGGCGGCACCTCAAAGGGTGGCTATTTCCTGGCTGATGATCTGCCCGCGGACCGGGGCGAGCGGGACCGCCTGCTTCTGCGGATCATGGGATCGCCGGATGTTCGCCAGATCGACGGGATGGGCGGTGCCGACCCGTTAACGTCAAAGGTGGCGGTTATCAGGCCCTCGCAGCGTCCCGGCATCGATGTGGATTATCTGTTTCTCCAGGTTTTTGTAGATCGACCGATTGTCTCGGATGGCCAGAACTGCGGCAACATCCTCGCGGGTGTAGGACCGTTTGCGCTGGAGAGAGGATTGGTGAAGCCGCAAGATGGCGAAACGCAGGTCCGGATCTTTCTGGAAAACACGCAGCAGACGGCGGTGGTCCGGGTGTCAACGCCCGGCCGGACGGTCGAGTACGAAGGCGAAACGCGGCTCGATGGTGTGCCGGGCACGGCCGCCGGCGTCCCGATCGAGTTTCGCGATACGATGGGTTCGACCTGCGGCGCCCTTCTGCCAACCGGCAACGTGACTGATGTGATCGACGGCATCAGCGTCACCCTCATCGACAATGGAATGCCGTGCGTCATAATTCGAGCTGCGGACCTGGGGATCAGCGGACATGAAGCACCGGCCGAACTGGAGGCCGACAAAAAGCTTCGGACTGCCTTGGAGGCCATCCGGTTGAAGGCGGGGCCACTCATGAAGCTCGGCGATGTCTCGGACCGGCCGGTTCCCAAGATGACTTTGGTCAGCCCCTCGCGGTCGGGCGCCAGCGTCTCGACACGCACATTCATTCCGCATCGATGCCATAAATCCATTGGTGTATTCGGGGCTGTGTCAGTGGCGACGGCTTGCTTGTTACCGGGGGCGGTCGGAAGCGACATCGCCGTTGTGCCATCCGGTGACAAAAAGGCAGTCACCATCGACCACCCATCCGGGATACTCGATCTGTCTGTGAGGATCGGTGAGGCAGGTTTTGAGAGCGCAGCCGTCATCTCGACCGCGAGAAAGTTGATGGATGGAACCGTCTTCACCTGAGCGACCCAGCAAAATTGGATTTCTCGGATTTGGCGAGGCGGCAAGGGCGTTCGCCGATTCACTCGTCGCAAGGCAATCCGGGATGCACTTCGCTGCATGGGATGTTGTCCTGACCGATCCTGACCGATCGCAGGGCATGCGCGAAGCAATGGACGGGCGTGGTATCGCGATCCTGCCGGGTCCTCATGGCTATGACGGCTGTGACTGGATTTTTTCAGCCGTCACAGCTTCGCAGTGTCTGGCCGCCACTGAATCCGCCGCGCAAGACATCAAGCCCGGCCAGACCATCATCGACATCAACTCCGTTGCACCGGCAGTTAAGCGCCAAGCCTCGGAGGTCATTACCGGGCGCGGTGCCGCTTACCTCGATATGGCCGTCATGGCGCCAGTCCATCCCAATGGGCATGGAACGCCTGTGTGTATCGCCGGACCTACAGTGGAAAAGCTCTGGCCCCTGCTCGAGGCGATTGGTTTCAATGGCCAGATAGTTGGCACAGGGCCGGGCGCCGCCGCCGCCATCAAGATGGTCCGATCCCTGTTCGTAAAGGGTTTAGAGGCGATTACGGTTGAGACACTTCTCGCTGCCGAAGCCTCAGGATGCTTCGACATCATCCTCGCCTCACTCTCTTCGAGTTACCCCGGGCTCGGCTGGCCGAAGATCGCGTCGTACCATTTCGACCGGTTGACGCAGCACGGAACGCGGCGCTCGGAGGAAATGATGATGAGCGCGGAAACACTGGATGCCTTGGGGCTCAATGGCGATCTGGCACGCGAGATTGCCACCGTCCATGCGCGCACCCACACAGCAAGGGCAAGCAAGCCGCACCGAATTCTTAACGACCTCGTTTCCGAAGCGCTGGACCATCGCCTCAAGCGTACGGCGGTTTGATATCCGGCGAGCGAGCTTCCCTCATCGGCCGCCGGCCGACAGAGATCTAATCACAGAGCACGCATTCGCAATGCGTCTACCGGCCTTCATGCGACTAATGTTGCAAAACAATTTCGAAGAAGGTGGATTTGCGAAATGACCAGCATCCAACAAACACTTGCCAGCACTTTGCCTGTTCATCAGGACCAGTTCTATGGCGGTAGATGGTATGAGACCCAGGGCGGCGAGATTGGACAATCGCTAAGCCCAGCTGATGGCACGGCTGTGGGCTCATTCAGTTGGGGAAGCCCCACCGATGTCGATCGGGCAGTCGAAGCAGCTCAGTCCGGATTCGAGCAGTGGTCGCAGGTCGCTCCGCTCGATCGCGCCAAAATCATGCGTGAGGTCGCCACTGTCATAAGGGCAAATTGTGCAGATTTGGCCTTTCTGGACGCAGCCGATGGTGGCAACCCCGTCGCGGAAATGACTCGAGATGTGTTGAATGCAGCCAACCAGTGGGACTTCTTCGCCGGACTGGTTACGGAACTGAAGGGAGCGTCGATCCCGGTGGGACCGAATGCGGTCAATTTCAGTGTCCGCGAGCCGATGGGCGTTGTGGCCCGCATCGTGGCGTTTAACCATCCCTTGATGTTTACGGCCGCTAAGGCGGCCGCCCCGATCGCGGCTGGCAACAGCGTCATCATGAAGCCGCCGGAGCAGGCACCGCTTTCGGCCTTGCGGCTTGCCGAACTCATCGGCAATCTACTTCCCGACGGGGTCTTCAACGTGCTGACGGGCGGGGCGGTCGTGGGCGCCGCTCTGACATCGCACGAGAAAGTTGCAATGGTCACCCTGATCGGTAGCGTGCCGACAGGACGCGCCGTCATGCGAGGTGCATCGCAGGGCCTCAAGCCGATCCTGCTTGAACTCGGCGGCAAGAACGCGCTTGTCGCCTTTGCCGACGCCGATCCCGATGAGGTTGCCGAGGCGGCAGTCCGCGGGATGAATTTCACCTGGTGTGGTCAGTCCTGCGGCTCGACCAGCCGATTGTTCCTGCACGACGCCATCCACGATGCCGTCGTAAGCAGGATAAAGGACCACGTCGCGCGGTTCCAGCCCGGTGTGCCCACCGATCCGGCGACCACGATGGGCGCACTGGTCAGCGAAGTGCAATACAAGAAAACTCTGGACTATATCGATGTGGCCAAGGGTGAAGGCGCAACGCTTCTCCACGGCGGCAAGCGGCCAGACAAGCAAGAGCTGAAGAACGGGTTTTTCATTGAACCGACGATCTTCGTGGATGTGACGCAGTCCATGCGAATTGCGAGAGAAGAAGTGTTCGGACCGATCCTATCGGTTCTGCGCTGGAGTGACTGGGCCTCCATGATCTTCGACGTCAATTCGGTCGAATACGGGTTGACGGGTTCGATCTGGACCAACGACCTCAATCTTGCGCATCTGACGGCCGCCAGGATCAAATCCGGCTTTATCTGGATCAACGAAGTCTCCAAGCATTTCCTCGGCACACCGTTCGGCGGGTTCAAGCAATCCGGGATCGGTCGAGAGGAATGCCTCAGCGAACTGCTGGCGTTCACCCAGGAGAAGAACATCCATATCAGGCTGCGATAGACGGGCCTGAGGTGGATGGGAGAGTAGGCACGCCGCTGGCAGGAGAGAGCGAATGGAACTGCATCAAGACGTGGTCATGGCAAACCACATCCTGTTCCAGGAAGGAGTGCTGGACGGCTTTGGTCATGTCAGCGGGCGCGACCCGGCAACCCCGGGCCAGTTTATCATCTCCCGCAGTCTGGCGCCGGCCCAGGTGAGCCTGGACGATCTCGTCACGCTGGACCTTGAGGGCCATGAAATCGACGGGAGCGGCAGTCATCTGTACCTGGAGCGGTTCATTCACGCTGCGATCTATCAGGAACGGAGCGATGTGTACGGGATTGTCCATTCCCATTCCCCCGCTGTACTTCCTTTTACGATTTCCAAATCGCAGCGTTTTGCCGCTGTCACCCATATGGCTGGATTTATCGGGCGCTGTACCGCGGTTTACGACGCGGCGGTCTTTGAAGGCTGTGACTGCGACATGCTGGTGAGAAATCTGAAGATGGGACAGGATCTCGCAGCATCGTTGGGCCGGCAGGCGCTGGTGCTCATGCGAGGCCACGGCATAACAGTCGTGGGCCGCGACGTGCGTCAGGCCGTTTTCCGGGCAGTCTACGCCGAGCAAAACGCCAAGGTGCAGATGACCGCCATCACCATGGGCGAGTACACCGCCTTAACCGAAGGTGAGGCCGCGTTGGCGGACGAAACCAATTCCGGCCAGGTCGATCGCGCGTGGAACCTGTGGGCGGGACGGACCCGACAACGGCCCTGACCGCGTCCACACGGCAAGGCTTCCGCCGTATTCTGTACCAGAGATGCGGGCACATCCCGGCCCGTCCCAATTTCGCGCTTGCCGGGATCAGCGTCACCGCGCACGAAATTATTCGCCGATACGGTTTTCCTTATAACCCCGTCCTGCGTTGTTCGGCTTATTCATTGCAACCATCCAGTCCAAATAACGAACTGATTGAGGAATGCAGTGATGGTTGAGAATTTGAAGGAAACCAGACTTTTTATCGGCGGTGCCTGGAGCGAGGCCGAAAGTGGGCGACGGTTCGATGACCTCAATCCGGAGACCGGTGCTCTTTATGGTCGTGCCGCACTTGCGGCGGCAGGCGATGTCGCCCGCGCCGTTGCCGCCGCTAAGGCCGCTTTCCCGAAATACGCAAGCACGACGGTCACAGAACGCGAGGCCCTGTTGTTCCGGGCCTCAGAATTGCTGCTTGCGCGAAAAACTGAATTCGTCGACGCTCTGGTCGATGAAATCGGCTCACCATTGCGCAAGGCCGAACACGAATTCGGCCGCGCGCTCACCTTCATGCGCGCTGCTGCGGGAATGGTCCGGACGGCGACCGGCAAAACCATTCCGTCCGATGTTCCGGGACGCATTTCGATGTCGATGCGGGCGCCGCTCGGCGTCGTCGCCGCGATCACACCTTTCAATGTTCCCCTGATCAAAGGCGTGCGTCTGACGGCCAATCCGCTGGCATTGGGGAACACCGTCGTCCTTCTCTGCTCGGAAGAAGCACCGATCATCAGCGGCATGCTGGCAAAGGTCTACGAGGATGCAGGTTTTCCCGCCGGAACATTCAACCTCGTGACCGGCTACGGTGTCGATATCGGCGATGCACTGACCGGGCATCCGGATGTGGCGATGGTCACGTTCACCGGTTCCAGCCGGGTCGGCAAGCACATCCAGTCCATCTGCGCGCGCGACAATAAGCGCGTGACCCTGGAGTTGGGCGGCAAAAGTCCGATGGTGGTCTTGGCCGACGCCAATATTCCGAAGGCGGTGGCAGCCGGGTCGATGGGCATCTTTACCTATCAAGGCCAGGTCTGCATGGGCAACAGCCGCATTTATGTGGAGGAAGGCGTTTATGACGAGTTCGTAAAGAAGTTCGTCGAATTCGTCTCCAGGCTTGGGATTGGCGATCTTCGAAGCCCAGAGACGGTGATCGGACCCATCATTTCCGAGCGCCAGCGCAAGCGGGTTCAGGAGCATATCCTGGACGCGGTCCACAATGGCGCTCAACTGCTCACGGGCGGAAAGTGGCATGGCAACCGCATGGAACCGACTGTTCTTGCCGGCGTCAAGGATGGCATGCTGTGCGCCCGCGACGAAACGTTCGGCCCGGTCGTGTCGGTCTACTCGGTGTCCAATTATGAAGAGGCGCTGCGGTTGGCCAATGACTCCAACTATGGTCTTTCATCGGCGATCTTCACCAGCAACATCGATAAGGCGCTGCACTTTGCGCAACATGTCGAGGCGGGCATGTGCCACATCAATACCAGCGCCCTGCAGGACGAAGCTCATGTGCCGTTCGGAGGGACCGGCGACAGCGGGTTCGGCAAGGAGGGCACTGGGGCCGACATCGAGGTAATGTCCGATCTGAAATGGGTCACGATCAACAGTTGACAACCGCGCTGAGCGACGTGCGAAAGCAGTGACAGCCAGACCGAATTTTAGAGATCCGCCGTTCGCAAGGACAGCGGATCTTTTGCTTGAGAGTCCCGCGCGTCACCTGAAGCCGGCGAAGAAACTTATGGCGCTGCTAGGACTATTTATTCAGCCTGGAACACCGGATGCTGTAAGAATTTTGCAAGGACAACCAGGGGCCTTAGCGCCTGCCGGTCATGTCGAAAAATCGCCGGTCGATCCAAAGGGAGTGTTGGATCGCCGAAGGCGGGATCGCATGGCAAGTGCGGCAGATGTGTACGCCACGCGAGTTGCCGCAGGGGAGGAGCAAGGCCAAATGGTCCCGTTCATGCAAATGCAAGATGAGGCAAGCAAGGCGGGCGACCTACCGTTAGCCGGTTCCCCGTCAATCGCTTTGTTGGCTGCGTCTGCCGAAGCCGAAAAGCCAAGCCCAACGCCCCGTCTGATGATTGACAACGTCGTAAAGCAGTTTGGCAATTTCCAGGCGCTACGCGGCGTCACCTTCAACGTGAATGCTGGTGAAATCCATGCGTTGCTCGGTGCAAACGGGGCTGGCAAGTCCACGCTGATCCGGATCTTGGCTGGTTACCATAAATGCGACAGTGGCGAGACCCGGCTGGTACCGAACCACGACTTGCAGGCAGAGTCGACCATCGAGTTCATCCATCAGGATCTGGCCCTGGTGGATAGTCTTAGCGTCGCGGAAAACATTGCCTTGGTGCGCGGCTATCCCAAGCGGATGGGCCGCATTTCCTGGCGCGACGTTCGGAAGCAGGCGATCGAAACCCTGTCCGGGGTCGCCGGTTCGATCGATGTCGACGCAAAGGTCGCCGATCTCAGCCGTGCCGAGCAGTCCTTAGTGGCGATCGGGCGAGCGCTTGCAAACAAATGCAGTGTTCTGGTGTTGGACGAGCCCACTGCCAGCCTGCCAGATTCAGACGTAAACCGCCTCTTCGAGATCCTGGCTGGACTGAAGGCCCAGGGCATCAGCATCATTTTTGTTACCCATCGCCTTGATGAAGTCAGGCGAATTGCGGACCGGGTGACGATCCTGTGTGACGGCCAAGTGGTGGCCGATCGCTCCATCGACGACATCTCTGACAGCGAGGTCGTCAAGGCGATTGTCGGCACCGGCCAGGTCGCACAGCGGCGCGACCCGGTGGACCTGCCGGATGGAGGCCCTGTTCTCATGATCCAGGGCGGACTGATCGGCGATGCGATCCAGCCCATCGATTTGGCACTGAGGCGCGGCGAGATCTTGGGACTGGCTGGTCTTCGCGGCGCAGGTCACGAAGAGGTCGGCCGCGCAATCGCCGGTATAGCGCCCTTTACCGCGGGAAAGATTGAGCTCGCCGGCATCGCCACCTCCCTCAAATCCGTCCGCGACGCCATTGCCTTAGGGATTGGCTTTGCGACGAGCCGACGTGAACAGGAGGCGCTGGCGATGACGCTCACGGCGCGAGAAAATCTCTTCATCAATCCGAAGATCTCAAAAAGGCATCCCGGCTGGCTGATCGGGAAGAAGCGCGAGCGTTTCAGCGCCACGGAGCTGGCGGGCCAGGTGATGCTGCGCCCACTGCGGCCCGAAACCATGGTTGGATTCTTCTCAGGCGGTAACCAGCAGAAGGTGGTGCTGGGGCGATGGCTAAATGTGGATTTGCGCGTCCTTGTCCTCGAGGACCCGACCATCGGCATCGATGTCGGGGCGAGGGCGGAAATCTATGGGTTGATCTATGAGCTCGCTGCACGGGGTCTGGGCGTCATTGTCATCTCAAGTGACTTCGAGGAACTCGCCATGATTTGCGGACGGGTACTCGCCTTCGATCGGGGCACCATCGCACAAGAAATATCCGCAGCTGACTTGTCCGTCGCAACGATCACGCACGCGGCGAGTGGCGCCTTAAACTAAGAAGTGAAATCTCATGCAAGAATTTGTTGTGTCTACGGCCCGCACGGTCTTATCGAAGTACTTGCTGCTTTTGCTGGCCTTGCTCCTGGTTGTCACCTTTTCCGTGCTGGTGCCGGACACCTTTCCCACGGTCACTACCGCACGCTCGATTCTTGATGCGATGGTTATCGTCACGATACTGGCCATCGCTGAAATGCTGATCATCATCATTGGCGAATATGATCTGTCGATCGGCTTCGTCGTCGGACTTCTGCACATCTTGATGATTGGTCTTATCGTCAAGCAGAACATTCCGTGGCCCCTTGCGATCGTTCTGGTGCTCAGCATCGGCACGGTGATTGGCTTGATCAACGGCATCCTCGTCTACTACTTCCGGATCAATTCCTTCATCGCGACATTGGGAACCGGGACAATCGCATACGGTTTGTCCAACTGGTACACCAACGGCCAGCAGCTATTCGGATCTTTGCCCAAGGGCTTCACCAATATCTATTCGGCCAAGCTCTTCGGCCTGCCGGTCGCGGCTGTCTACGTGATTGTCATCACCTCCCTGGCATGGTTTGTGCTCGAATACACCAAGACCGGCAGACAGCTTTATGCTTTAGGCGCCAACAGACGGGCTGCCGAACTGACCGGCATTTCATCGCGAAAGATCGTCCTCGGCACCTATGTCTTCGGGGGCCTGATCGTTGCTATTGCCGCCATCATCCTGGCATCGAGACTGCGGACTGGGTCCGTCAGTACTGGCCCAGATTACCTTCTACCGATTTTTGTCGGCGCCATACTTGGCTCAACGACGATCAATCCGGGCAGGCCTAACCCCTGGGGAACGGTGATTGCCGTGATGCTGCTCGGGATAGGCATCTCAGGCTTGCAGCAGTTGGGAGCACAGTTTTTCGTGGTCCCGCTCTTCAACGGCGTCACCCTGATCCTTGGCGTCGGCCTGGCGACATACTCGTCCGGCCGCGGGGGCAATCGATAACACAAAGCAAATTCACCGCAGCGGCCGTCATGCCGCGGCGGATGATCTCAAAGAAAAAGAGAGAGGAGCGAACATGACACATTCCAAAAGACGGCCGGTCTCACGATTCATCCGCCCGTGTTTTATAGCCACATCGTTGCTGACGACACTGTCCAGCATGCCATCTGCCACCTTCGCACCGATGGCCTACGCGGCCGAAGCGCTGCCGGAAGGCGCCGTTTGCGAGGTAAACCAGAGCCTTCCGGCCGATCCCGTATTGGCTGAAGCTCAGAAGATCGTCAATCACGCAGCCGGCGTCAGTTCGACATGGGATGGACCAACGTCCAGCTTCACAGCGCCGAAAGACGTCAAGATCGTCTATAGCGCCTCCAACGCGAACAATCCCGGCGATATCGGGGTGTATGACGGCTTGAAGGAAGCGGCCGCCGCGATCGGCTGGGACGTCAAGCTGATCGACGGTCAAAATTCTCCCAGCACCAATCTGGACGCCCTGTCCCAAGCCATCGCCCTTTCGCCGAAAGCTATCGTCGTCAGTAGCTATGAGCCGAAATCAGCGGGTCAACTGATTGATGAAGCGAAGGCTGCGGGGATCATCGTTGTCGGAAACCATACGGGCGAGGCCTCCGGTTTTCAGTCGAAATATCCGGGCCTGTTCACCAATATCAGCAGTGATCCGGTTGAGATTGCTAAGGTCGCAGCCTCCTGCGCCCTTGTGGCAAGCAAAGGAGCGGCCGCCGTCTCGCTTGTTAGTTGCGGCGATCAATTCGCGCTGTGCCGCATCAAGGAAGACGCCATGGGAGATGTAATCAAGCAAAGCTCCAAGGCCGCGATCCTGGCGATTAACAATTTCCCGTTTGAGGAAATTCAGCAGCGTATGGGCGCTGTCGCGGTCGCCGATTATCAAAAGCTCGGCAGCAAGCTGACATACATGCTTTCGATCAACGATCTGTACTGGGATGCGGCTATTCCAGCACTCAGCGCCGTCGGCGTCGAGCCCGATGCTGCACCCTACATGATTGCGGCTGGCGACGGCAGCCCGGCCGCCTTTGACCGGATCCGCAACCACGAACATCAGATAGCCACAGTGGCCGAACCGCTGCAGGCCCATGGTTGGCAGATCGCGGACGAAATCGTGCGAGCCCTGAACGGCAAGGAACCGAGCAGCTTCGTTTCCTATCCTCACCTCGTTACGGCCGAGAACGTTGGCGTCGAAGGTGGTGACAAGGGAGTCTACGATCCAAGCAATAACTATAGAGACCAATACAAAAAAATGTGGGCTCGTTGATCTGGAGGGCATGGCACTTGTTATGTGCCATGCCCTTTGATTTCCCGGCGTGAGGAAAATTCAATTCCAGATGAAATTGACCACACATTTGCACCGTCCGCATCATGGCGAAAGGCTCGTTCGGAGACCTTTTATCAAATCCTTCACCGGGGCGGCAAAGCGATCAAATACGGATTGAAACGAGCACGATTGTTAGCTCAAATACACACAGTAAGTGAGGACGGCATGAGTACCAGAGTTGTTGATTCACAATTTCCGCAGGCTTCCCCCTGGGGGGCACAGGGATATGCGCTTATTGTCAAGCTGCATGCCGTGGAGGGAATGGAGAACGCCCTTGAAAGGCTGCTGATGTCGGTCGTTGAACCAACGCGAGCAGAACCAGGTTGCGTGTTCTACCAACTCAATCGCGACATTGTTAATCCCGGCATCTTCCACTTCTACGAAGTCTACAAAAACCGCGACGCGTTTTTGGCACATCTCGCGACGCCCTATATCCGAACCCTTCTCATTGCCCTGCAGCCCTATTTGGCCATGGACAATGAAATGGTGTTTCTGAGCCCGTGCGGCGCCATGCACGCCTGAATCGAAAGTCGCCCCTGCTGGTCAGTTCGTCTGCGCCTCCGGTCGCTCGCCTGCTTGTGGGCGGGCAGTGGCCTGGCGAGCGACGCTTGCGGCTCAGAAATTTCCGGCAAGGGTGTGGCCGCGGCATTCACAAGCAATCTGCCTAGCCAATCTTGCTGAACACCTTGCTTGTCCAATCGAGGAACACCCTCAAGCGGGGAGAGGTCTGACGCGCTTGCGGATAGATAGCCGATACGATGGTTTCCGTAGGCCTGTACGGCTTTAGCACCTCCACCAGCGTGCCATTGACCAGGTCTTTTGAGAAGCGATAAAGCGGCGCCTGCACGAGACCGAAGCCAAGACGAGCCAATTCGGCTGATGTATCTGAGTCATTGACGGTCACGCGGCTCGGGAGAGTTGTTTTCATCGTCTTGCCGCCGACCCGAAACTCGAGTGGCATCATGGTTCCCGTCCGTGAGGATATGAAACCAATCATCTGGTGAGAGTTCAACTCATCCGGACTTTGCGGCGTGCCGTGTCGAGCCAGATAAGCCGGACTGGCGCAGGTGATCTCCGGAATGCTTGCCAGAGGACGCTTGATCAGCGTGCTGTCGGTTAGCTCGCCGACACGAATAGCACAGTCAATTCCCTCACGCGCCAAGTCAACCAAACGGTCGCCCTGACCGATGTCCAGGTCGATCTGCGGATAACGGGCAAGAAACTCCGACAGTTTCGGCAGCAGAAACGTGCGGGTCAGCATTCCGTGGGCGTCAATCCGTAACAAACCGCTCGGTTGAGGATTGCGAAAACTGGCTTCGGCTTCGTCTATGCTCGCAAGCACAGCGACGCAGTGTCCATAGTATATTTGGCCATCAACGGTCGGACTAACGACGCGCGTTGTTCGATTGAGGAGTCGGCAATTCAGATGCCGCTCAAGTTCGCGGATCACTACAGTTGTCGTCGAGCGCGGAATTCCGAGGTCTGACGCCGCCATCGTGAACGAACGACGATCAACAACCCTCAAAAACAAGCGCATACTATCAAGGTGATCCATGCGCTCATTGTTAGCACCCATTAAACAGTGAATGCAAAGGCGGCTGGATTATCGGCGCGCGTTTATCGGCTATCACATTCAGGCATTGAAGGAGAAGTCGACAGCCCCGACCCAAGACGCCACAAGTGAAGTGGCAGCCAGCGTCCACGCGACATCAGCTGGCTTTGCTCACGAGCCGTTGGTTTGACGCAACCTGTCGCACCTTGGGGGGCGTCACAGGCAATCCTTCAATGATCAGTCGAAGCAAATATACGAATGACAAAAGGAATTCTCGATGCCCTTTGCAAATATCAAACTCCCCGAAGCCGCGCTGAACAGAAAGCAGAAAGCCGAACTGGCCCATTCCGTCACCGAGCTCTTCGTAGGCTATTTCGGCGAAGGGGCACGCCCTTTCACGATGGTTCTGATCGAGGAAGTCAAAGACGGCGGCTACACCCGTGCTGACGAGGTCATGATCCTGCCAGACGCATATCGGGCGAAGCCTGATTGATCCAACGTTCATGCAGCCGCGGCTCCCTGCTTTGGCGCACCGACACCGAGGTATCGCCCTGCGCTCACGCGGGGCGATACCAAGCGGGCTCCTTACCGAAGTTCGAACGGTCCTCCGAGGATGGGGTGGCAGATGAGAGCGAATAGCATGCCCAATATCCGGCATCTGCGGGCCGTTAGCGCAGTTGCGCGCTTGCAAAGCGTCAACCGGGCGGCATGCGAATTGTTCGTTACTCAGCCAGCTGTCTCACAGGCCATCGCATGCGTGGAGGAATGGTGCGACGAGGAGCTTTTTGTGCGCCATCGAGGAGGTATGCTTCCGACGTCGCCCGGGTCAAAATTGATCGATCGCGTCAATCGAGCAATCGGCGAGCTGGAACGTGGCTATTGGTCGGCAAGGCCCGACTCGTTCTCGGCCGATCATTTCTACCAGATATCCTCTGTTCAGTTCATTGCGCTCGCCTCTCTTTCAAAAACCCGGGAGTGGGAATCGAGCTCGGCTGCCCTTGGCGTTTCCGCAACTTCGCTCAAGCGTACGATCCGGGCGCTCGAACTCACCATCGGGTGCCTGCTGATGCATCGGACTTCCACAGGAATTCTGTTTACCGACGCGGGAACACGTTTCGCGACTTCGATCCGCGAACTGGAGCTTGGCACCGACGAAATCGCCATTGGGTGCGGTACTCGTGGCGGGACGCTCCGTATCGGGTCGATGCCCTTCGCTCGGGCACAACTCATACCCGACGCGGTTTTGCTGACGCTGAGATCCTTTCCCAACTTGGAAGTGATCATTGCCGATGGCGCCTACGACGATCTGCTACAACAGTTGCGGACCGGAGAGATCGATCTCATGGTCGGGGCACTGCGGCATCAGCATCGGGAGGATGAGTTTGATTGCGTCGGGCTCATCGAGCTTCCGCTTTCCATTGTCGCTCGTAGCGGCCATCCGCTGTGTAAGCGCGGAAACGTTTCGATAGGCGACACCGTTGAATATCCTTGGATTGTTAGTCGAGATGGATCGCCGGCTCGTCATCTCTTCGAAAAGATGTTTCAGACGAGGGGCATACAGCAGCCAAGAAATATATTGGAAGTGGGATGCCAGATCACGAGCCGCAGCCTCCTGCTGAACTCAGATATGCTGGCATTGTTGTCGGCCCATCAAATCGAATTCGAACAGTTCACGGGTCAGTTGTCGGTGCTGGATATCGAGCTTGAGGAGACAAGACGCACCATTGGAGTGTCGACACGCAAGCAATGGTCGCCAACTGAGCCGCAACGAAATTTTCTTTCCGCTTTAAAATCGGTGAGTTTCTCCGCATCCCAGTCGAAGGACACGCGCGTGGCCAGCTTCAATTCTCGGCGGCGAAACTGAGCGCTGTATTGATCCATGTGCCAACTTCGCAATGGTCGATGGATCGCCTGTTGGGTGGCAAGTCCAATGGCGGCCCATCAGGGCTCTCCCAGATCGAACGGCACGAACTGACCGTGAGGCGATGCTGACGATCGCGGCCGATCGCAGGCACCTCGACGCCAAGATCAGCATCGCCGCGTGCTCCACACATTGGGTCGGCGATGACCCACATCCCTATGTTCACATGATCGTGCCGGGCGACGGCATCGCGCCGGACCGATCACGCTGGCGCCATTCAACGGGATGTCATGTCGAAAGCGCTGCTGAAAGAGCTCGCAGCCTGCCTGCGGGGTGCCGAACAGGATTCCAGCGTTGGCTGCGTGGTCCTCACGGGTGCTGGCCGCGCGTTCTCGGCAGGAGCCGACATATCGGACATGCTCGCCAGAGGCCTTGCGTCCTATGCCGATCCCGAACGTCTGGACAGCTGGCGTGCGGTCGAACGTTTCCCGAAGCCGCTGATTGCCGCCGTCAACGGCTTTGCGATGGGCGGCGGGCTGGAGCTTGTTCTTCTGTGCGACGTCGTCCTTGCGGCAGAAACGGCGAAGTTTTCATGCCCCGAAATCAGGATCGGTTCATTTCCGGGCGACGGAGGCACGCAGCGGCTGCCCAGGGTCGTGGGCAAGTCCTTCGCCATGCAGATGATCCTGACCGGAGAGATGGTCGATGCGGGACTTGCAGAGCGGAAGGGCCTGGTCAGCGAAGTGGTTCCGGACGACGGACTGCTCGAGCGGGCCCTGCAGCTGGGTAGCTCGATTGCCGACAACTCGGTCGCGATCACTCCTTTCGCCAAACGTGCGGTCCAGGCCGCGGAACGGACGCCACTCGACGAGGGCCTGCGTATCGAACACGCACTCGCGGTAGAGGCTTTCGCGATGGAGGACCGGACTGAAGGACTTCGGGCATTTGCCGAGAAGCGGCAGCCCGTTTTCCGCGGGCGATAGCGGCCTTTGGCCC
Source organism: Mesorhizobium sp. M0276 (assembly GCF_040321755.1). Taxonomy (NCBI): domain Bacteria; kingdom Pseudomonadati; phylum Pseudomonadota; class Alphaproteobacteria; order Hyphomicrobiales; family Phyllobacteriaceae; genus Mesorhizobium; species Mesorhizobium sp. M0276. The sequence goes on along the minus strand of NZ_JAMYSC010000003.1, from coordinate 196,894 downwards.
GGGACGCCGGCTGAAGGTCCCGGCGGCATGCCAGGCTCGGTCCGGGCGGCTACTGGCGGAGCAGTAGTGCAGGAGGAAACGCATGTGGGATTACATCATAGTGGGGGCAGGCTCGGCAGGCTGTGTGCTTGCCAGCAGGCTTAGCGAGGATCCGGAAGTAAAGGTGCTGCTTCTCGAGGCCGGCAGCCGCGACTGGAATCCGATGATCCACATTCCCGGGGGCATAGGCAAACTGTTCGGTCCCGGGGTCAACTGGCGCTTCCACACCGTGCCGCAGGAACATCTGGACAACCGTTCGATCTGGTATCCGCAGGGCAAGACGCTTGGCGGCTCCAGTTCGATCAACGCGATGATCTACATTCGCTGCCAGAAAGAGGACTATGACAACTGGGCGGCCCTCGGGAACGAAGGCTGGGGCTATGAGGACGTCCTGCCCTATTTCCGCAGGTCTGAAGACAATGACAGGCTGGCGAACCGCTATCATGGTCTGGGTGGACCTCTTGCGGTTTCTGACCAGATAAGCCCGCATCCGCTGACCCGGGCGTTTGTTCGCGCGGTCCAGCAGTACGGGCTGCCGTACAATCCCGATTTCAACGGCGAGACGATGTATGGCGCCGGATTCTATCAGGTCACCTGCCGCGACGGCCGCAGGCGTTCGGCGGCTGTCTCCTACCTTCATCCGGTGGCGGACCGCGCCAACCTGACAGTGAAGACCCATGCCAGGGTGACCCGCATCGTCGTCGAGAATGGAAAGGCAACGGGTGTCGAACTGGCAGATGGCCAGCGCTGCATGACATTGAAGGCGGAACGCGAGATCATTGTATCTGGCGGCGCCATCAATTCACCGAGGCTGCTGCTCCTGTCGGGCATTGGCCCCGCCGGCGAGCTGGAAGCGCTGGGCATCCGGCCGGTTGCCGATCTTCCTGGTGTTGGCCGCAACCTTCAGGACCATCTGTGCACCAACGTGCATCTGACGCTCAGGCAGCCCGTCAGCTATGACGGCCATGACCGTTACCCGAGAGCGCTTCTGCATGGCATCCGCTGGCTGCTCTACCGCAATGGACCTGCAGCCTCGGTAATTGTCGAGGGCGGCGGTTTCTTCCAGACAGATGGCGCCTCACGTCCGGATCTGCAGATTCACCTCGCACCGGCGACTGTCGTTCGAGGCGGGCAGACAGTTCTGCCAGACGCGCGCGGCTTTACGGTCAATTCGACTTTCCTGCGCCCGAGGAGCGGTCGGGTCCGTCAGGCTGAAGTCGGCCGATCCCTCCGACGAGCCACTGGTCGACCCGAGGTACCTCAGTGATCCTTTTGACCGGGAGATGGCACTGAAGTCGATCCGCATCATTCGCGAGGTCCTGTCCCAGAGCGAGATTGCAAGGCACATCGAGACCGAGCGCCTGCCGGGACCATCTGCCCGGGCGGATGAGGAACTCATGTCCTATGTCCGCCAGTATGCCTGCTGTGACTATCATCCGGTTGGCACGTGCAGGATGGGCACGGACGAAATGGCTGTCGTTGATCCCGAACTGCGCGTGCGGGGGATTGCCGGACTGCGGGTCATTGATTCATCGATCATGCCGGTCCTGATCAGTGGCAATACAAACGGGCCGGTCATGATGATTGGCGAAAAGGGTTCAGACCTCGTCAGGAACAGAAAAACCGTCGACGCCGCCCGGCCGGACGCTGCAGCGGCCTGAGCAGGTCGACATCGGGAAGGGCCCTGGGCGAATCGGCGGCAACAGATCCGGTCCGGACCGGAACACCCTGGCGGCCTGGCCGGGGGAAGCCCGCAGGTCAGACAGGACTATGGTTCGCAGACCGGAACAGCCCAATGCAGTTTTGACCACCGGAAACACCCGCAACTGGAGGCGACGGCTCGATGACACCTGCAGCGTTCTCGAGGGAATCCGCCAGAGCGGTTCGCCCGATGAGATCTGCAGGTCTCTTCTTGCATTTGCAGGCCGGTTCGGAGCAACAAACCTGCTGGCCGGTCAGATCCCTCAACCGGGCTCGTCCCGTAACGAGCAGCTGTCGCATGTGCTTCTGGATGCCTGGCCGCAGGAATGGTCGGTCCGGTATTTTTCGAATGGCTATCTCTACCATGATCCGACGATAGGACTTGTCTGTCGTGACAGTCCGCCGTTCCTGTGGAGAGATGCCTGCAGGCTTTCCGGTACCGGCGCGACGGGTGCCCGGATCATGGCGGAGGCGACCGAGTTTCGGCTCCGGGACGGGATGACAGTCGCGCTGAGAACAGTAGAAGGGATGCTGGTCGGCTTCTCTGTAGCCGGGGAGAGCCTCGACATCCCGGCGGATTATGGTCTGGTTCTCCAGCTGATAGCTGCCTTTGCGCTGGGCCATGCAATCTCGCTCGTCGACGGCAAACTGCCAGTCCGTCCTGTCCACCTGTCGACCAGGCAGAAAGACGTGCTGCGATGGGCGGCAGAGGGCCTTACGGTCGAGGGCATTGCAGAGCGTCTGGCAATAAGCAGGAACACCGTGGATACCCACCTGCGCGTCGTACGCGAGCGGCTGGGAGTGGGCACCACCATCCACGCCGTTGCAGAGGCGCTCAGGCTTTCCCTGATAGATTGAAAAGCCTCACGGGATCACGTGATGCCGGGGTGCCGGCAGTTCCACCATATTCGGCCGATCTCAATCCTGGAGGACGGCCAATGCTCCATATCGTCACATCCGCAAACGCCCAAGCCTATCGCCTCGAAATGGAACAGGCTTTCCGGCTTCGCCACAGGGTCTTTGTTGACGAGAAAGGATGGTCGGCTCTGCGCAGCGACGACGGCAGGGAAACTGACCGCTTTGATGACACGTATGCAGTTCACATGCTTTACGTCGAGCAGGACCAGGTGATCGGCTATCAGCGCATGCTCCCGTCTTTGCGGCCGCATCTTCTGTCCGAGGTGCTTCCGCAGCTTTGTGAAGGAGATCGCCCCTCCGGTCCCAACATCTGGGAGTGGACCCGTTACTGTGTCGAACCGGGCCGGCGTGAGCGCGGCCGTATGCTCAGCCCGGTCGCCAATGCCCTGCTTTCAGGAATCGTGGAATGGGGTCTGGCTCGTAGTATCGACACGAGCATCATCGAGATGAATCCGCTCTGGCTGCTGCGGCTGGTTCAGCTGCATTTCCGTGTTGTGCCGCTGGGACGCCCCCTGGTGATCGAGGGAGAAGAGACTATGGCCGTAACGGCAAGCTTTGACACGGGAACCCTGGCCAGACTGTTGCAGGCGCGCATTCCGTAAGCTCGAGAACCGGACCTCCACAAGGGTATCGCATAAATGGACCACCCCGAGTGTCGTGACGACCAGCAGCTACCTGTACAGCAGGTACCAAGGAAAACCGTCACGAGGACCGGTAGTGAGCCAGCACAAGAACTGCAAAGCCCTGGTAGTGGGTCAGTTTGAATTTTCGTCGGCTTCATCATTCTTCGCCGATGAACGCGACACGCCGCCGAGAACATATCCGGCAACCCCGCTGAGGATGGAGACGACTGCTTCGGATGAAATTAGGTTCAACATGCGAAGTGAACAGGCGCCCAATATGATGAGTACAACGGTCGCCATCTGAATAGCAGACGCTCTTTGAACAAGTAGGCTAAACGTCTTGGCGCCTCCTTTCTCGGTTTTCCAAAAGGCGATTCCTCCAATAATGGTCGCGCATACAGAAACGACAACAACCATGATGGTAAAATATAGTCCCAGTTGACTGAGCAATTCGGTTTCAGGTTGCATGCCTATTCTTTCTTGTACTCACCGCGTGCTTCTCAGCTTCCTTCGCCTCGATCAGCGCGACGATATCCCCGATTTCCCAAAGCTTGCCGGTCACGCCGGCAGCCATCGCCGGGGTCATCCGCAGTGAAGCATGAATGCGGACGAAATTATAGTACATGAAGTGCAGGGCAACTGCGTTGGCGTGAGCCACTACTTGCGGCGGACACACCCTAGGCGGAACCGGTATTTAAGACGTACGGGATCAAAGCAACCTCCGTATGAGAGATCTCGTCCTGTCGAACCTCAAATGGAACTGAGGCGTCGATTGCGCGGCCTTCAGAAAGCCCGGCCACTGGATGAACTCCCAGACCATGACCGTCCCTGCCGTCATTTTACCGAGCCTCGGACCAGGATCTTCAAAATCCAACAAACGGTAACCCAAAAGGCTCCAGCTGCCCATCCCGCCAGCACATCACTCGGCCAATGAACACCAAGATACACCCTGCTCGCGCCAATTACACCGGTAAGTATAGTGGCAACAACGAACAAGTACATCTTAGCCAACCTGTTAGCATTGGTGTCAGAAAAAACTATTACTGCGATCGACAAATAAATAATAGCGGACATCATCGCATGAGAACTCGGAAAACTGGTTGTGCTCTCGGAAACCATGTGTGATACAAGATTTGGACGAGGCCGCGCTACCAAAAATTTCAAAAGTAAATCCAATGCTCTGCCTGTCGCGGCGACGAATAGGAGGTAAAGACTACCCTTTACCATGCCTTGCACGGACATATAACCAATTCCGGCTGCGGTGACGAAGACAAGGACGCCGGTACTGCCGAGCGCCGTGAAATCCCGCACCATCTCCTCGAACCAAACCGGTCCCAGAGGATTAGACAGGTCAGACGGGCTCCGCAGCGAGAGCAGGAGACGCTTGTCAACTTCTGCAATTTGATCGAGGCGCATCTCTGCCACCAAAAACGCGAAGGTAAGCAGGGAAACTGCGCAGATTGCAACGACCGCTAAAAAGCCGGCGTTGGAGATTCTACTGCTCGCGAACGTTGCGCGATGGTGGCCGACCGTCTGCATGCACATTCCAATACAACACAAAAGCGGCTCTTCGAAGGGCAAGGTTCTCCGAGCATGTTGGGCGATTACGCAAGGGACATGCGCGGCGCACCTTTCGCAGCGGGCCGTAGGCACGCAACCAATTGTCCAAGTCGTTCGCCTCTTCCTGTGTGCCGTTGATGGGGATCAAGTCTTGATAGAGGCCACCAAGCGCCGCTAGGCAGGCTTGCACAATGCCAATCCAAACCTCAGCAGACCTCCTGTGGTCTCTATGTCGGCTTTAAATGCCTTTGGGGAACGGACGATACTTCACCGTTCGCAGCCCGTCGTGGTCGTGTTCCGCGATGTCGATACAACCCCATGCCGCAATCGTCCGGTCGGCTCTCCATGCCGGCTGACCTGCCCGCGCTACGTGCACGGTCTCTTGCGGGGCAACGCCTCGCTTGATCAGTTCCCGATACAAGACAGGGACGGGGTCTGGATTTCCTCGCCGAATGGGGGTCGCGGCGGAAGTGTATGAGCCGATCAGTTAAAGGCTTCCCGATAAGTGTTGGACCCGAGGCGTCTTTGTAGCCGCATTAGCTCGAAGCAAAAGAGGTGGTCGAGGTGCCGGCCGCCACTCTCATCATCGTACCAGCCGAAATCACGGTTAGCGTCCCACCTTGGTCCAATCCAGGCCAGCGCATTGCGGCCCAGGTCGAACCGGTCACGCTTGGCTTGCCCCGGCCGCTTCCATGCAAACCGGCCATAATGAATGGTGAGGCCTTTCTCGCGCTGCTTCTCACGTCGGTCGGCTGCTGTCTTCATGGAAAGGGTACGAGCCTGTTTCGTCCGAAGCGACAGCTTGGTGTCGGGACGTTGCGATAGAGCTAGTGGTGTCCCCATGGGATTGTCGGCCCGCACCGGAAGGACAGCGCTAGTCCGGCGGGATTGGGCAACCTCGAATGGGTAGTGCTAGTGTAGTCCCAGTGGATTGCTGCCCATGCCAGAAGGATCGTTGGCGCTTCGTAGTGCCAGTGTGAGCCCTATTCGGTTTCATAGGCCTACTTGTTCACCCGATCCGGCCCGCAGCCAGCCCCAGAGCCCGATAGACCGACGCCCTGGACAGCCCGGTGACCCTCATGATCTCGGCCACGGTCTTCCCATCGGCGCGCATGACGACGATCTCGGCTACCCTCTCCCGGGTCGCCTTGCCTTGCGTCCAAACCTTGCCCGATGACCTTAGAGTTCGTTTTGAAATTCACGGATGGGCGTTTCGTCGGATGAGATTGCCGCCCATTGCGACAAGGATCATGGCTTGCGAGACGTCGATGCGCTGCTCGTAGTCGCGCACGAGGCGGCGCCATCTTGTCATCCAGCCGAAGGTCCGCTCGACGACCCAGCGGCGGGGCAGGACCTGGAAGCCCTTCTGGTCGTCGGATCGACGGATGATCTCGACCACGAAGTCGAGATAGGTGGCTTTGTCCATGAGCTTCAGCCGGTCATAGGCGCCGTCGGCGAACAGATGCTTCACCCAGGGCCAGCGCTTGCGGATACCATCCAGGATCGCCTGAGCGCCGGCACTGTCGGAGATGTCGGCGGTGGTGAGATTGACCATCAACAGCCGCCCATCCGTATCGACGGCAATGTGTCGCTTGCGGCCGACAATCTTCTTGCCGGCGTCATAACCCCTTGTTTCAGCTTGCGGAGCCTTGACCGACTGGCTGTCGATCACACCAGCCGTGGGACTGGCCTCGCGCCCGGCTCGCTCGCGATCCAGCATCAGCGCCACGTCGTGGATGGTCTGGAACAGAAAGCGCCGAGCCAACTCGCGGAACCAGCCGTAGACCGTCTGCCAGGCGCCGAAATGGATCGGCAGCATCCGCCAACCGCAACCGGAGCGGACCAGGTAGCGCACGGCGTTGACCACCTCTCGGGATTCAACCTCGCGCGGACGGCCGCCACGCCCAGGCTTGGGCATCAGCGGTGCGAACTGTTCCCACTCCTCGTCCGTCAAATCAGACGGGTAGCGCTTGGTCTTTTTGGCGATCTGGGCCATCCGGCCACGGCTCTGCTTTGTCCACATCTAAGCTTGAATCATAACCCAGCCTCAAACGAAACCCCAGCAAGCCGATTTTCACAACGGTCTCTTAGCAATCCATCTGCTGCTCGGACCGAATAGCTGTCTCGAGCTCAGCAAACACGGCCGGCATCTGCGCATCTCGCGGCCTGCTGGATCGGAAGTATCGATCTGGTGGTCGAGGACCCGAAGGGCAACGCCGTCCTTCTCCAGTCCGTTCACGATGTTGAGGAGGTCTGTCGCTGATCGCGCAGGACAATCCGATGCTTCCGTCAATATTTGAGTTTCCGAACAAAGGCCTCGGCAACTGAGAGAGTGCCTTGGACTTGGTGGCCATATTTCTCTACGCGGTCCGGCACGCCGCCCGAGTGTACAATTATGCACGTTTCAAGCGCACGGCTGGATGAAATCTTAACTTCAGTTCGTCGATCAAAATCGTATCCTGAACCAGACTTCGTCGGAACTGCAGTCGATGGCAGCATTATTCCTCCCTTCTGCGGATAAATGCAGAACGGCCCCCAATCTGCCGCTTCGGGACCGTAGTGCCCCGACCTTCGGAAAACGTCAGTAGTAAGCGTCCTCAATTCTATAGCAATCGTTGATTCTGGTCGCGCAGGAAACTCAAACTGTTCGCTCGCCCGCTTATCGATGTAGGCGGTCATGTAGAAAGGTAAGTCAAGGTCCAATCTATCAATTTGAAAGAGAGTATTCTGATTTGGTCTTAATTTTAGCCGCTCTCCGTACTCGACTGTACCGTTTGTGGTGACTATGTTTACCTCCCTCTCATCCTTTTCTGCATCTGTGATATCGACCGTATAAGTTGGATGCCATTCGATTGTTCCTTGGAAAGACTGTTTCTGAAAGGCGCCGGGCTTTACAAATATTTCAATGTCACTAGAAGCCGCCCTAATGCAATCCAGAAAAGCCTTGCGATTATCCGGCGGAATCTCCGAGGATATGAGAGAAACACTAGCGTCTTGGGACAAAACCGTGTTGGTTCGAGAGCTATACATGGAGGCGATGTTCTGTGCATCGTTATAAGAAAGATCAAAACCATCATATCGGACCCCAACTCCGGTCGATTGCCCCTTCCTAACCAGCTGATCAACCGCATGGTTATATGCAAGAAAAGTCAGGGCAGATGTATCATACTTCACGACATCTGGTCGTAATATCTCTGCAGCCGGACACTTGTCCTCCGCACTCGCGCTAAGGGAGTACATTAAGAGAAACAGGCAAGAGAGTGACAAATATTGTCTTGACATGCGTTCCTCCCACTAGCTCTCCGAACATTAGCATATTCGCAAGTGCGCTCCTAGCGGGTGGTTGAAAGTTGACGATCTTACGCGCTAACCCCTGATCCAGTATTTTGACGACTGCCTATGCAATGCTCAGCCGCGCCGCGCCCGAGAGCATCTTCTGCTGGTCTAGCGATCCGCGCCGGCAATGTCCCTGAGATGAACCTCGCCTGCCGGCGTGCCGGACGGCCGTCTTGCTGACGCCAGCGATACGGTTGATCGTTGCGGTAGCCGGCTTGTCGGCCGTCGCCAGCATAATCCGGGCGCGCCAGACCTGCTTCTGGAGGCTGTTTCGGTCATCGATGATTCTTGCAGGCGCTTTGCGATCAGTCGAACTGAGGCAGACGGTGATGCCGGTACGTATCCCGAAGACTCGCACGACGCCAAGGCCATGGGAAATCTCAACCAGGACTCTTGAAGTTCGGCAATCTACTAGCGCACCGCCCAATTTTGATGCACTGTTCATAGGCAATGTCAGCTGGGGGGAGACCATGAGTTCCACAAAGCTGTTTGGCTACGCGCCCAATGCGCGGACGCGCGTGTCAAGCCGAACGGATTGGATTGTTCGTTTCTGGCCCGCCTTTGCCTGTATCCTCCTGCCGACAATCTTTTACTTCGGCATCTTTAAGACCGTCGTCCGTCCCTTGGTGCGCTATGATTTCGCTCACGTTCCAACAGGTGAGACAGGGCAGGCGACGAGTCTCGTGCCTGCAACTTCCATGCCGCCTTTGACGATTACGCATGCTTTGCTGTCGCCTGACTACTTCCCGCCTGACGGAACTGCCTCTGCAGACGCGATGAAACTCACTGCCAGGGCCATGGATCTCTCCGGTCGCCTTGATTTTACGATTCCAAGTGCCCTTCTTATCTTCATTGCAATAATCGCGGTCATACTGTCGTTTATCGTCATCAGTCGAAGGGCCCAGTTTCCGTTAAACGTGTACCTATATCTTCTTGGCGTGCTTCCTGGATTGCTGATTGTGTACGCTCTTAGGCACGAGGAGGGCACCCGCGAAATAATCGTAAGACCAATTATCGATGAATTGGTAAAGGAGAGCCTTCTTTCGGAGTCCGTAAGATCACTTGCTCTCGAAGTGATACAATGGAACGTCGGCGCGGGGATCTTTTCCACGATAGTTGTTCTGGTTTCGCTGTCGGTTCTATCCGTCCGTGCGACCGCCGACGAATTGGTTGCTCCAGTTCTCCGTCGGCGACTCTATGACTTCAAGGCACTAATGATTGTGGTGGCGGTGGTTCTGGTGTTGACAGTGGTAATTACAAGAACGCTGATTCAATGGCAGCTCGACTTTCTCTCCAGCGATGGTCGGAAGGCTCTGCTGCCGCTAGCCACCTCTCTGGCGAATTATTGGGGTGCCAGTTCGACAGGGGTCATGCTCGCGGCCTTCTTGCCGCCCTTCTTCAGCTGGACCCGTGACGTATCAGCATTCTCGGAGATCAGCCTACCTGAGGGTACGCAGTCCGAACGCCAAGAGTATCTTGCCAAGCAGGGACTCGTATTCGCCCCAGTTGCCTCGGTGACCGCTATTCTGACTGTGGCCGCTCCGGCGCTCGCGACTCCCGTGCTGGATGCAATCGGCCACCTCCTCCAAGCCCAATCAGGGTAGTGCGCCCATGATGTGGCGCTTTGTGTTTCTGTGCTGGATAGTCTTGAGCTCGGTTGGATGCGCTGCAGGGCTGCCTAAGGTAGCCGATCTTTCGTGTTTGCCAGAGTCTGATACCGCCCAGGTCGATCTGTTTTTCGTGACTGACAGAGGGATCGCGGCGAGTGCACCCGAGGTGCTGCTTGATAGCTCGCGGTCAGATCGGCTTACCTATGGGATGGTCAGACTGGATCTTCCGACGACACGTAAGCGCAGTTTTGGTACCATTACCAGCGACTTTAAGATAGCTTCTATCATTACATACAAGGATTCGGTTGATTTTTTGCAGGAAGTTAAGGCACGTGCGCGCAATCGCTCTGTTCTTCTCTACACGCATGGGTTCAATGAGGATTTTCAGGAGTCGGCGTTTAGGGTGGGATACTTCTATCTGGACGGATGCTTGAAGATTGTTCCCATTCTTTTTTCATGGCCTTCTAAGGGAAGTATGTTCGCTCACTCATATGATCAGGACAGTGCTACATTCGCACGAGGCGCCTACTTAAGTCTTCTTAAGAGCATTCTGGATTCACATTTGTCACGCCCTGTTGATCTCATGGCGCACAGTATGGGCAATTGGATCGTACTTGAGGCTCTAAACCGGCTGAAGATGGAAGGCGAGGTGCGAGGCAAGCCAGTCGGGCGCGTGGGGACAGTGATCCTGGCCTCACCGGACGTAGACGTGGACGTCTTTCGAACTTTGCTGCCGGGCGCGCTAGGGGTCTCGGACCGCGTGGTCCTCATGGCATCCCAGAAGGATAAATTGCTTCTGGTCTCCAGATTGCTCGCGCTTGGAGGCGCGAGAGCGGGCCAGGCGACGGGCGCGGAACTGATGAACCATGGTATTGTAGCGTCGCGCAATTTTAGCGTGTTTCGGATGGATTCTGCGAAAGTTGGGACCTGCCCTGCTCTCGGGCATCGGTGTGCAACCGCTAATCCATACGTTGTGAATTACGAGAAGCGGATTCTTGAACAAAGGCAGCCCCAAGAGTGAAAATGTCTCGATAGCCGGCAAAGCCGGCCTCTCAAGCAGAGCGATGGTCGAAAGCAGGGTCGTGGCGAACTGCCCGGATGCGCGCGGGCAAAGGCCTCTTAAGCTGCATGCGCTGCAGGACGAGGAACTTTGCGACAGACGCGGCTGCTGGAGACAAGAAGAGGCGCATCACTGGAAGCTGCGTCCGAATATTTCTTACGCAACGGGCGGCACTCGACCTGCCGAACCGGCCGATTGTGAGGTCGCAACTCTTTGGACAAACGACCCAATGAAAGCACCCAAAGTCAGCTTGGTTAGGTCCATAAAACCTGTGCCGGGCTTGTAGAGCTCAAGACTGCAGAAAATTAGCGTCAGCGCGACTGTCAGCAGCGGCAACCCCGTCAGTCCCAGTTTGGTGGCGAGGCCCGTTCCACCTGTCAAACTGCTCAAGCGCACGTATTGATCAATCGCCTTCTCGTTTGAATCGGATATAAGCGCTTCTAGGAGCTTTCGGTCTTTGTCCGGAATGACGTCCTTTTGTGTGGCTGAAGATGAGTTGACAATGCGAACGCCCACAAAAAGCAAAATCAGGACAACAGCCAGACTGCCGAGCGCAAAAATCTGCGAACTCGTCTGAGACAGGTCGCGCGTTTGAAGATCTTTAAATAGAAAATAAGCTCCTATTGCGGCTGCATACAGTATGGCCAACCCCACCCCAGGGCCTGCCAATAGTGCATTCAGCCGGGCCTGCATTCTCGATTCATTTGATGGTTGCTCCGCCACGAATACCTCCTAAATATCCGATATATATAATGGACAAATTGCCACATGGCGAGGCATATGTCACCAGAATTCGAGTTATGTTCCGAGTCATGCGAGTAAGATCGCCATATATAGAAGGTATAAGTACCCATCTGTTGTTTAAAGCTGTTCAGCACAAAGGACAGACCTTTTGCCATTCCCTACCGCTGCTAAGAAATTTCGGCAATGAACTCAGCGAAATCCTCTTTGTCGCTGGCAAAACGTCTGGCCGCCGGCACCACAACGCAAGCTGTGGTTGAGGCGGTGCGACGACGTTTGATCCATCCCTAAAGTACGTCAACTGTCCGATCGGACAGGTGACGTACTTTAGGACGGCTGCAACTATCCCCCGGTAACGGTCGGGGGATCGCGCCATGATTACGGCTCATGTCGTCAATGCGCAGAACAGACATCTCTATGAAAATGAGTTCGACGAATTTCTGCGCCGTCGGCACGATTTTTTTGTCCACCAGAAGCGGTGGCGGCCGCCAAGCCCGGATGGTCGCGAACTGGACCAGTTCGATACCGATGCTGCGACGTATCTCCTGGGTATCGAGGACGACCGGGTGGTAACGTCGGCGCGGCTGATCCCGACCAGCGAACCGCACATGGTGTCGGAAGTCTTTCCCCACATGTGCGAGAAATCAGGGGTCCCGAGGCGCCCGGATTGGGCCGAGTGGACACGCACTTTCGTTGTTCCTGACAGGCGCTCTACCGGACTGCGGGGCACGCTGACACAGCTCTGCTGCGCAGTGATGGAATACGCTGTCGATGAGGGCCTCAGCGCCGTCGGCGGCATCCAGGAAACCTATTTCATGCCGCACCATGGCGCCCTCAAATGGCGGGCCGAGCCGATGGGCATGGCAAGGGAAGAAAACGGCGAGTGGTACATCGTCGCGTATATCGAAGTGAATGAGGCGGCGCTGGCCAGTGTCCGAAAGATCCTCGGGATCAATCACTCACTTCTCGTGCGGAGAGGAACGCAGCTGCCCTTTGTTGAAAAGGCCGAAATGGGGAGAAGAGAACATGACCGAGATAGCCTTCGGAAAGAAAGTCAGCGCCGCATTTAAGGACAAGGTGATCACGATCTGTGATGAGCTGGGCTGTGACGCGAGCTTTTTGATGGCGTGTATGGCCTTCGAAACAGGCGAACGCTTTCGCTCGAACACCGTCAACAAAGTGAGCGGCGCGACCGGGTTGATCCAGTTCATGCCAAGCACGGCAAAGGGGTTGGGCACAACTACCGGCAAACTTGCAGCGATGACCGAAGTCGGTCAACTCGACTACGTGGCGCAGTATTTTAAGCCGGAAAAAGACAAGCTCAAGACGTTATCCGACGTGTACATGGCGATCCTCTGGCCGGCAGCGGTCGGCAAGGCCGAGGCTTTTGTAATGTTCAGGGTGCCGACGGTCCAGTACCAGCAGAACAAGGGTCTGGACAGCAACAGGGATGGTGCCGTGACTAAGGGCGAAGCGGCAGCGAGAGTACAGAATAAACTGACACGCGGTCTGAGCGATACCTTCCGCGGTTAGGTGACGGCGGTCGGCGGTGCGGCGCTTAGTGCCGCGGTTTGTTCTACTGCCCAAGGGAATTCGAATAGCGCACCAGAGGTTGAAAATCATGGCTGCTCCAAAGAGCCTCGCACCGGGCGCTTATCTGCCGGGCGATCTCGCCGTCGAACTTGACCTTGCGGCGCCGATCGGGCTTGGCGGTCCAAAGAGGCAGGCGAGGTGGGTTCAGGAGCGCCTCTGTTTGGCCGGCTTCGGGCTCCGTATCGACGGTAATTTCGGTTCGGCAACTGAACAGCAGCTGAAGAACTTCCAGCAGGCAAACGGTTTGACCACGACGGGTCGTTACGCGCAACCAGAGCACGATTTGCTGACGCTGCCATTTGTCCGGGCACTAAATCCGGTCGATATCGTGGATCGCAAGCTCGGAGCGCTAACGGTAGCTGTGGCACACCAGCATATCCGGCAGCATCCGGTCGAAGCCGGCGGCATAAATAGTGGTCCTTGGGTTCGAATGTACATGGATGGTGAGGAGGGCCCGGAGTGGCTCTGGTGTGCGGGTTTCAGCTTCTTCATGCTGTATCAGGCGAGTTATCTGCTCAAGCAGGCGGCGCCGATGAAGAGTGCCGTCGGCGTAGATACAGTCGTTGACCGTGCCAAGGCTGCAGGAAACTTTCTGAGCGAAAAGGATGCAAAAACCACTGCCGGCAAGGCGAAGATTCGCCCAGGCAGTTTCTTTCTCGTCCGGGCGAATTCGTCGCACTGGTCGCATATGGGCATTGTCTCAGAAGCTGGCGATGCAACCTTCAATACCTGTGAGGGGAACTCGAATGACAATGGCAGTTCCAACGGCTTCGAGGCGTTGGAGCGGGTCCGGAACTACGCGGGGAAGGACTTCGTCGTGTGGAGCTAGGAGCGAAGTCTGACAGTTGCGATTCAGCCGCTGTCTGGACCGTCCCAACCTGTGGATCGCGATTGAGGGTATCCAGACAGGATGGAGCTGGCAATGCTGCGACTGTTGGTTAAGGCGAACTCCACGATTGCCGGACAGACACTGACTCGTGCGCAGCGGAAATACCAGGCCGTACCGCTATTTCGCAACATTGGATCTCAAACTGGCCAAGGAATGGCCGCAGGCGTCGCATGGCATGTTCTGTCTTCGGACGATAGCGGCGACAATCCGTGGGACGCCTGCCACCAGTTACTTTCGGATGAGTTCGGTCTGGCTGGCGGCATTGAGTTCGCGGAACCGGATTTGCAGCAGCGTTGGCTAGCCGGGGACGAAAAGGCCATGGGCCTCGCGCTAGCTGGAGGCTGCAGCAGCGCGACCAGACAGGACACGTCCTACCCGACTAATGTCGACAGCTTTTGGTTGCGGAAGCGGGCGTTTTCGCAGTTCGATGACGCCTTCGCGAAAGTGGGCCCGGCAGCTGCCGGCCGGGTACGCGTCGCTCACCTCGATACAGGCTACGACCCTGGTCATCTTTCGCTCCCGGCACATATGAACCTGGCCCTCCAACACAACTTCGTAGACTCAGACCTGCCCGATGACGCTACCGATCGTGGCACCAGCGGGGGCCTCGCCAATCCAGGCCACGGCACCGGCACACTTGGCTTGCTCGCGGGCAAGGCGTTTGGTGCGTTCTCTGTCCTCGGCGGCGCACCGGAGGTTGAAGTGGTGCCGATCCGCGTTGCCAACAGTGTGCTGCTATTCTACAACAGCGCCATCGCTCAGGCGTTGGACTACGTGCACGGCCTGTCGGCCAATCCCGCCACATTCGTCCACATCATCACTATGAGCATGGGCGGGCTCGCCTCCCAAGCTTGGGCCGAGGCGGTCAATGCCCTGTATGAGCAAGGCGTATTCATCGTCACCGCGGCCGGCAACAACTACGCCAACTTCCCTACGCGTAACATCGTCTATCCGGCTCGCTTTGGCCGCGTCGTCGCCGCCTGCGGGGTGATGGCGGACCACCGGGCCTACGCCGACCTCGCGCTAAATCTGATGGCTGGCAATTACGGACCGCCCTCCAAGATGGGAACGGCCCTCGCCGCCTGCACGCCAAATACCACCTGGGCCCGACGTGGCTGTCCGGAAATCGTCGATTTCGATGGGAACGGCACGTCATCGGCCACGCCGCAAATTGCTGCGGCCGCTGCCCTCTGGATACAGTTGAATGCAGCCAGGCTGGCGGCCTATGGCCAAGATTGGATGCGCGCAGAAGCGGTGCGGCAGGCCTTGTTTCGTTCTGCTGCCGGCAGCCCGGATGCCGCTCGGCTAGGACGCGGCGAACTCAAGGCCCTTGCGGCATTAGGCATCGCGCCACCGAGGCCTGCCGACCTGGTCAAGGCGCCGTCCGACAGTGCGAATTTCCCGTTCCTGGACGTTCTCACCGGCGGTGACTTCGGCGCCGTGCCCCCACACGGCCGCCGGATGCTGGAGCTCGAGGCTCTTCAACTCTCGCAGTCCGCCGCGGTCGAGGTCCTGCTCCCTGATCCCGCCGTGGATCCGCGTTCGCTGACGCCGAGGGACATGTTGAACATTGCCGACGCGTTGATGGCGCAGCCGGGTGTCTCAAAGGCACTTTGCACGGCACTGAAGAACGGCGGCAGGACGTCAGTACCGGTATCCCTCGTTGCTCCAGTTACGTATCCAACGCCGCCCGGCGATGCGATCGCGAGGAAACGACTCGATACGGCAATGGCGCCCGTGGTCCGGCCGCCAGATCGCCGTCGGTTGCAGGTATTTGCCGTCGATCCGTCGCTCGCCACCGATATGGGCACCGCAGCGATCAATCGCGCAGTAATCGATGTACGTTGGGAGAAAGACCTGCTGCCGGGACCGGTGGGCGAATATATCGAAGTAGTCGATGTCGATCCGGCGAGCCGCTGCGCATATGCGCCGATTGACCTCAACCATCCTTACCTTTTGATGCAAGACGGGCTGACGCCCTCCGAGGGCGATCCACAATTTCACCAGCAGATGACGTACGCAGTCGCCATGCGGACCATCGAGCGTTTCGAGCGGGCGCTGGGTCGCTCTGCGCTATGGGCGCCGCAGCCGGGCGAAACAAACGGTATGAAGGACAGCTACATCCAGCGACTACGGATTTATCCGCATGCCATCCGCGCCGCGAACGCATTCTATAGTCCAGATCGAAAGGCGCTGCTGCTTGGCTATTTTACCGCGGCGGGCGACAGCGCCGGCCTTGGCTTGCCACACGGAGTCTACTTCGCAGCGCTGTCGCATGATGTCATCGCACACGAAACCACTCACGCTCTGCTCGATGGTCTGCACCGGCGGTTTCGAGAGCCGACCAATCCGGATGTCCTGGCCTTTCATGAGGCGTTCGCCGACATCGTCGCGCTGTTCCAGCATTTCAACCTGCCTGAGGCCCTGAAGCATCAGATTCGCAAGACCGCGGGTGACCTGTCGCAGGAAAGTCTGCTGAGTCAGCTCGCTGTAGAGTTCGGTCAGGCCATGAATGGCAATTATGGGGCGTTGCGCGATGCAATCGGTAGAACTGACAAGCACGGCAAATGGAACCCCGCCAAGGTCATGCGCAGCGACTATGATTCAGGCAAGGAGCCGCACGCGCTCGGTTCGGTGCTGGTTTCGGCGGTTTTCGCCGCTTTTCTCTCCATCTATCAGGGACGCACAGCCGACCTGATTCGCCTCGCCACTAGTGGCACCGGTATCCTGCCGCCTGGCGAAATTCCGGTCGATCTTGCCGACCGGATGGCCGACGAGGCTAGCAAAGTTGCCGGGCAGGTTTTAGCTATGTGTATCCGGGCGCTCGATTATTGCCCCCCGGTAGACATCACCTTCGGAGACTACCTGAGGGCGCTCATAACTGCCGACCGCGACCTGGTACCCGACGACCCGCGCGGATACCGCACGGCGTTCGCGGCTGCTTTCCGCGACCGGGGGATTCTGCCACCTGGCGTTCGCCATTTATCCCCCGCCAACCTGGTATGGGATCCGCCAGTGCTGGGCCTTGACAATCTTGCGAACGTGCTCGGCAAGATGGAACTCACCTGGAATTTGGACGGTGACCGCGAGACAGCCTACGAAGCGTCGCAACGTAACGCCGCGATCTTTCACGCTTGGCTTGTTTCCCGCGAGCACGTCTCGGATGAACAACTGACGGCGCTCGGTTTCGTTCGCGAGACCGGCCCCAAAACCATTCCGCTTCCTGACGGCATCTCAATTGACGGCACCATCGGTGGCATCGAGGTGCATTCGGTACGACCGGCACGCCGTGTCGGACCAGACGGACAAAGCCAGACCGATCTTGTCGTCGAGATCACACAGACTTGGCGCCCAGCCATTCCCGATGGCACCAGCTATCGCGGAGGCTGCACGCTTCTTATCGACCTCAAGTCCACTACGGTCCGCTACGTCGTTACCAAGAAACTAATGGGCGCCGGCCGGATCGCAGCACAACGCGACTATCGCAGCCGCATGAACGAGAACCTGCGGGCTTGCTATTTCGGTGGGCCACCGGCGGGAAGGGAGCCGTTCGCCTTTCTTCATGGCATGAGCTAGGGGCGCGACATGGCAGGGAAATCGACCGCAAAGCTCAGTGCCGCCACGGCCGGATTGCCGACCGCTGCACGGGCCAAAATTCGCATGTATAGGCAGGGTCTCGGAGACTGTTTCCTCGTTACGCTGCCGAGGCAGCATGGCGACCCCTACAGGATTCTCATCGATTGCGGGGTGATACTCGGCACCAAAAAGGCTGGCGAGATCATGACGCAAGTGATGGACGATGTGCTTGAGGAGACCGATTCGCACATTGATCTGCTAGTGGCGACACACCAGCACTGGGACCATCTGTCGGGCTTCATCCAGGCCGCTGACTCTTTTGCCAAGCTCAAGGTTGATAAGGTCTGGGTGGGATGGACAGAAGATCCGGATGATAGCCTCGCCAACGAACTCCAGGATGAGCGCAAGAAGGCCATCAGCGCCCTCAGACTGGCCGGTTCGGCCATGACCATGGCGGGAAATTCGGAGGGGGCGGCCGAGATCGATGCACTAGTGGGCTTTTTTGGAGCTGCGGGAGGCCATTCGACCGAGGATGCCCTGAAAATAGCGATGGCGAAGGCCGATGTGCGCTATTGCCGCCCAGCTGACGATCCGGTTCATCTTTCCGATCCTGACGTCCGGCTCTATGTCCTTGGTCCGCCGCCCGATGCAAAGCAGATCCGTCGCACCCTGCCGTCGACGAGAAACCCCGAGACCTATGGCGTTTCTGCGCATCTGCCGGCCGCTGACGTGGCGAGCGCCCTCTCTGCCGAGGACTGCAATTCGCCTTTCGACGGCCTGCGCCCCATCCCATTTGCCAGTGCCACGGGCATGGACTTCTTTCGCCGGCGCTATTGGGGGCCGAACGAGGATGCGCCTGCGTGGCGCATGATCGACACAGCCTGGCTCGATGGCGCCTCGGAACTAGCGCTGGCACTCGACAGCGCCACGAACAACACAAGCTTGGTGCTGGCTATCGAGTTTGTTGCCGATGGCGACGTGCTTCTGTTCGTTGCGGACGCCCAAGTGGGCAATTGGCTTTCGTGGCAGGACCTCTTCTGGACGGTGGACGAGAAACGGATAGCGGGCCCCGATCTGCTGGCGCGCACAATTTTTTACAAGGTTGGGCATCACGGCAGCCACAACGCTACACTGCGTGAGAAAGGCCTCGACCTGATGAAGAACCTGCGAGTCGCGGCAGTCCCGGTCGACCATCAGATGGCGCTAGACAAAAACTGGGACAACATGCCGCTTCCCGCGCTACTAGAGGCGCTGAAAGCCACAGCAAAGGTAGGTGTCGTGCGCATCGACGAAGCACCAGCAGAGCCAATTGAGGGTATCGCGTGCACGGATCTCTATTTTGACATTTCAGTTTAGCGGGTCGGCGTGATTGTAGCCAACTGAAAACGGATTGCCGCACGCCAGGATTTGATTTTCCGTGTCTCGACAATCGCCAGCTGAAGAAATCAGAGCACAGGTAACGGCAGGGTGTGCCCAGCAGGGTCAACCCAAGGGTGCTCATCACAGGGGGTATTCGGATGTCAACGAGCTTTCAATCTTTGCGCAGCCTGGGATGCATGCTTCGGGCCGGAGCGCCCGACGAGAAGAACGAGGTCCTCGCCCACGAATGGCTGTCGCTTAAGACGATCTGGGAGGCCACTCGTCCAAATGTGACTGACCCCGCGAGCTTGGCAGCGATAGACGGCCTTTTCCCTAAGTCTTTGGTCTGGAAGTCAGGGGCTGAGGAATGGCACGAGCTAAACGCCGCCGAGCAGGCGATCGGCCTGGTGCTTTTTGAGCCGCAGCTTACTACCGAGTTCCTCATACTGATAGAACTGGCTAGAGCGCGCAAGTTGACGAACCTGGCGGCGCACGAGAACAACGCCAAATTATTTGATCCACTGGACGAAAGCGATGCTGCCATGCGGCGCAAACGTGCCGCGTATACAACGCTACTCGACGATCTACAGAGATGGTTTATCAATCAGCGGTTTAACAGAAGGCTGCGCAGCGAGACGGCTTCACGCCTTTTCCGTTTCGGGCTGTGCGTGATGGGGATTTCGATACTGCCTTTCCTTCTGTACTTCTTCATCTTCTCGTTAAAATTTGACGGAACCAGCATGGCGCCAGGCGATGTTGCAAAAGGTTATAAGCTATTCTCCTCCAACCCGCTTTTCGGTCTCGGGATGGTTTCTGCGTTTGGAATCCTCGGCGCCTATTTCAGCAGAGTGATGAGGTTCCAGTTGAACATCCAGACATTCGGGTTTGAGGACGTCATGACCGAGTATCAGCCTCGGATGCTATATGTTCGTCTGCTGTACGGCATGATAGGTGCATTCGTCTTCTATTTCCTCCTGCGAAGTGGCATTATCGGTGGATCTGCGTTTCCAGATCTAGCGAACATCTCGGTTGGAGAGCACATCGTCTGGCAAGCATCCGAGACGACCATTTCCCCTTCTGCCACGCATAGCAAATTGATGGATCCAAGCGGTCTGACGATCCTGGGCCCGACTGTCGATCTTGCGAAACTCCTTGTCTGGTCATTTCTTGCCGGCTTCTCGGAACGGCTTGTACCTGACACACTCGACAGGACAGAGGCGCGGGCGAAGGCAGCAGATCACGAGTAGGTAGTCGTGCTGCCAAAAGGATAGGTCCTTACATCAGCATCTCGTTGACCGGGAGCGTGTCGTGGCGTGTATTGGCGCAGCGGAACTGCTTGAGCTTGTTGAAGAGGCGTTCGATCATGTTGCGCTCCGTGTAGAGGTGGGCGTCGCAGGGATGCTGGATCTTGCGGGCTTCGCTTCGGCGGGATGACGACCCTGCGTTTCCGTGATCTTCGTGCAGATGGTCGCAGACATGGCCATTGCCGGCGATTCCGGCGCCAGCCTCGAGGCCATCGGTGAGATCCAGGGCAAAGGCGATGTCGTTGCCACGCACCTGCGCTGAAGCTTGGGAATGTATCTGCGAACCATCCAGGCTTTTCGTTGCCCACTGCGGTCAAAACAATTTCATCAGTTGAGGCAATTCAGTCTTCTTGCCGCTGGCAAAACGGCGCACGTTCTACTAAAATATTCCGCGCTTCTAAATTAGGTTGCACTCCCATCGTGGCATAGAGGCGGAGGTCTCTGGCATGATCGATTCAGACGTGTTCGACTTTGTCGAACGCTGCAGGAGGCACACCGCACCGGAACCGCTGCTGGCCGATCTGCTTGAGACCGTACGAAACCTTGGCTTTGAACATCTTATCCTGAGCGGCGTTCCTCTTGGCGGGCAGAAGCTTGCGCCGATGGTGGAACTGAATGGCTGGCCGGCGGGCTGGTTCGAACGCTATATCGAAGCCGAGCATGCGGCTGTTGACGGCGTTTGCATTTATTCAGCAAAAACGCTGAAGCCATTTATATGGGCCGATGTCCCGGCAAAATGGTCCGACACGGAAGGTTCGCGACGTGTTGCGGGCGAAGCGACGGAGTTCGGCATTTGCAGCGGTTTCGCCGTGCCGATGCTGAGCGTTCACCATTGGCAGTCCGTGCTGTCGTTTGCGTCTTCCACGAAGTCCTGCACGCTCTCGCCGCGCCATCAGGTGCAACTGGTGACGATGGCGGTTTACGCTGGCATGTCGATCCAGGCTTTGTCGAATGACGGTGAAGGTGACGAAGGTCTTCTGACCGATCGGGAAAGGGAGGTGCTTTTGTGGGCCGCAGCCGGCAAGACCTCTTCGGAAACATCCCAGATACTTGGCCTCGCCGAGCGCACCGTCAAATGGCACGCCACAAGGGCTCGGGAAGCGTTTGGCGTCGGCACCACAACGCAAGCTGTTGTTGAGGCGGTGCGGCGACGTTTGATCCATCCCTAAAGTACGTCAACTGTCCGATCGGACAGGTGACGTACTTTAGGACGGCTGCAACTATCCCCCGGTAACGGTCGGGGGATCGCGCCATGATTACGGCTCATGTCGTCAATGCGCAGAACAGACATCTCTATGAAAATGAGTTCGACGAATTTCTGCGCCGTCGGCACGATTTTTTTGTCCACCAGAAGCGGTGGCGGCCGCCAAGCCCGGATGGTCGCGAACTGGACCAGTTCGATACCGATGCTGCGACGTATCTCCTGGGTATCGAGGACGACCGGGTGGTAACGTCGGCGCGGCTGATCCCGACCAGCGAACCGCACATGGTGTCGGAAGTCTTTCCCCACATGTGCGAGAAATCAGGGGTCCCGAGGCGCCCGGATTGGGCCGAGTGGACACGCACTTTCGTTGTTCCTGACAGGCGCTCTACCGGACTGCGGGGCACGCTGACACAGCTCTGCTGCGCAGTGATGGAATACGCTGTCGATGAGGGCCTCAGCGCCGTCGGCGGCATCCAGGAAACCTATTTCATGCCGCACCATGGCGCCCTCAAATGGCGGGCCGAGCCGATGGGCATGGCAAGGGAAGAAAACGGCGAGTGGTACATCGTCGCGTATATCGAAGTGAATGAGGCGGCACTTGAGAGCGCCCGCAAGAGACTTCGCATCACCAAATCCCTGCTCGTCCGGCGCGGAGCCCAGCTTCCATTCCTTCGTCAGCCCGAGAAGCGATCGGAGGTGGCCTGATGACATCCTCGTACCGGGCCGTGAGCAGCGTACGACAGGCCGCCGCCCGGTGTCGTAACGATGTCGAAGGCAGACAGTTAAAATCAAAACGACAGACCAAAGAGGGGAGATCAAGACGTAAGAGAAATTCTTTTGCGACGCCGAGCTGAATTAGAAGTTTATATTTTCTAAAAAAAAGGACTTTCGCGGTGCGCAAAAATAGGGCAAGAATAAAGGATGGATTGTTGGTATTTATGCTGTCGATATTGGTGACAGCATGTGCATCCGTGCCTAAGCAGGAGACAAAGATCTTTGTTCAGAATGTTTCCGAAATTGAGAAGGGTGTTGACCCGCTTCTATTGGAACTCAGTGTCGCCGAACGAAAACAGGCAATTATAAAGCTTCAAAGCGACGCAGCCATAAACCCATCAGGCGCATCGGATTTTGATCCAGTTGACGCATATTACTTCGCCAGCATTGGCGAAGGCCCAAATACGACAAAAATTCGGTTGGCCTTCGGCGTCATCCAGTCTTATGCAGCGCTGCTGACTGCTCTTGTGGACGGCTCAAGCGTGGCTGAATGGAAGGCGCAGGTGCAGAGCATTGCGTCAAACGTTGCCGCCCTCGCGCGATTCTCCCAGTTTTCTGCTGTGGCAACAGCGCTTGATCCATTCATCAATCAACTATTGGTCGCACATAGCAATGCAGAAGCTCGAAGGCTGGCATTGGAAGGTCGGAAACCGATGCTCATTCTCCTGGACGAGCTCAAGAGCGCGAGCGACCAGATCTTTCAGACGCTTGTTTTCCAGGATCAGCCAGGAGTTAGCGCTCGAACGAGGGCGGAACGAAAGGCAGACATGGACGCAGCAAGAACCAAGGTTGCGAACTATGTCGTACTGGTTGACCGCCTGGAGACGAATTTTAATCAGATGGTCGTGGCCTACTCGCGGCCCAGCAATCCCGTCAGCTTGGCAGCTGTGGCCGAGGCGAGTGGCAATCTTGCTGCCGATGCCAAAGCGGCCCGCGCAGCTTTCGCATCCCTCAATCATCAATAGGAGGATTACAACATGCCGAGCGCGCTTCAGCAGTCAATCGTTTCGGCGATGTATGTGGTAGAGGCGAAATTGGATGCAGGCCCTCCTGATGCAGAAAAAGCTGATCTTCTTGCATCGGCGAACATCCTTGTCGGGCTGCTGGCACGGGTGAATGAAATTGAGCTCGCTGCCGCTGCTGACCGCGTCGCTGCTGCCTCCGCCGCACTGCTCGCCGTTGTCAACGCAAGCGGACAAGATCCGGTGGCTGTCTACCTCGACAAACTCAACAATGCGGTTGGAAAGCTACGCAAGGCAGCAGTTGCGGCTCATCTCGATGCTTCGGAGACGGTGCCAAGAGCAGCGGCAGTGGCTGCCTCTGACGGAAAAGGTGACGCGGGCCCT
Organism: Mesorhizobium sp. M0276; assembly: GCF_040321755.1. Taxonomy (NCBI): domain Bacteria; kingdom Pseudomonadati; phylum Pseudomonadota; class Alphaproteobacteria; order Hyphomicrobiales; family Phyllobacteriaceae; genus Mesorhizobium; species Mesorhizobium sp. M0276. The sequence continues at coordinate 173,261 of NZ_JAMYSC010000003.1, read as the reverse complement.
TCCGCACCGGTTGCTGGAAGTGGGATCGATTGCGCAACGGATTGTTCCAAGCGGGCGATTCAGATCGCTGCGGCAGGGAAGACTTTTGTTGCGAGGTACTATCGGTCAGCTTCCTCCAAGTGGGCTCCGCTCACCGCGAAGGAGGCACAGGCTCTATCCGGAGCCGGATTAAAAATCGTGACAGTTTGGGAAAGCGATTCTGATCATCTTTCGCATTTTTCTCATTCTACCGGTGTTGCCGAAGGGAGCTCTGCCTACAAGCAGGCAATGTTAGCCGGGCAGCCATCGGAAACCCCCATCTATTTTGCCGTGGATTTTGACTGTGACAGTGAAGGTATTTCTGGACCCGTTAATGATTATTTCCGCGGCGTAAAAGATGGATTCTCTGCGATAAGTTCAAATCACCCGGCCTACTCAATAGGAGTGTACGGCTCTGGCAATGCCTGTGCGTGGTTGGCTGGTCACGGGAGAGTACAGTATGCATGGCTGGCGATGTCTACCGGCTGGGGCGGGTCAAAGACGTTTAAAGGCTGGAATATCAAGCAGGGAAAGGCAGACTCGCGATTGACTTTCGACCACGATACCGATGAGGCGGTCGCCGACTATGGTGGCTTTTCGATCTAGCTCGCAGGGACCGGAGGATTTGAATCTGCACTCCGTGGCGCCAAAGAATTGCATGTTGAACGTTCTCTGCGGAGAGGAGACTTGATGAATACTAAAAGAAGGTCACTCGTGTCCGACGTCGCCTTGACCGCGCTTGTCACGTTCAGCCGCAGTGCGTGGGCTGACATCCTGAACGGGGTCGACGGCCCCATCACCGCCCGAACGCCCCTTTCAGCGCGCAACTGCACAAGGGCGCAGAGTAGGCGGCCGCCAACATCAACGCAGCCGGCGGCATCAACGGCCAGCAGATCAAGATCGAAATCGGTTACGGCGTATCGGATCCGCAGCAGGGCATCTCGGCCGCCAGCAAGTTCCAGGCCGTCAGATACATCATCGGTCACTTCAACTCGGGCGTCACCCTTCCAGCCTCGGAAGTCTATGCCCGGAACGGCTTTCGGTTATCAACCCGCCGCTACCGGGTGTGGTCTGTGGAACACGTTCTGCATACGGCGCACCGGATGTCCAGGTGTGAAACCAGATTGGGTATAGGTACCGATCGACATAGATAGTGCTGCCCGCAAACCCGGCGGGCAGGAAAACTGCCAGCCATGGGCGTCAGGTCGTTGAACAGCTTTCAGGATTGCAACAGCGCATACGAAACATGGCTTCGCACTCAATGCGACGTCATAGAGACCGATCTTGAATACAAGCATGAGCGGATGAGGAAGAATCCTTTCACGTTCTTGAGGGCGACGTTTTTCCGCTGGGCCAGGGAGATCGCGAAGGTTTGTCCTGAACTGGCCAATGCGCCGTCCGTCCTCAGCGTTGGCGATACCCATACCGAAAACTTCGGAACCTGGCGTGATGCGGATGCGCGTCTGGTCTGGGGCGTGAATGATTTTGATGAAGCGGCGATCATGCCATATCCGTTTGATCTCGTGAGACTGGCAACGAGTGTCCAGCTTGCTCCGGGGATCGAGCTCAGCGGCCACGATACATCGGACGCAATCATAACCGGATATCGCAACGGTCTTCGAGGACCACGACCAACACTGGTCGACGAGCGCGCCGTTTGGATGCGGCGGTTTGTGGTGTGCACCGATTCGGACTGCACGAAATTCTGGGAGGAGGTTCAATCGTACCCAACGGTCGAGCCGCCGGCCGACGCCAGGAGAATTCTTCAATCAAGCTTGCCTGCGACCGCGCAGATCCAGCGGTTTGCGTCGCGCAGGAAAGGCGGGGGCGGGCTGGGTAAGGCCCGGTTCGTGGCCATCGCGAACTGGCAAGGGGGCCAGGTCATTCGGGAAGCGAAAGCGTCGGTGCCGTCTGCCTGGTATTGGGCTCATGGTCTGGCGACTGACAAATCTTGGGCCCACGATCTGTCATCGGGTGAATTTCGTTCGCCAGACCCTTTTCTGCGAGCAGAGGAGAAATTCATCGTTCGTCGAATTGCCGTGGATTCCCGAAAACTGGACCTCGGCGAGAATGCCGGAAAGGAACTCGACCTGATGGCTATCGAAGCAATGGGCTTCGAATTGGGCTCGATCCATGCGGCTAGCACAGCGCAGACAACTGCCGTTCGCGCCAATCTGGATTTATTGTCGGGCGCCTGGCTTCGCGACGCAGTCGGAGCCGCTCGCGACAGCATTGAAGAAGATTACGCTGCCTGGTGTTCCGGCCACTGAAAGTGCGGAAACTTCGCCAGAAATAACTATTAAATGGGTTCCATAGGGCGCAACGGATCAACGGAGGTGTATATTATAAGTGAGTGAAAAATACTGGTACAAAAAATGCTTGCACATGACAGAAAATCCAGCTGTAATATTCAAGGTGAGCCACGATCATAACCCGGTCTTATTTCGGGTCGATGGTCCGCCGCTCATGTGAATTCGCTATCTTCTGGAAAGCGCTAATCACCAAATCCTGAATTGGCAAAAGGGGGTCGGCATGCGTGCAAAAGCGTCGAAGGATGGTCTAACCCTACGCGTCATTACTGGTACCAATAATGCCTTGCTCGCAATGGATCTGAGCGATTCAAAGCGCGAGAATTGTCTTGGCTTCTCTATCGAACGCACTGACCTGGGCACTGGAGATCGCCGCTGGCTCCCAAACATGCTGCAATTTCCCTCCGATCCGAACCCGAAGTGGATAACTACTGCTCGCGCTCCACTCCAGAAATTTCGATGGGGCGATTACACGATCGAGCCAGGCAAACGGTATCGTTATCGCGCCGTAGCCCGCTATGGGCGAGCTTCAGATATCCTTCATGAGGGCATCGGTGCAGAGAAACCCGGTGCTTTCGATATCATCGCTGGTGGCGCCATTGTCGAAGTCAAGGCCGAGAACTCTCGCGAAGATCACACTGCCGTTTTTTTTAATCGCGGAGCAGCGGCCAGCGAAGCTTACGTGCGCAAGTTCGGTGACAATGATCCCTCCAAAATTCCTGAAGCACTGGTCTGGCTATCCAGAGGGCTGGAGGAGGCAATTCTCGCGTTTCTCGCAAAGGCGGTCGACGGACAGTTTGCTATGCACGCAGCAATATATGAGTTTCAGAAGCCAAACCTTCTGGATGGCCTTGAACAGGCAAGTAAGCGCGGAGTTGATGTGAAGGTGATCTATCATGCCCGCGACAAAGGGGGCGAGGATAAAACCCGCGAAAAAAATGAGGCGGCGATCGCAGGTTCCAGGATGACCTTTGCCAGGCCTCGGGAGGCCGATCCCCAGGGAGCAATAATGCACAACAAGTTCGTCGTTCTCCTGCGAAAAGACGCTGGAGGTGTGCTACAGCCTATTGCCGTTTGGACCGGCTCGACAAATTGGACTGATGGCGGGATCTATGGCCAGCTCAATGTTGGACATGCAATCTACGACGCTACCATCGCCGAGAAATACGAGGCCTATTTTCAGCTTCTTTCCCAAGACCTGTCGGAGACGAAATCACATTCGGCATTGGAGGAGCTTACGCCGGTTCCATCAGGCGTCGACAAGCTCGAGCACGGGATCACTCCGATTTTCTCTCCTCAAAGCAGCATCGACATGATCAAGCTTTACGCGGAGATCTGCGAGAGGGCCAAAGTCTTGTTGGTGTCAGCACCGTTTGCGCTTCACCCGGAAATTCGCAAGGTTCTTAAGCAGGCTGCGCCCGGCACTCTCCGGTTTCTCATGGCCGACAAAGAAGGGTCGTTTGGCACGAAGGGCGAAATTGAAATCATGGAGGGCGATCCCGCCAATGCCGCCGCAGTCGCTACCGTGCTGGACACACCCTTGAACGACTATCAAGGTCGGCTACTGGAACACTCGGAAGGCTTTCACCATGCTGGCGTGCACATCCATTCCAAGATCATTGCCGCCGACCCGTTTGGGATAGAGCCGATACTGGTTACTGGCTCCGCCAATTTTTCGAACAATTCGACCAGGGTCAATGATTCCAACAGTCTGATTGTTCGTGGCGATACCGCCATCATGGACATTTATGCCACGGAGTTTATGCGGATGTTCGAACACTACTGGTTTCGCTACCAGCGAGCTCAGAAAGAGGAGGAAGCTAAAAAATCTGGCAAGTCACTCAACACCGTCTTGGCTTTAAAAGAAGACTCGTCGTGGTCGGACCCATTTTACATCCCCGCCTCGAAGGAAATGCTCGATCGACAGGCCTTCGCGGGGCTCGTCGCGTAGCAAGGATTCGCCCGAAATCTCCGAGATTCATATTTCCAAAATTCCTGGAGTAGCCCGTCGTCATTGCGGTCAATTTTTCGCCTCGCCACCCGTCCTTACCTCTTCCGGTGTTTGGGTGGCAGTCTATATACTCCCAGACAACCGCGCCGCGACTGCTGCCGCACTTTTGCAGCTTCTATGACGAAGCCCAGATCGCGTGCTGCAGCACCAGACCCTGACGGTCCTTTAGTTTGTGCAGCAGGGATCGGTTCATGATACCAAAGGGGGAACAGACGTTGGAACCAATTACGGGAATCGCATTGAGTTTGGCGCTGGGCGCAGCCACGATTGCCGGCAAAGAAGTGGTCAATGGTCTTGTCAAAGATGCGTATACGGCACTGAAAGGCCTCCTTACCTCTCGCTATCCGAGTGTTTCGGTGGACCACCTCGAGAAAGCTCCGGAGTCAAAGGCTCGGCGCGCCAGCGTTGAGGAAGAGTTGGCCGCAGCGAAAGCCGACAACGACATCGAATTGGTAGCTGCCGCGCGAAAACTCATCGAAATGATCCAACAACACGCGCCGGATGCTGGAGCAACGGTTGGCGTGGACCTTGCAGACATATCGGCCGCTAACCTGCGCCTGGAGAACGTCGCGGCCTCGGGGACGGGTATTAAGGTCAATCGCGGGACGTTCTCCGGCGACATCGAAATTAAGAATGTTCGTGCCGGGGTCTCTCAGAACCATGCGCGAAAGGCAGATAAATCCTGAACCGCAAGGTCAGAATGATGTCATACAATGTCGCTGGAATTGTATTCAACAATGTTAATGCTCAAAACATAACCATATCAGGGGTCACCGTTAACGGCGCGTCGGCTCAGGAAATTGCGGAGCTAATACTAACTCATGACAAGAGCATACAGGCTGTAAACAACGCTGCGCTAGATGAGTACCGATCAACTTATGGCTTAGTAGTGTGCTACGTAGATGAGCTTCGTGGTAAGACATCCATTGTCGATAACGTTGATGGTATAGAAATTATCTTTGAGTTTCTGGAGGGATATACCACCTTCCTCAGGCGCGACAATTCCACGAGTGCTCTGGAGTTGATAGAGGCGATGACTACGTTGGCTATGTTGCGCCGCCTGTATGGACAATATCTGCAGTTGCGCTACGCAGCCGAAAGCAAAGTGGCTCTTCCTTGTACGCTCCAGTTTCATAGGATAGAGTTTACTGTCAAGAAAGTAGACCAAGAGCAGTTTTCCATAGCCGAGACAATAACAAGGGAAGCCTTGCGGCTGTGCGAAGATCGGCTAGGCGCCGCTCATCAACAAAATATTATCGTACGCAACGAGATTGGCTTGATTCACAGGGACAGAGGAGAATACAAGCAGGCATTCCGTGAGTTCAACGGGAATCTATCTAGCCTAGGGAAGAATCAGCCGAGCAACAAAAGAGCTTTCTTGGAGGCCTATTTCAACATGGCTATGGTGCTTCGCGATCGATCTTGGCATGCCGGCTCTGCCTATTTTCTGTGGTCTGCTAGCCTGTTTGCGGAATCGGCCGGTGAAGACGTGGTATTTGTCAAGAGTGTTCTTTACCGTCAGGTAAAATATGCGCTTGTCTATCTTTTGTTACAGGTCTCAATTTTTTCTGCGTGCTTTGTTATTATTGATATCTCTGCAAGAGGCGCGATGCCAGTTTTCATGTTCGTCGCGATGTTTATTTTTCTGATGGGCGTTTTGTACATAGTTTTGGATCGTTTCATATTGATAACGCTCGCGATTTGGTTTGAAGGCGTGGTGATTGCGGCCTATTGGCCGAAAAGAGGTCCTTCGAACGTCCTCTCTGATCTCGCGATCAAAATTACACGGTCGCATAATGCGCAGATGAACTAGGGCCACCTTGCCGGCGGTATCAGGTAGCAGCGCCGATCGGATGGCTGACGTCGACTCGATCATGTTGGCAACTTTTCAATGCGGCGTCAAAAGACATCCAGGCTGAAGCATCGCGCGCGTCAGTGTTCAGATCGCGCTGATAGGGGCGCTGCTTCTGTCCCGTAATCCCTTGACCAGCAAGCTACCCTTCTAAGTTGGTCTGTTTCGGTTTGGCAAGGTTCTTCATCTCATCCAAGATGCGCCCGGCGAGATGGTTGAGCCCTTTGACAATTGGATCGCGGGCAGCCGTCCCCGGGTTCCCCTGTTCTAGGCCCGCCTGGCCTCGGCCAAATCCAGCGTGTCGAGTACCAGTTCGGAGAGGAAATCGAGATGGCGCAGCACGCGCGTGCGCGCCTGCACCAACCCGAGCCGGTTCAAGCTGCACCGTGCTCGCCGTCTGGCGGCTGAGGCGCATCGATTGCGCAAAATCCAAGGGTTCATCCTCACCTATTTCGCGAAGAAAGCCGGGGCTGGAATGTGTCGGGAGATAAGGACTTCCCTGCTGCGCAAAGCGGACCTCTTCGTGAAACTCCGGAGAACCCGGTGCCTCGCGCAGACGCACCTTTTTTCTGCTGGTGCACGGAAATAGAGCCTGACGTTGCCGTGCCGCTCACGGTCTTCAACGACGCCTTTGAGATTGAATTTCACAGCGACGCTCGCAACATCCATTATCTGCGATGCCAAGGATTGTCGCTGGAGGACTCCCCGTCAAGCTTGCTGTTGCGGTGGAGCAGACTCCGGAATGCTTCTGCCAGTTCCTCTACGTCCCAGACATAGCGCTCCTTGCTGGGCATTCGCGGCTGCTTCATACGCCCGTCCGCTACCATCTGGTCGAACGTCGTCGGGCTGACGCCAACGGCCCCCGCTGCCTGCTCCCGATTGATGCCAAAAAGTGGGAGGCTTTGAGCGCCGGGTAGGCTTTCACGGCTTTCTCGCTGCACATCGGCTTGCGGTCGATTCTTCGCTGCGGTGGCCAAATCATGTACAGGCCTCACGCTATCTCATCGAACGTCGGGAACCGGTTGGACTGCCCACTGCGGCAAAGGGCAGCAACGGCGTGTAAATGGAGGTAGAACCAGCAATCCATTCTGCTGGTTGCGGGTTCCCCGCGACCAACACATTTGCAATGCCGCACCTTCCGTGTTTATGCCGCCGATGACGCGTCGAATGTGACGGATCCTCAATCCGTGCCCTTGCTATCGGGGTCGCCAGACCATACGAGATCATACGAAGGATATGGGTTGGCTAACCATCCGCTAAACCGTTGATTTTCCTTGCTAGTCGCACACCCTCAGCGACTAACATAATCGTTATTTTCAATATGTTACGAGCCAGTTCGCCAAAGTCGATTCAAGAAGCCGATCCGGCCACCCAACCCATATCCCGTTTGTCTTCTGCTGAACGGCAGCTTTGCGCCTTCATGTCGGTCATTAAAGTGAGCTGTGTCGTTGCCTGGAGCGGACGTCACCAGCGACCGCACTTAGTGGTCACGGCTGCACCATGAGCGGACCGATTGACGCTGCCAATCAGCCAAACTATTTGGCCTTTTGGCTTTCCGCCTATGAAACTCGGGTGATTGTGAACCAAAATGATTGCCGATCGGCTTGGATCTCTCCAAGCTCGTTACGATCGAACTGACGGTACTTTTCGAGGGCGATAGGGTGCGTAACCGGATGCCGCGAGGGTCAAAAAATCGACCGATTGTCTCGGATAGTTGGCGAAACCTCGAAAAAAAATTCGCGGCGATTTTCCCTTTAAAATCAAAAGCGTAACTTTTTGACGGCCTCAGCGTCGGTATTTTCTCGCCGCCAGAATAAATTATTGAATGATTTCAAAAGATTATAAGCTATTTGAACAATCGAGTGGGAATGATTTTTGCCCGTCCGAGGGTATCCGTGCGATCGAAGGATGAGGCGATCCGCCCCTCAGACACCTTCGATAAGCTGGTCGGAGCATCGGCGCGATACAGTCGCGGCGAAGCTCTTGGGTGGCAAACGCCAAACGCCGTCTCGGTTGCGGCCACGCAAGAGTTTGCTTCTACTAAGCGGCGAGATGCTGATCGAAGAACGACTTCAGCTTGTCGAACGGGATGAGGTTTACGCGATCATAAAGATCGACGTGACCCGCGCCCTTGACCCAGTGCAACTCCTTCGGCTCGGCGGCCTTGGAGAACGCCAGCTCGCTGAATTCCCGGGAATGAGCCTGGTCGCCGGCGATGAACAGCAGGGGCCGGGGCGAAACCGTGTCGAGGTCCTCCAGCGGGTAAAAGTTGACGAACTTCACGTTGGTCACGACCGTCGGCATGGTGCTGGTCTTGGGCGACGCATAGGCCGGCGTGACTTCGCCGCGCGGCGTGCGGTAGAAATCGTAGAACTCGTCCCCGATCGCATTGCCGGTGAGTGCGATTGGCGCGCCCGCCGTATAGGCGATTTCCGCGCCATCCGCCTCGGCAACGCGCTCCCGTGCGGCTGTCGCAAGGAATGCCTGAAGTTCTTCTCGAGTCTGCTTGCCGCCCAGACCCTTCCGATACAGCGTGCCGTGGTCATACATGCTGACCGTGGCAACCGCCTTCAGGCGGGGGTCAATCTTGGCGGCGCTCAGCGCGAACGCGCCGCTGCCGCAGATGCCGATCACGCCGATCCGTTCGCGGTCCACATAGGGGAGTTTGCCGAGATAGTCGGCGGCGGCGCTGTAGGCCTCCGAGTAGAAGTCCGTGGAGACCGACTGGTGGGGCTCTCCCTGGCTTTCGCCCCAGAACGGCAGATCGATTGCGATCGTGACGAAGCCCTGTTCCGCCATCTTGGCGGCGTAGAGATTGGCGCTCTGCTCCTTGACCGCGCCCATGGGGTGGCTGACGATGATCGCCGGATGCTTGGCGTTGCGGTTCAGCGCTTTGGCGACGTGAAGATTACCTACTACGTCGGTCTTGTACGCGCTCTTGAAGGTGACCTTCTCCAGCGTCGCCTTATCACTCTTGAAGAAATTGTCAGCACCGTTCGACATGTCTTGCGCCTTTGCTGTTGGGACGTTGAGAAGCGATGTGAAGCCGACGGCAGCGACGCCTGCGGCGGTGACCTTGAGCAGGCGCCGCCGGTTGGCATCAACTGCGAGGCTCGGAACTGTGGTTCCGGCATCCATTTGTTTGGTCATGGGATCTATCCTCTTGATCGTTTCCGCCATTCAGGCGGGCAGGCTACGAAAGCCCTTCGCAATTCAGCCGCGAATATAACCGCCTCTTCGGCGCGCCGCCGAAACGGGATATCGGCGAGCTACGCAAGCGCGCCAGCAAGGCCACCCAACGTCTACCCGCGCACCACTGATTTCGCTGGTTTCGACTTGCCGGTTCTCCCGGGGTTAGCGCGCGCTGTCGATGATCGAGCCGCCGTCGGGCGTGAGGGTGTATCCGGTCAGGAAATGCGCATCCTTGCTCGCGAGGAAGAGCACCACCGGCGCGATATCCTCCTCCGGCGAGCCATACCGGCCGAGCGGATTAGTCGGCGGGGGGACGTTTGCCTCCGGCCCCCAGGTTTCCGCAACGGGAAGAACATTGTTGACGGTGATCTTGTCGCCCGCCCATTCGCGAGCAGCCGTTCTGGTGAGCGCGCACGGCTTCCTTCGCCATGTTGTAGGGCGCCATGCCGACAAGGCCGATCACGCCTGCCATCGAGCCGAAGTTGATGATGCGGCCTTCCTGACTTGCCTGAAGATGCGGATATGCCGCTTGCATGAAGCGCAGATAGGCGATCGGGCCGACGTCCAAATTACGCTGAAGCTGATCCACGGATAGATCGAGGACAGACGAATAAGGGACGGAAGGGTCGAACGCGTTGTTGACGAGAATGTCGAGGCCGCCATAAACGCCCACCACCTTTTGAACCGCTGCTTTGGTCTGCGACCGGGCATCCCGATAGGGCCCGCGAGGTGTGGCCGCCGGGCGGCGACCCCGACAGGCGGCGTCGTGGTCGGCCATCGGACAAGGCAGACCTCGCAGCCCGCAAGGCTACGATTGATCAACGCTTGGCCTCCGTGAAGGAAGCCTGCTTTATCGATCATCGAGATCCTGCAACAACGAAGTGGCCACGGCTTCCTCGGCGATGGCCACGCGGTGTTCACGCATGGCGAGCGTCAGCGCCGCATCCCATGACGCTTCGACCGACTGCCCTCCGAGTGGATGGGCCATGCTCGGCGCAGCCTGGACGGCGGCAAGATAGTCGATGGCGCCAAAGCGCCACGGCTCCGCGCCATGTTCGCGCATGACGTGGTTGCCGATACGCAATCCCGGCCAGTCGAAATCGCCGTGATAGCGGAGCCGTGCCCCCGCCTGCGCAAGTTGGGATAGGAGGCATCGTTGCGCGGCGGCGGGCATGCCGTCGGTGCAGACCAACGGGGCGCAGCCAGCGCCCCACTGGTCTGCTGCGATGGCGAGAAGGTTAGGGTTTTCGCATACGAAAACGGTGCGGCCCGCCGCATCCCATCGGGGCGGCGAACGAAGCAGCGATCGCAGCGAGGCATAGGCCGGCTCGCCCAAGGGCCTGCGATCACTTCCGGCTTCGCGTGTCGGCAGGTTCAGGAACACGGCTGGGCGTGCCAGCTCGTTGACCAGAACGCCTGCCCTGGCCCAGATCTCGCGCGCCCGCTCCGCGCCGCCGGCCGGTTCGAGATCGGCGTCCTCCCCTAGCTCCTGTGGCATGTCGCCATTCTCGTCGGGAGCCGGCGCGGCAGTCTGGCGCCAGACTGCCAGCACGAGTGCTGCGGTGCCGCGGCCATTGTCGAGCGCGTGAGCATCGCCTAGCACCTCGGCGGCGAGTTGCGAACGCGTGACGCCGTTTGCCGGCAAATGCCGCAGCACCTCTTCAGCATGGTGGCAGAGCCGCGCCGCCACTGCCGGTTCCTGCCGCGCGAGCCGCTTGAGCAGGCCGATGCCCGCCGGCGCCCTGAGCAGGTCGGCCAGACCGGGGTGGCCGCATCCGTCGACGACGCCCGACCATAGCGTTTGCAGCCGGAGACGCGCCCTGGCGAGGTGAGGGATGGGACCGTCGAGCCTTTCCAGGGCATCGCGCAGGGAAGGGGCGAGTCCGGCACGCCGCAGGTCGCCGTCGATGCGGCGAACGTCGATCCGCAAGGACCTGGAACGGCGCTGCGGGCGCCCGAGCAGCGAGGCCAGTGCTGCATGTTCCTCCGCGCTGAGCTCGCCGACGCGAATGTATTCTACGGCCTCGTCGAGCGGCGCGCGCTCGAAACGCTGGCGCAGCCGCTTGCGCAGCGGGGCGAGATGCTCTCCGCCGAGCAGGCGTTGCAATCGCGGGTCGATCTGGTCGTTCATGTCGGCGCAAATCGGCGATCGGGATCGGCCTCGGATGTCTTCTCCCGGCCGTCCCAGGTCCATCGCGACACGAACACGGCATCGATGCCTTCGCGCCGCTGCAATTGGCAGATGGCGACGCCCGGCAGTTCGGCATAGCACGCCCACTCGCGCTCGCTGGTGATGACGAAGTCCAGATCGAACTCGCGGATCAGCCCCATGCAGTGCGCGCGCGCCGTGTCGTCGATGCCGGCAAAGGCTTCGTCTAGCAGCATCAGCCGCGGCGCCAGGACAAAGCTGCCTTGGTTGTAGAAGCTGGCGACCGCAGCGAACAGCGGCACCGTCAGGCCGAGCGCCCGCTCGCCGCTCGAGGCGGGTCCGGAAAGCTTGCGCCAATGCCCCTCCTGCCAGCGTTCGACGCGAAAACGGTGCCAGTGGCGATAGTCCAGCGCGCGGGCAAGTTGGTCGAGCAGGGTGCCGCTGTCCTTTCCGCTGCTGGAATCGGCACGCTCCCGCTCAGCCGAGATGCGCTGCTGCAGCATGGCGCCGACGACTCGCCGGTCCTCCGCCGACCAGAGATCCGAGCTGGTGTTGAGCAGGCGCTTGCGCGCCACGTCGAGGCCCACCGGCGCACCTTCCTCCTCGGCCAGCGGCTGCCACAGCAGGCGATAGCGCACGCCGGTCGAGGTGGGGCGCTTGTGCAGCTCTCTGTTGATGGCATCGACTTGCCGTTCGGCGGCTTGCAGCAGACGCTGGATTTCAGCGGCGATCTCGGCTTGCAAATGGTTCTCAAGAACGGTCCGCTCGTTGGCGGTCAGCAATTCGCTGCGCTGGGCGATCTCTTCGGCGAGTCGGCCGGCGAGTCGGTCCGGCCGTTCGCTCCGATTCTGGTAGATGATGTCGACGCTGAAACCCCAGTCGCTGGGGTTGGCCCGGGCCTGGTGGCCCAGCGCGCCGAGCGTGCGCTGCAGTTCGGTAAATTCCTCGGCGATCTGCCGCTGAACGCGCGCCCATGCCTCGTCGTCATCCTTGAGGGTCGACAGTTCCTGTTCCGTCCGCCTGGCCAAGGTCAGCGCCGGATCGATCGTCCACTGGGCCCCCATGTCCGGCAGTTCGACACGCGGCAGTGCTGCCGACAGCAGGCCGGTGCCGGCAAACTGCTGCAATTTGGAGATCGCCCGGGCGCGCGCCTCGCCGCGCTCGTGCAAGACGCTGGTCGCGGTCTCGGCCTGCTGGTTCGCCACCGCCCGCGTCTCGCCCGCCTTGCGCAGGGCGTCACCGGCCAGCTTCAGCGCAACCTCTCCGACTTCGACCGCGACACGTGCTTCGGCGAGCTGCCGCTGCAACTCCTCGACCTTGGCGCCGACCATGTCACGCAGCACTTCGAGCCGGGCAAGGGCCTCCTCGGCTTCCACGCGGGCCGCCGCGGACTCCTGCTCGCGCTGCTGGAGATCGTCCCGCGCTTCGTTCTCCCGGGCAAATTGCCGTTGCCATTCGGGCAGCGCCAGGCGCAGCTCGTGGGCGGCTTGCTCGAGCCGGACCTGCGTGTCGCGATAATGATCCACCTCCGTTTCGACGGCGGGCAGCGCCTTGGGCGATCCGGGCAGGCGCAGGTCAGCGGCATCCGCCGCGAGCTGTTCGCGCACGGCCTTGAGTGCCTGTTGGGCCTCGCGGAATCGCATATCCGCTTCGGCAAGCCTTTCACTGGCGAGGCGCGCGGCGCGGGTGCCGGCAGCGGCGGCCAAGTGAGCGCTGCGCAGCACCTCGTCGGCGGGCGCCTTGCGCCATTCTTCGTCGGTCTGCTCGCGGTCCAGCACGATCTGCCCGGCCGTGGCCTGCACCGCTGCCAATTCGTCGGAAAGCTGCGTCAGGCGCTCGGCAATCTCGGCCAGCCGCCGCGTGCGGGCCGCGTCGCGGGCTGCGTGTCCGATATAGACCGCCGCCGGCTTGCCCCAGGCGCCGGTCAGGGCGCCGAGACGATATCGGCCGTCAGCGGCGATCCAGGCCTCGGTATCGACAGGGTCGTTATCCGCGCAGGCGATGCTGGACAGCACGCGCTCGACGACATCGGCCGGTACCGTACTGCCGGCCGGCACGGTGACATCCAGAAAGTCGGCAAGCGATGGAGAAGACTTTCGCCGTTCCAGCACCTGCGTGTCGTATAGCGGCGCGCCATCATCGCCGGACTGAAGGTGGCCGTCCGGCGAGATCCACGCGTCGAGCAGGCCGGCGGCTTCGAGGCCGGCTTCGAGGCCGGCGCGTTGCGGCGCAGCCACCGTGTCGCGAAAATCCAACACTTGCCAGAACGGCGCGCCCTGACGCGCGCCCCGAACGGAGGCGTCGCGCGTATAGGGCAGGGGCGGCGCCATGTCGTCGCCGGCTTCCAGGCGTTGGCGTTCGTCGTCGAGGCTCCCGCGTTCCGCCTCCAGCGTCTGCCGTTGGCCGTCGAGCGCCGCGCGACGTTGCGTCAGCGCGAAGCTTGTCGCTTCATGCGCCGATTGCAGCAGGTGCCGGGCGGGATTGTCACCTTGCGGCGTCGCGGCCCATTCCGCCAGGGTCGTCAGGGCCGCGAATTTGGCGTCTGGATCGACTCGCAGTTGCTTCAGGCCGATGAAATAGCGATCCCAGCTTTCCATCAGGTCCCGGCCTTGACGTTCGACCTCCGCATCGGCCTGCGTGCGACGTTCAGCAGCCTCTTCGGCTTCGACCTGTCGCTCGTCCTGGGTTTCGCGACGCCGCATATAGGTGGCCTCGGCTTGCGCGACTTCGCCGTGACGGCGACGCAGAAGGGCGATCTGCTCACGCCGGCCGGCAACAAGGCTGCGAAGCTCGTCGCAGGCTCTGTCGAAAGCATGCTGCGTCAACTCGACCAGCGCGGAAGCCTCCAATGTGGCAAGCGGGCTTGCGGTGTGCTGGCCGGCGATGCCTGCCGCGTCGGCGTGAACGGCACTTTGCCGGCGCAGCTCGGCCAAGGCGCGCTCCGCCTGTTCGGCGCGCCGACCGGTGCGGCTGGTTTCTTCGGCGCTGAGTCCCAGCCGCCGGCCTGCCTGCTCGACCGCCGCCGCGGCTTTCTGCATCGCCTGCCGGCGTGCCGCCATCTCCTTCTCGGCGCTTTCGAGACGATTGGCGTCCTGCATCGTCGGATCGGAGCGCAAGGCGTCGAGCCGCGCCCGCCCGCGCGCCAGGGTGATTTCCGAATCGTCATGGGCCGTCTGGGCGAGCGCCTCCCGCGTTTGCGCTTCGTCGAACCGGGCTTGGGCTTCGCCGCGCGCCCGGCTGGCATTGTCGAACTCCGTCTGGGCCTGGCGCAGCAGACGCGCCTGCCTGCGGGTCTGCGTACCGGCATAGACGCGATAACGCTCCTCGAAGCGGCCGACCGCCTTGGCCAGCGCCTGATATTCGTCGAGCTGACGGCGGTCTTCCTCGAGTTGCCCGAGCGCCTCGGCGACGTCGCCGAGCAGTTCGGGCGCCAGCGGCGGCAGGGCCTCGGTCAGCGCGTTCGACAGCGCGGCTTCGTCTGGTTTCCTGGAAAGCTGCGGCTGGCGAAGCTGGATCAGCGTATCCATCAGCGCGTCGTAGCGCTTGGCGCCCAGATGGAACAGGCGCTCGTCGACCGCGCGGCGATAGCTGGCGGCGGTGTCGAACACTTGGCCGCGGCCTTCAAGTGCATCGCGCAGGCGCTCCTTGGTGAGCACGATCCGATGCTCGCTCGTCAGCCACAGATCCTGGTTAATGCGCGGCGCGCCGTCGGCGTCTTCCAGCAGGAAGAACCAACTGTCGACCTGGGAGCGGGCGGCCGTTGCCGAGAGGCCGACGCCGAGCGAAAGGTAATGCGGTGTGCCGTCTTCGGCGACGCGACCGAACTCGATCCACGCATAGCCGTTGCGCCGGTCGTGGCTGTTCATCAGCAGGTTCCAGGCCATCCTCTTGCCGGCGTCGCCATCGGGCTCGATGCGTGAGGGTTTGAGCTGCGCGTCGAGCAGGAACGGCAGCGTCAGCGACAGCACCTTGGACTTGCCAGTGCCGTTATTGCCGCGCAGCAGCAGATGGCCGTCGCGGAACCAGAATTCCTCGCTGTCATAGTGATAGAGCTCGACCAGACCCAGCCGCAGAGGCTGCCAGCGTTGCCGCGTCGGTGTAGGCAACGCGGGCTTTCCCAATGGCGAAATGAGCAGGTTCAAGCGGTCGTTCATGTCGGTCCGAACAGAGAGCCGGTGGCCTGGGCTGGCGCATCGCGGGTTTCGCGAATTTCGGCCTCGCCCAGCGCAAAGCGGGTGAGCGCCGGCAGCGGGTGCACGGCGCCGCCTTTTCGTACCACCAGTTGCAGCTTTTCCAACCGATCGATAGCGATTGCCGCAAGCTCGCGTTCGGCGCCGGGCTCGCGTGCCGATTTGCGCCAGTAGCGTCCGTACTTGCCTTTAGCCTCATGCAGGAAGTCGGCAATGTCGTGCTCTCGCAGGACGGGAGCCTGCGTCGTGTAGGCGCCATCCTTTCGCCGCTGCCTTTGGCCCGCGGCCAGATGCTCGGCGACGAGCAGCGTCACATGGGCGTCGGTGCCTTCGGCCGGCATCGCCACATCGGTCAGCAGGCCGGCTTCGTCGACCAGCGCCACACCTTCGGCGCGCTGCTCCGCCACCAGGCCGGCTGCATCGCACAGGCGGGCGGCCATGGCTCCGCGCTGGTTGAAGAAGTAGGCGCGGGCTTCCGGGTCCAATGTCTCGACATAGACGACCGGATCGTCGAGAAGCCGGCGTGCGAGCTGGTGGCGCAGTGCGGTGCGCCGGCCTTCCTCGCTGTCCGCGACATGTTCGTCGACCATGGCGCGCAACCGCGCTTCGAGCGTCACCGGCGCTTCTTCCGGCGTCCAGGTGGACGGGCCGCGTACCGCCGCCAGCATGCCGGCGAGCATGCGGCGCTGCACGTCGTAGAGCGCATCTGCCTGATCGCCTCCGGCACGCACGAATGTTTCTTCGTCGCCGGCGACGCGGTGCAGCACCCCGAGGCCCAGCAAGGTGCGGCACACCGACACGAGTTCGCGCCGCTCGTGTTGTGCCTCAAGCGTGAAGGTGAAGTCGAGCGCCGGCTCGGCGGCGAGTTCCAGCAGCCTCTCTCCCAGCAGGCGCAAGGTGATCTGCGGGTCGGCGCGTTCGAGCACCGCGCAGGCGAGGCAAAGCAGAACGTAGCGGCGCCGATCGTAGCCGGGAAGGCCGCGCATGGCATCGGCGAGATCTCCGGGCCGCTTGTAGAGGCGCGCACCCTCGCGCTCGACCTGCAGTATCCAGCCCGCCTCGCGCGAAAACCATTCGCGCAATGCTTCGGCCTGGCGGCGTACGCCAGCGAAATCTTCGTGCGCCGGACCCATGAGCGGCGTCATCAGAAGGGCGCGCACGCAGGAGCGAAACTCCTCGCGCTGGAAGCGCTGCTGCAGCAGGCCGATGCCGTGACTGTCGTTGGAGCCGTTCGCCGCTTTCATCGACCGTCCTGCAAGGGTGTAATGGTGATCAGATGGTCGCGCCCGGCAAAGATGCCACGCGGCGTTTCGATCGTGGCGCGGCTGTCGGGGGCGAGCGGCTTCAGGTGGATGTGCAACAAGCCGTCGCCCGTCCGCCGCTCCACCGGCGTCTCCGGCCCGGCCTGTTCACTCAGCGCCTCCCCGAGCAGGCCCAGGAACAGGCCGAAGGCATGCATGTTGAGCTCTCCTAGATCCGAAAGCCGCGCGGGGCGGCTGGTGGCGAGGCGCTTGCGCGCCGCTTCCACCTGGAGCGATTCCTCTGCGAGCTGGAGCGATAGGAGTGCACGCTCCTCGGCGCGGTCGCGCACGCGCGGCAGCGGTCCGCGCGGGGTGGCTTCGCCATATTCGCGCAGACGCGGGTGAATCCTGAGCGGTGCGGCGTCGGCCCAGGAGGTGCTGGCCGGCAGTTCGGCGTCCGCGTCGGCGTTGAGCGAGAAATGCCGCGCCGGATTAAGAGCGAAGGCGGCTCGCGCAAGCCGGTGTGCCTCGCTATTGTCGGAGCAAGCGGCGAACCAGCCGGCGAGCAGGCGAAAGTCCGCCGAGCGATCGCTGCGGCCGCTGCGCCGCTCGTTGAGCGCAGCGATCGCAGCGAGAAGCTGCGGGATGGCGGACCGCGCCCGTGCCCTCAACAGTTCGGCTTGCGGCGGCTCGTGGCCGGTGCTGAGGAACCAGCCGCGCAGACCCTTCCAGCGTTCTCGCCAGGCTCGCAGGTAGCCGTTCCGCGACTCGGCCTGATCCTGCGCGCCGCCGGGAGCCGCGTCGCGCGATTCGCGCTCGGCCACCTGCCCAAGCAGGGCATCGACGCCCGGTTCCAAAGCCAGGATGAGGCGCGCGATGGTGTCGGAACGGCGCACCAAGTCGCCCATGAAACGTTCCAGATAGTCGATCAGCCGCTTTTTGTAGTTTGCAACCGCCACCGCCTCGGCTTGCTGCAGCTCGATGCTGCGAGCGACGCCGGCCATGAACGCCTGCGCGTTCTCGGCCAAGCCTTCGAATACACGCACCAGATCCCGCAGCGTTTCGTGGATCTTGGCCACGTCGGGTTCGACCGCGCCGGCCAATGCCTGAAGCGCCTGCAGCCGGCTCGCTATATCTTCGAGCGCCACGGTTTGCAGTTCGGCGCGACGTTGCAAGGTCTGCACGAAGACCGCCAACGCAGATTCCACCGCCTCGCCGCCCTGCGAGAGCCGGTAGAGAAAGCGTGCGCGGTAAAAGTCGCTGAGGCTGGAAACCCGTGCGGTATCCGGATGTGATTCGAGATTGCCCCATTCTGCAAGCTGGGTAAGCGCCGTATTCACTTCCTCGATGCGCGGCGGCCCGGCCGACCATCGGGCTTCGGCAAGCACTTCGTCGGGCCTCAACTGCAGGCGGTATTGCCGCTTGGCCGCCGCGAAGACGTCCATGATGCAGCGGTAGAATGCAGCCTTCTCGGCGCTCACGTGACGAAACAGATCCGCCGAGTCATTCGCAATTTGCATAGGCGATCGCCACCTGTCCAAACCCATCCTGGATGTTTTCGCTTTGTTCTCGCGTCTCGTCAAGACCGGCGTTGACTGTTGACACGTCGTCAGAACGCGATTCGATCAAGCTTCTTGATCATATTTGACCTCGTTGTTGTTGGGAGGCGGCCAGAGCTTCGAACTGGTCCTGACTCGCTTCGCTGCAGTTTCACGTGATGCCGAGAGCTTCGTGCTGAAGGCCGCGATGCTGATGATGAACTGGTTCGTTCGATGATCGCCGCATCGATCTCGTCGCCAGTGAGGTCGCGCGGAGGTCGATATCAACCGAGAGCCAAAGGCAGGTCCCGAGTGAGGAATTGATCTCTTTGCGCACCATAGCTCCTAAAGATGATATGTTAACGGATCATAAAAGGTTGACATGTTTACTGAATGAGATATCTTTGCAGATCATTACACATGGTTGTGGATCGTATAGGCATCATTTCAATTATGACCTCTGAATCGGAAATTCTACGTGAAATCGGGAGGGTTCTCAGACATGCGAGGCTCGCCGCAACCATGACACAGGAGCAGGTCGCTGATTTGGCGGGCATATCCCGTCCCCGCTATCGCGATATCGAAAAGGGAGCCGCAGCGGCGCGTGCGACGACGCTCATGAATGTCGCTCGCGCGCTCGGTCTGGAAATGATGCTGGTTCCGCAAGTCATGGTGCCGGCTGTCCAGGCTCTGTTGCGCCCGCATGATGATGACGACCTGCCCGCCTTTGTTCCTCAATCTGACGATGACGATCATGGCTCCAGTCTTTCACGCACCTAAGACGATCCCGTCGCTGGACGTGCTCCTGGACACCCTGAAGGTCGGCACACTCGTCAGGACGCCGGGCGATTTCAATGCGTTCAACTTCGATGAGGCCTACCGCGCGACGGGCGGCTTGCCGGTTCTCAGCCTGTCGTTCCGGGCAGCGATGGGAGGATTGCGGAAAAATCCGAAGCCTCTGGCCGGCGCCTTGCCGGCTTTTTTCGCGAACCTCCTACCGGAGAAGAAGCTACGCGAGGCGATGGAAAAGCACCACGAAGGCAATGTGCGGCCAGGCAATGATTTCGATCTGCTTGCAGCACTCGGCACCGATCTGCCAGGGGCCGTGCAGGCATTGCCTAGTGATGGCTCGATAGCGGTCCCGCAGGATGCTTCAAAAGATAAGCCCAAGGCTCGGTTCTCACTTGCCGGCGTGCAGATGAAGCTGTCGGTCATGAAGAACACTGGAAAAGGCAGCGGCCTGACCTTGCCGATGGACGACGAGCAAGGCCGATACATCGCCAAGTTCCCTTCGACGGCGTTTCCAGGCATTTCCGAAAATGAATTCGCCAACCTCGCGTTGGCCGCCGCGATCGGCATGGAGGTGCCTGAACGCGAACTTGTCGAGAAGTCCGATTTCGAGGATATTCCCGAAGAATTCAACACACTGTCAGAGGGCAAGGTCCTTCTCGTCAAACGCTTCGATCGCGGCGCTGAGGGCGAGAGGATTCACATCGAGGATTTCGCTCAGGTCTTCGGCGTCTATCCCTCGCATAAATATGAGGGCGCCGCTTATCACGACATAGCCTCGGCCCTTGGCGCGGCCGTCTCGCCTACGGCGGCTCTCGAATTCGTCCGCCGCCTGGCACTGACCGTCATCACCGGCAATGGCGACATGCACCTGAAGAACTGGTCGTTGATCTATCTCAGAAACGGTGACGAGCCGGCGCTTGCACCAATCTACGACGTCCTGTCCACCGTGCCATATATTCCCGCCGACGCCATGGCGCTTTCGCTTGGAGGGGAGCGCTCGTTCAAGGCGCTAGCAGCACCGCGATGGAAGGCATTTGCGAACCGTGCAAGGCTTCCGGAGCCGGCAGTCCTGAAGGCAGTGGTCGAGACCGTCGAACTCGTCAACGAGCACTGGTTGCGTCTACCTGAGCGCGACGTGATCCCGGCAAAGGTGCTCGAGCGGATCGACGAGCATGTGAAGGTGATGACGCCGATACTGAACACCTGCGCCGAGAAGTGAGCCAACCCCATGGCTTGGAGAAGAGGGAGTGACCGCCGGCAGCCCGGCTCGACGGCCAGAGATTCGCGAGTAGAGCATCAATCCTACGTGTGCGGCGGGCGACTTGTGACTGATAAGGTTAGACGAAGATCCGAGGACACTCATCCACGCTTAGCCTTGGCCATGGCGTAACCGACAGCGCCCTCAGACGATTGACCGAACGACACCGCCATCGACCCTCAACCCGGCGCCACTGGTCGCTGACGCCTGCTCTGAGCAGACATAAACGACCATGTTTGCGACTTCTTCGGTCGTCGCAAGGCGATTGATCAGCGTCGTCGGACGCATTGTCTTCAAGAACATCTGCTCCGCCTCATCTTGCGTGATGCCTTGCGACTGCGCCAACTCGTTCATCATATTGGACAGGATTTCGGACCTCGTTGGACCAGGGAGGACCGCGTTGACCGTCACGCCCGTCCCGGCAACCGCTTCCGCGAGCCCCCTGGAGATGGCGAGTTGCGCCGTTTTGGTCATGGCGTAGTCGATCATCTCTTTTGGGACGTTGAGGGCGGACTCGCTGCTGATGAACACGACGCGTCCCCAGCCACGCGCTATCATCTTCGGCACATAGTGGCGCGCGGAGCGGACGCCGCTCATGACGTTGAGTTGGAAGAGGCTCAGCCAGTCGTCGTCAGCAAGCTCGAAGAACGTCTTCGGACGCGCTGTACCCACATTGTTGACCAGGATATCCGCATCCGGCGCCTGCGCGAACAAGGCGTTGGCCCCCTCGGCAGTCTCCAGGTCAGCGGCAACGCCCGTCACATCGCAACCCGGGAAAAGCTCACGAATCTCACGGACCGCCGTGGCGACGCGCTCCTGGCCGCGGCCGTTGATCACAACCGAAGCGCCCGCGCGCACCAGTCCCTCGGCAATTGCGCGACCGATGCCCACCGTGGAGCCCGTTACAATGGCCTTGCGACCTTGGAAGTCGATATTCATGACTTGTCACCTCTAGCTCGTGGTGTGCGAGATATAGACAATGTTCAGATGCCGCATAATTGGCTAAGAATACATAATATTCATTCTTCTGAGGAATGACGTGGACCGCTTTCAGGAATTAAGTGCGTTTATCGCGGTCGTTGAAGCAGGCGGGTTCACAGCTGCCGCCCGGAGAACCGGCGACTCACAACCGGCCGTCAGCAAGGCCGTCGGCGCGCTGGAGAAGCGGCTGGGGGTGTTGCTGTTCAATAGAAGCACGCGAAATGTGAGCCTCACGGACCAAGGGCAACGCTATTATGACCGGACCAAGCTCCTTGTCGGGGAGTTGGATGACGCCGACAGCGAACTGACAAGCAGCACGCTCAACGTTTCCGGCCCAATCAGGATCGCCGTTTCCGCCACCTTTGGTCGCCTTCACATCCTGCCCCTTATCCCCGACCTTCTCTCGCTCAACCCCGGCCTTCAGCTGGATCTCATCCTGTCGGATTCGATGCGAGACATGGTGGAAGACCGGATTGATCTGGCGATCAGGGTGGGGCCAGTCGACGAACCAGACGCGGTCGTCACGCGCGTAGCTCGTACCCCATTGGTGTGCGTTGGATCCCGTCGATACTTCAAGGAACGAGGGGTGCCCGGGACCCCTGCCGAACTCGTGAACCACAACTGCTTGCTTTATAATGGGCTTATAGAGTCCACCAATTGGCCGTTTTGCGGACCAGACGGCGAATTCAGCGTGCCGGTTCGTGGGAATCTTTCATCGAATAGTGTCGAAACGATCCGGTCTGCTGTGCTGGCGGGCATGGGAATCGGTATGTTCGCCAAAGTCTCTCTTGCCGATGACCTGCAGCATCCGGACGTGATTTCGCTTTTCGAAGAATTTCTAGTCGATGTCAGGGATATAAATCTTGTCTGGCCAAAGCGCCGCCTTGTTCCGGCACGCGTGCGCTGGGTGACTGAATTTTTCTCGCAACGGATTCCCGGTCGTATTTAGGTCGGCGCCGGGCGGCGTAACAACCGCGATGGGGTCGTCGTTCTGTGACGTATAAATACAGGGAAACGGCGGGCCGCCTTGGACCAAGAGTTGGAAGGAACAACGATGAAAGGCTGGAAGCTACCCTGGGATGGTGGATGCATGTGCGGTCAGATTCGCTTTCGCATAACCAAGCCGCCTCTGTTGACCATGGCGTGTCATTGCACCGGCTGCCAAAGGCTGACGGCGAGCGCGTACTCTTTGAGTTTTGCAATGCCGAGCGAAGGCTTCACGATCACGCAAGGCGAACTCACGCGTGGTGGTCTTCACGGCATCCACCAGCAGCTCTATTGCCCACACTGCAAGAACTGGGTGTGCACGCGCCCGCATGGCCTCGATTGGCTCGTCAACGTCCGTGCGACGATGCTCGACGATCACGGCTGGTATCGGCCGTTTGTCCAGGTTTTCACCGCCGAGAAGCTACCCTGGGCAGTGACGAACGCGGTTCACAGCTTTGAAAGCCAGCCGGATCTCGACGGGTATGCGCCGCTAATCGAGGCGTTCGCCAGGGAGGGCACCCGACCGGGCTGACTGCAACGTGCCCATAGATCGCGTGTCTCTTCGTCCTTATTCCGTGTGCTCGGATCCGGTAAAGCTGGGTCGCGCGCTGCTCGAAGAAGTTCGCGCGCGCGACCAATTCTCGGGCCAAATCACACGGTCTTAGATCGACTACTGCTCCTTCTTGAACAAATCCTGGAAGATGAGCTGGCCCCAAGAGCGGCCGCGTGCGTGTACCAGCGCGCCACCCTCGTTGAGCTTTCCCAGCTTGATGGGTGCGAACCCGAGTTGTTTGGCCAAGGCCGCTACGGGAGCGATCGCGTCCTCGTCGTCGCTCGACAGAAAGACCACCCGGTGCCCGCCCTCGACGATCGGATCGGCAGCCAGAGTGGCCGCAACGAGGTGATTGAAACCTTTCACGAGCTTGGCGCCGGTGAACGCCTTCGCGACAAATGCGGAGGACGGGAGGCCGTCCAGCTCTTCAGGGACAGGAAACGCGTTCATTGCGTCGATGACCGTCTTGCCTTTCCAGTTCGGCAGGGCTTTCGCAACCTCGCGATGCTCCCCGAAAGGGACCGCCAAGATGATTGTGTCGGCCTCAAGTGCTTCCCGCAGCGACTTGGCGACGACCGTGGGTCCAATCGCCCGAACCTGCGGCGCCAACGCCTCGGGCGGCCGGCGGCTCGCGACGGTCACGTCTATGTTTTTACGGGCAAACGCCCTGGCCAGAGCCTGGCCGATATTGCCGAAGCCGATAATTGCGTAGCTCATATTTATTCTCCTTGGGTTTATCACGCCGTACGACGCTCCGAACGGTCGAATGGAGCGCCTGGACGGGCGCAGTGCGTCAGAGTTGCGCCAGGCCGCCGTCGACGGCGACTTCGCTGGCGGTCATGAAGCTGCTGTCCGACGACGCGAGAAAGGCGGCCACCGCTCCGATCTCCGCCGGATCGGCCATGCGCTGTAGCGGAGTCATCGAGGCGAAGACCTTCTGGCCCTCCTCGCCTAGCGCTTCCTTAGCGAGTTCGGTTGCCGTCGCCCCGGGCGACAGCACGTTTACCCGAATGCCGGTGCCCTTCAGGTCTTCCGCCCAGGTCCGCGCGAGGTTGCGCACTGCCGCCTTGCTCGCACTGTAGGCGGTGAATGCCGGGGCGCCCGTGGTGCCGGCGCTCGATCCGGTCAGGATGATCGAACCGCCCGGGCCCATCAGCGGCAGCGCCTTCTGGACCGTGAAGATCGTACCCTTCACATTGGTGTCGAAGGTTTCGTCAATGTGCTCGGAGGTGATCTTGCCGAGCGCAAGCGGGCTTCCCGCCCCGGCATTGGCGAAGACGATGTCGAGCGATCCGCGCTCGGCCTTGACCGCCGCGTAGAGCCGGTCGAGGTCGGCCTCATCGGAGACCGAGCCCTTCACCGCCCGGGCATTGGGCCCAAGGTCCGCCACAGCGGCGTCGAGCGCTTCCTGCCGGCGACCGAAGATGAAGACGAAGGCGCCCTCTTCGATGAAGCGCTTCGCTGCGGCGAGTCCGATGCCGGTAGCGCCGCCCGTGATGACTGCAACCTTATCCTCAAGCTTTCCCATGACTTCTCCTTTCGTGGTGTCGGGACAGCATCTGCCTCCGAGGACCTCGAAATGGGTCTGCCGGCGTCAGTTGTTGAGTGCGGAAGCGCGCACATCGGTGGTGCGAAATCGATCCGGCTGGACGACTGACGCCAGCCGCGACGATCGGTGTCCGCCGTTCAAAATTGGAGCGCACTCGTCGACATAGGCTATGAGGATGCCCGAACTGCTGTTCGATGTGTTAGACACTGGCTTTGGAAGGCGCACCGCGCGGTGCGGAATTACACCATGATCGACTGGGATGACGTTCGCTACTTTCTAGCCGTCGCGCGCGCAGGCTCGGTGCGGGCTGCTGGCGAGCGCCTCGGGGTCAATCACTCGACCGTGCTGCGGCGCATTGCCCAACTGGAGGAGCGGCTGGGCGCGCAGATGTTCGAGAAGCTGCCTTCGGGCTACCGCCTGACGGCTGCGGGCGAGGAGGTCCTCGATCTCGCGCACCAGATGGAGGCGTCGTCGCATTTGCTGGAGACGCGCGTCTTCGGTCGCGACCAGAGCGCGCGCGGGCTTTTGCGGGTGACGCTTCCACCGTTCCTCGCCACACACCTGCTCATGCCGGATCTCGCCGACTTCGCGCGTCTGCACCCGGACATCGAGATGGAAATCTCGTCGACCGGCGAGGTGGCGAATCTGACCAACCGAGAGGCCGACGTCGCGATCCGCATTGTCGCCAACCGCAAGACCTTGCCGCTCAATCTCCACGGCCTGAAGGGACCGGAGCTGTTCAGCGGCGTCTACATGTCCCGCGATCGACTGGCCGCGTGGCGTGCTGGTGCGCCTGATCCCATCCGGTGGATCGTCATAGACAATCATGGAATTCCGGACTGGGCGCGCGCGGGAGAAGTTCACACCACGGAAGTTCCGTTCAGGAGCCCGGACGCCGAGACGCAGATCGTTGCTGTAAGGCAAGGGATCGGGATGACGAAACTGCCGTGCTTCGTCGGAGATGCCGACCCCCTGCTGGTGAGGGTGCCGGGCACCGACCTGCCCATGCATGGGACGCTCTGGCTTCTCACGCAGGGGGAGACACGCAAGACGAAGCGCGTGCGGCTCTTCACCGAGTTCGTATCCCGCAGGCTCGCCGCCCACGCTCCGCTTCTCTCGGGGCTGTCCGTATCGCGTGACTGACGCCAGGCAGGTCGCCTGCGACGCTTGCCGTAATCCGGTCGGAAGCCGAGCTGCGATCGCTTTATGCGGTGTCGTTCAATCCGCGAATGGCGGGCCGTATCGTGACCGGCGCGAGGGCGGCATGCTGGCGGCAGAGCGATGGGGCGGGACGGCTCGCCGCCCGCCGCGGCGCACACTCATCAGGCCGACGCAGCGATCTCGGCTGCGAAGTCGCGATAGGAGCGCAGCGGGCGACCCAGCATGCCGGTCAGGCGATCAACATCCCCTGCCTCAGGAACCATACCAACCACAAGGAAGCGCTCGGCCATGAGACGCATGTCGAGCGCCATCCAGCTCGGTGCGTAATTTCGGAGGTTTTGCTCGAACGCAGCGGTGTCTTTGCCGCCGTAGTGGATCGTCCGCCCGAGAGCTTCCGACCAGATGGCGGCGACATCGGTGCCGGTCAGCGTGTCGGGACCAACGACATTGATCCGCTCGAGAGGAAGCGGCTCACTTGCCTGCGCACGGCGAACGAGCTCGATGGCTGCGATCTCGCCGAGATCGCGCGCGTCGACCATCGCGATGCCTTTGTCACCGATCGGCATTGGATAGACACCGTGACCGAGCACCACGTCCTTCACCGAATAATCGTTGTTGATGAAGTATGCGGGCCGCAGGATGGTGGCGTTGAAGCCCAGCTGCTCCAGCATGCGTTCGACACTGAACTTACCGGCGAAATGCGGCACGTTCACGTAGATGTCGCTGTGAAGCACGGACAGATAGACGATCCGCTCGATCCCGGCCTCACGGGCCAGATTGAGGGCGATCAGCGCCTGGGTAAACTCGTCGGGCACCACGGCGTTGAGCAAGAACAGGGTGGAAACGCCCGAGAAGGCCGTGCGCAGCGTATCGACGTCAAGCAGGTCGCCTTCGGCGAGGGCAACGGCGGCTGGCAAATTGGCCTTCGAGGGATCGCGGACGAGCGCGCGCACATTAGCGCCGCGCTTGACGAGTTGCTCGACGACATTGCGGCCGACGGTTCCGGTTGCGCCGGTAACGAGGATAGTCATGTGCGTCACTCCTGGTTGTCTCAAATCGTTAGCGCTTATTTAGGAGTCCACAAACGCACCGGAAGCTGCCATTTGTAGACACCCTGTCTCACTGGTGGAACACATGGACCTGCTCGCCCTAGCTGACTTCAATCTGGTTGCACGTCATGGTGGATTCGGGCGAGCCGCGCGCGCCACAGGGCGCCCCAAGGCGACGCTCTCGCGGCGCGCCGCGGAACTGGAGAATAGCCTGGGCCTACGCTTGTTCGAGCGCGGAGCGCGTGCCCTTAAGCTCACGCAGGAGGGAAAGGACCTGCATGAGCGAACCAGTCGCTTGCTGACGGAAGTGGAGGAGACGGCCGCAGCGATTGCGTCGGGAGACCGGGAACCGCGTGGAAATTTGCGGATCAGTGCACCGTTGCTCTTCTCTCAACTTGCGATGGGTAAGCTGGCGGCAGGCTTCTCGCTCAAATATCCCGACGTTATCCTCGAAGTCACGACCGAAGACCGCGCAGTCGACATGGTCGAAGAAGGGTATGACCTTGCCATTCGCGTCAATCCGCGTTCCGATGAAAGCCTGGTGGGACGGGTCTTCATGCGTGATCGGCTTGTGATCGTGGCGAGCCCGCAAGTGGCGAGACCGCAAGACGGAGACGCCGCTCCGGCTGTCGTGCGGAGCTCGGACAGAGGACTCTCGGTGTGGAATATCAAACCGGACACGGGGCCGACGACGATCGCGTTCACCCCGGTGCTCAGCCTGTCGTCGCTCATCATGGTTCGCGATGCGGTCGTCATGGGCGTGGGTGCGGCACGGTTGCCGGTATCGCTCGTGAGTCATGATCTGGCCGCCGGCACGCTGGTGCATTGGGGGGACGTAGATGGTCCGGATGCGGCCCTGTGGACACTCTACCCGTCGCGGCGCCTGTTGAATGCCCGCGTTTCCGCCTTCCTCGACCATCTGAGGGAAGCGTTTCCCAAAGGCACTCCCGACGAATTGGCAGCGTTCATTCGGATCTGAAGCCGCCACAATTACCTTACTGTCGGCCAACGCCATCACCCATGTCGCATGGTCAGCATGATCCGATAACGCAAGCGACGACCGCCAGTAGGTGGCTGCTGCAGTCCGATGAACCACAGCAGCCGATGCGTCAGCCCGCCAGCCGCGGATAGTCCGTGTAGCCGGCCGCGCCACCGCCATAGAAGGTGGATGGATC
This sequence comes from Mesorhizobium sp. M0276, assembly GCF_040321755.1. Taxonomy (NCBI): domain Bacteria; kingdom Pseudomonadati; phylum Pseudomonadota; class Alphaproteobacteria; order Hyphomicrobiales; family Phyllobacteriaceae; genus Mesorhizobium; species Mesorhizobium sp. M0276. Next base: position 145,256 of record NZ_JAMYSC010000003.1, on the reverse strand, counting down.
GGGCTCGTTGACGGGCGCGCCCAACCGCAGACGCTCGACAAAGTCGGGATTGGCCAAAGCCCAACGGCCGATCGAGGTCATGTCTGCCTGACCCGAGACGATGTCCTGGTCCAGGGCTTCGCGCGTGCGACCAAGCCGCAGCACCATCAGGGTCGTGGGCCAGGCACGGCGGATGTCGGCGAGGAGCTCGTCGCCCCCGCCATACATCAGGTGGAGATAGGCCAGCTTCAGCGGTGCCAGCGCGGCGACCAGTTCGCGATAGAGCGCATGACTCTCCGGACCTTCATCAAGCCCGCCCAATGGCAGGCCTGGCGAAAGGCGGATAGCGGTGCGATCGGCGCCGACCTCATCGGCGACAGCCTGCGCCACTTCGACGGCGAACCGAATGCGGTTAGCGATCGGCCCGCCATAGGCGTCGGTCCGGTGATTGGCGTTCGGCGCAAAGAACTGATGGACGATATAGCCGTTGGCGCCGTGAATCTCGACGCCGTCGGCGCCGGCATCGATAGCCAGCCGCGCGGCCCGCCGGAAATCCTGCACCGTGGCGGCGACTTCCTCGGTCGTCAGCGCGCGCGGCTTGGGGATGGGCTGCATGCCGCTCGCGGTGAACATCTGCTCACCCGGCGCGACGGCCGATGGGGCGACGGGCTGACGGTGATGCGGCGTGTTGTCCGGGTGCGACATGCGGCCGACATGCATGAGCTGCAGGAAGATCCTCGCGCCTTTTGCGTGAACCGCATCGGTGACCTTGCGCCAGCCGGCGACATGTTCGGGCGCATGGATCCCCGGCGTCGCGAAATAGCCCTGGCCATCGGCCGAGGGTTGCACACCTTCGGTTATCAGCAGGCCCAGCGAGGCGCGCTGGGCGTAGTATTCAGCGGCGTGCTCGCCCGGTACGCCGTTGAACTCGGCTCGGCTGCGGGTCATCGGCGCCAAGGCCAGGCGGTGGGGCAGGTTCATTTGGCCCACGCGGACCGGATTCCAGATCGTCGTCATGATAAACTCCTTGAAAGTTGAAAACTTGGTGATCAGCGGGTGAAGTCAGCGACGATCTTGCCGGGTGCGTGGCCGGTGCGATTGCGCTCGATTGCGGAAGCCAAATCATCGAAGCCCACCACGTCGGCGATCGTCGATCGCAGGGCGCCGACGGCGACCTGCTGGGCGATCGCGGTCAGGCGCGCGGTATCGGGCTTGTTCGATAAGAAGACGCCGCGGCGGCCTGGCGGCGTACGCGAGGCGAGGTCCGTAGCGGCGATGCTTACGAGAAGGCCGTCGGGCGACAGGAGTGCCCAGGAGCGGTCCACGACCTCACCGCCGACGAGGTCGACGACGAAATCGATGTCGCGCGCAAGCAGCTCGAAGTTCTGCTGCCGGTAGTCGATCACCTCATCCGCGCCGAGGGCCCGGACATGCGGCAGGCTATTGGTCGAGGCCGTGGCAAAGACGGTCGCTCCGGCCGCCTTGGCGAACTGGACGGCAAAGCCGCCCACGCCGCCGGCTGCGCCATGGATCAGCACCCGCCGTCCGGAGAGGTCGAAATCCGCGGCCTGAATGACATGCCAGGCTGTCATCGCCGCGACGGGAATGGCCGCTGCCTCAACGTCCGACAGAGCTGACGGAGTCAGGACGAGCTTCTCGGCGTTGATGACGAGATGGTCGGCGTAGGCTCCGACGCCACCGAGGGCGGCCATAACCCGATCCCCGGGCTTCACGCCCATGACGCCGGGGCCAGTCCGAAGCACGACGCCGGCCATTTCGATGCCAAGTGTCGCGGGCAGGGTCAGCTTGAAGCGCTCGCGCAGGTAGCCTTCACGGATTTTCCAGTCGATGCCGTTTACCGCGGCGGCCTTGACCGACACCAAGACCTCGCCCGGACCCGGCTCGGGCGCGGATACGCTATCGACTGTCAGGGATTCGCGGCCGCCATAGGCTTGAAGACGTAAGGCTCGGCCGGGGGCAAGCGGTTCGGATGTGGAAGCCCCGCGCTTGAGATCAGCGGATTGGATCATGTAGGTTCTCCTTCTTGGCAGAAGGTATGCGTTCGAAATCCGAGCCATAAGTCATCGAAATAAGACGGTCTGTCTCGCTGGAGAGACACCCGGATGGCCCTTCCAGCGTCGCCAATTTCGTAATTGTCGCCTTATCCGTCGGTGCTTTTCGGCCAAGCGGAAAAGCGGTCGACCGACGGCGACCTTGTAGCGGCGTGTGATCGGGCTTGAGGAAAGCCTGGGGCTATTCGAACGACGTGACCGCACGCTTGAGCTCACGGATGGCGGCCAGCGCTCTTTGCCGAACAGAAGGCTGGCTCGGCGAACTGCGTGAGATCCAAGTGTAATTCCGCAGCGGCCAAGGTGAGTTGCACGGGGACCGTAGATCAGTGCACCGGTGCTCATCTCTCACTCGGCTATGGGAGGTCTCCTTCTCATAGATCGTGCTGTCGGCGAGCGGGACGATCAAAGGGCGTTCATGCCGCTTGATCTTGCCCGTTCGCATAGGTGTCGAGATTCTGAGGATGGGTGCTGACGGTATTTTTGGCGGCGTTTCCGGTTCGGAGCGGCGGACGCCGTCCGGGGTCGCGAGCGAAGCCGTTGACCAGCGCGCCATGGGCACTCAGGTCGCCATCAGTTCGCCCTCAACACATAGGGTGGGGACGCGCCGTTCATCTCACCAGGTTGGGATCATAGAGGCGCGTCGATTTTGTCATGAGGCTTTCGTCCGGATCATGCTGGCTTGGGCGGTCCGAGAAGGCCCCAGCGCCGCAGCGTTCTGGATCAGCGCGCGCATGTAGCCCAAGGCAAAGGCCTTTCCGGCGTGCCAGGGCGCGTCGCAGGACATCTCCGGCGTATGGTCGGGGATCATCACGCCGTCATAATGTTCATCGCGCAGGATACGGACGATTTCGGCCATATCGATATCGCCGTCGTCCACGAAGGTTTCGTGATAGTTCGGAACCTTGCCACGCACGTTGCGGAAGTGGACATAGCCGATGCGTTTGCTGCGTGCGAAGCGCCTGACGTGTCCGTAGATATCGTCGATGCCGGGCATCTCCTGCAGCGAGCCGAGGCAGAGCTCCAGCCCATTGGACGGCGAGTCCACGATGTCCATCAGCCGGTCGTATTTCTGCGGCCGGTTGACGAGCCGTGCGGTGCCACGCAGCGCTTCGGCCGGCGGATCGTCGGGGTGCGCCGCCATCACAATGCCAGCTTCTTCGGCCACCGGTATGATCTCGCGAAGGAAGACATCGAGCCGCTGCCAAAGCTCGTCGCTGCTGACCTTCACCGGCTCGGCATTCGGCCGGCCGGCACGGTAGCGCATGTTCCAGACCACGCCGTCGGGGAGGGGCATATCGGGATCGATAGCAGCGAGATCGAGCCCCACCGACATCGCCTCGCCCCGAGCGAATGGGCCGCGCGACCAGCCCCAGACGCCGGCGATCGAGAAGTTGTAGCCGATACAGGGAATACCGGCACGTCCGGCATCGCGAACAAGGCGCTTCAAGCCTTCGATCTGTTTTGCCCTGTCAGGACCGCCGAGCAGCACGTCCGACCAGAAACGCGGCGAGAAATTTTCGATCGCGGCGATCTCGAGACCGTTGTCGCGCACGGTCTTCACCAGACCGATGAAATCCTCGTAATCCCACAGCTCATCGATTGAGCAATCGCCCCAACCCTCGGCATCGCTGCCGGCAGACAGCGAAGGATCGCGGCCGCGAAAATAGTTGGTGAGGTGGGCAACGATGTGGGTGGCGCCTGCCTGGCGGGCAAAGCGGAAATTATCAGGGGTCAGCGACTCCCGGTAAAGGCCAAGGCCGATCTTCACGGCCTTACTTCACGCCGATGCCGGCGGTCAGGCCGCCATCTATTCTGTAGTCCGCGCCGGTGCAGAAGCCGGCCTTCGACGAGCACAGGAAGGCGATCAACTCCGCCACCTCCTCCGGCTCGCCGATACGGCCAAGCGGATGGGCCGCGCCAAAGCGCCGGTAGGCCTCTTCGACATCGGCATCGCTGCCATTGTCGCCGCGTGCGGCCTTCTCGAGTATCGGCGTACGGATCGAGCCTGGGCTGACCGAATTGACCCGGATGCCTGCCGCCGCGTAGTCGAGCGCCAGCGATCGCGTCAGCGTGTGGATGGCGCCCTTGGTCGTGGCATAGGCGGCGACGTCCTGCTGGCAGGCGAAGCCCTGCACCGAAGCGACGTTGACGATGGCGCCGCCGCCACGCTTGATCATTTCCGGGATGCCGAAATGGGCGGTCAGATAGATCGAACCGACATTGACCGCCATCGCCCGGTTCCAGGTCTCCCAGTCGGTCGTCGTCGCCGTTCCGTAGGGATGAACCGCCGCGGAATTGACGATGACGTCGAGGCCGCCAAACCGCTTGACGCCCGCCGCGACCGCGTCGCGAACCTGGTCGGAAACGGAAACGTCCACCGTCTGCACCAGCGCATTCGCTCCGGCTCGGACGAGGCTTTCCTGCATGGCAGCATTGGCTGCCACATCGATACCGCAGGCGACGATCGCAGCACCTCCCTGCGCCAGACGCTTCGCGGTGGCGAGCGCGATGCCGGTCGTGCCGGTGATCAGCGCAACCTTGTTCTCAAAGTCAGACATGATGCAAATCCTTGGAAGGGTCCGGTAGCGCCGGCGAGGTGCGGGCGTTTTCGAGGTCGTCGGGGACGAAGCGCAGGCCGGAATCGAGATGCCGGCTCATCAGGTAGCTGTAGGCGATGCGGTCGCGCGCCCGCAAAGCCGCAATGATCTCGCCATGGGCTTGGCGTGTTTCGCTCAGCACCGGCCGGATCGATTTGCCGACGGTCATGATGTGCAGGATGACCGGCGACAGGAACTGATAGGTCTGCACCAGCATGCGGTTGCCGGCGAGCTTCATCAGCGCCAGGTGGAAATCGAAATCGCGCTGCGCGGCTTCCTGGACATCCTTGCTGGCTTCGATCAGGCCGTTGACTTCGTCCAGGGCGTCGAGTTCGGCGGTGCTCGCATTAAGGACGATATGGTCGCCGATGCCCAACTCGATGATGCGGCGAAACCCCTGTATGTCGTGAAAAGAGGTCCTTGAAATATCCATCTGAGCGGCGAAAAAGTTCTGGATAGCGACATTCTGGCGGTCGGCCAGCACTGCGCCGACACGCGGCTTGGGATCGATCAGTCCGTACGTGCGGATGGTGCGCAGCGCCTCGCGTATCGTGTTGCGGCTGGCGCCGAACAGCTCGCCAAGTTCCCGTTCCGTGGGCAGGACGTCGCCCACGGACATGGCGCGGTTCCGAATGAGGTCGAGGATCTGCCGCACCGTCTGGTCGACGGCCGAACTGCTAACCCCGGCATCGTCCGCCGCTTCTTGATCCAAGGCGTTGTTCCTTCTTATTTGTTGGACCAAGGCTAGGCTGAAACGGATAGGAAATCAATCGGCACCCGGCGAAAGGTCGAAAAAGGATCCCGCCATCGGGTTGATTCAAGAAGAATTCAGCGTGTTGACAGGTCTGTGGTCCAACAATAATGTCGCCCACCTGACATTGAGGAGGCTTCATGGAACAGTGCTGGCGTTGGTATGGACCGAACGACCCGGTAACACTCGATCATGTCAAGCAGGCAGGCGCGACAGGCGTGGTGACGGCCCTGCATGATATCTACGACGGGCGCGCATGGCCGCTCGAGAGCATTCTGGAGCGCAAGCGTATCATCGAGGCGGCAGGGCTGACCTGGTCGGTTGTCGAGAGCATCCCGGTGCACAATTCCTTCAAGATCGGCGCACCGGAACGCGAGCGCTACGCTGGCTTCTATCGCGACAGCATCCGCGCACTTGCCAAGGCCGGCATTGCAACGGTCTGCTACAATTTCATGCCTGTGGTCGACTGGACCCGCACGGATCTGGCCTATCGGCTTCCGACGACGGGTTATGCGCTGCGTTTCGACGCGGTCGATTTCGCGGCCTACGATTTGTTCGTGCTGAAGCGCAGGAACGGCGCGGCAAGCTATACGCCGGCCCGTATCGCCGAGGCGGAAGCGCGGCTGAAGGAATTGGGCGCGGAGAAGATCGACCAGATCGAACGCAACCTGATCGCCGGCCTGCCGGCGACGGAGCGCAGCTACGACAGGGACAGTTTTCGCGAGGCCCTGGCGGAATACGACGCGATCGGACCGAAAGAGCTGCGCGACAACCTTGCCTGGTTCCTTCGCGAGATCATTCCGGTGGCCGAAGAGGAGGGGGTGCGCATGTGCATCCATCCCGACGACCCGCCCTTCTCGCTCTATGGCCTGCCGCGCATCGTTTCGACCGCCGAGGATGCGCGTTTCATCCTCAACGCCGTCGACAGCCCGGCCAACGGCCTGACGTTCTGCACCGGCTCCTACGGCACGCGCGCCGACAACGACATCGTCGCCATGGTCAAGGAATTCGCCGATCGCATCCATTTCGTCCATCTGCGCAACATCACCATCGAGGATGACGGCTCGTTCTATGAAGCCGAGCATCTCGAGGGCGGCACCGACATGGCGCATGTCATCCTCGCTCTGATGCAAGAGGAGACCCGGCGCCGCAACGAGGGCCGCGCCGACTGGCGCATTCCGATGCGGCCGGACCACGGCCATCTGCTCGCCGACGATATCGGCAAGACCAGGATCAATCCCGGCTATTCGCTGATCGGGCGGCTGAAGGGCCTCGCCGAGCTGCGTGGCATCATGCGCGCCGTCGAGCGGTTCGGGCTGGCTTGACCGTCAGGAAACAACCCGCAGTTTGCATATGTAAAAGTTACTTGTCTATGTGAAAATAGCTGCTACGAATGCGGGCCGGGCGGGCATGCTCGGTTCCAGGGAGGAATTGCCTGAAATGACAAGACTGCGCGGTCTTGCGTGGGATCATCGACGTTGCTGGGGTCCGCTTGACGCCAGCGTGGCGCCGTATTGCGCAGGCAATCCGGGCCTCGAAATCGAATGGGACCGCCGCAGCCTCTATGAATTCGGCGAGGGTACTCTCGGTCCGGTGCTCGGCACTTACGATCTGGTCGTGTTCGACCACCCCTTCATCGGCGACATTGCGAAGGATGAGCTGATGGTGCCGTTCGACGCCTATCTGTCAGCAGAACAAATTCGTTTATTCGAACGCGATTCGGTCGGTGCGTCCTGGCGTTCCTACGCAAGGAACGGACGCCAATGGGCGTTGCCCATCGATGCCGCTTGTCAGGTCGCGTCCTATCGCCCGGATCTCCTGGAGCGTTACGGGCTGGTGCCGCGCACACATGACGAGGTGGTCGAGCTTGGTCGGCGCGCCCGCAAGAACGGCAAGTGGCTCGGCCTGCCCTCGGTCCCGACGGATACCATGTGCATGCTTCTGACGCTCGGCCGCCCACAGGAGAACGGTGAGCAATTCATTGCCAGGGAGATGGTCGAGCAGGCCGTCACTCAATTGCGAGAGCTCGCGGCGCTGTCGCATCCGAACTCAGCAAAATGGAACCCGATACGCTGCTATGACCACATGATCGCGCATGACGACGTGGTCTATGTGCCTTTCGCGTTCGGCTATGTGAACTATGCCTCCAGGACCGACAGGCCATGTCTGCGCTTTGCCGACGTGCCGACGCCGCATTCCGCCGGAGCCTTGCTCGGCGGTGCCGGTATCGGCGTCAGTGCCCAGTCGAAACACAAGCAGGCCGCGATCGACTACGCGGTGTTCCTGTGCTCGCCCGAGTACCAGCGCGGCGACTATGTGAAGTCGGGCGGACAGCCGGGATCGCTGGCGGCCTGGAAGGATGTCGAGGTCAACCGACTCTGCGGCAATTTCTTCAACTCGACGCTTGCAACGATCAGCTCGTCCTATCTGCGTCCGACGCATCCTGGCTTCATCGGCTTCTTCCGAGAATGCGCGCCGCATGCGGCCGCCGCCATCGCCGGCGACATTTCGGCGGCCGAACTAGCCGACCATGTGAATCGCCTCTACCGCGAAGCCAGGCAACCGGAACGGAGCATTGCGTGATGGCCGCCAGTATTGCCGAGACGCTCGACGACAGCGAAAGCGGCCGCAACGGCTATCGCGTGCCTGCGGTAGACAAGGCGCTCGATGTCCTTGAGTTCATGGCGGCCAGCGCCGAAACGCTGACCCAGACCGAGATCGCCGCCGGCCTCGGACGCTCCATTCACGAAATCTACCGCATCCTGCTCCTGCTGGAAAAGCGCGGCTATATCTTTCGCACGCAGTCCGACCGCTTCCGCCTGTCGCTGAAGCTGTTCGAACTGGCGCACATGCACCCGCCGGTAAACCGGCTGGTCGAATGCGCGCTGCCGGTGATGCGCGAACTGACCGCCAATGCCGATCAGAGTTGCCACCTCGTAGTGCGGGAAGGGCAGAACGCCTTGGTGGTGCTGCAGATCGATTCACCGCTGCCGATGCGCTACTCGGTCGCCTTGGGGTCGCATTTCCCGATCCTTGAAACCAGTTCAGGCGCGGTCTTGCTCGCCCATTCGAACCGGGCCGAGCGCGACCGCATTGTCGATCGCATCGTGACCGCCGGCGAAGGACAGGGCACGCGGGCCGAAATCGAGGCACGGCTGAACGAGGTGGCCAGGCTCGGCTACGAGATGCGTGCCTCGCTGGCCGTCGAAGCCTGCACTAACATCTCCATGCCGGTGCGCGATCACACCGGCGCCGTCATCGCCGCACTGACGGTCCCGCTGCTACCGCAGAAGGCGGCTCGGTTCGACCGGCAGACCGTCTTCGAACGCACCCGGGCAGCCGCCGAGAAGATATCGGCGGAGCTCGGCTGGGGGGAATCCAACTCTTCGTTACGTGCCGACCCGGAACGGCGGGACTATCCGTTCAGCGATTAACAAAAGCGATAAACCTGGGAGAAGAAAATGCACTGGTCCAAGTCAATCCTGTTTGCATCCGCGGCCGTGCTGGCCATTGGCGCATCGGCTGCAGATGCCGAGAACATGCCCAAGCGCATCGGGTACGTCACCAATTACGCCACCCATGAATGGTACCAGAACGTCATCAAAGGCATGAAGGCTCACGGGAAGGAACTCGGCATCGAGGTCGAGGTGCAGGACGCCAATCTCGACATATCCAAGCAGGTCGCCGCAGCCGAAGACTTCATCGCCAAGGGCGTCGATGTGCTGATCATCACGCCGGTGAACGAAGAAGGTGTGGTACCGCTGCTGCGCCAGGCCAAAGCCGCCAACATTCCGGTTGTGCTCGAGGGCAATCCGGTCAAGGGCATGACCACGATGGTCGCCATCTGCGACTATGACACCGGCTATTTTTCCGGCGTCGAGGCCGGCAAATATGCCAAGGAAAAGCTCGGCGGCGTTGCCAAGGTGATGAATGTCGGCCTGCCGCTGCTTTCCGCCACGGTGCTGCGCTCGCACGGCTTCATGGACGGGCTGAAGACCGTCATTCCTGACGCGGTCATGGTCCACGACCTTGACGGCGGCGGCAATCCCGACCGCGCTCTCGAAGTGTCTTCGGCGGCACTCGCCAAGAACGCCGACATCAACATCATCTACGGCATCAACGACTCGTCGTCGCTGGGCGGGCTGCAGGCCTGGAAGGCGGCCGGCAAGCCGCAGGATGGCCTGTTGACCGTCGGCACCGGCGGCGAGGGGCTTGCCTTCATCAACGCGATGCAGAACGAGCCGTCGTATCGCATCGAGGCCGCGATGTTCCCGGAAAAGGAAGGCTTTACCGCCATCGATGCCGCGGTGAAACTGTTCAACAACGAGGAAGTGCCGGAGCATATCGTCAGCCCGACCGCGCCGATGAACGGCGAGGACTGGAAGAAGTTCTACGATTATGACGGTACCACCCGCACCATCAAATGGGATGCCGTCAACGCACTGCAGCCGCCGGCAAAGTGCATGAAAACCTCCGCCGACCTGAAGAAGTAAAGCCGGCTGACTTTGCCCTTCCCGAAATGCGGGAAGGGCGCCTGAACCATAGCGGCCGAATGGATCGAGATGAGCGAGCTTACACACGCCTCCGCGCCGAAGCGCTTTGTCGGTGGCCAGCTGCTGGGCAGCAGCCAGCTTGTGCTGGGTGTCATCCTGGCGGTGCTCTGCATCGCCATCTCGATTGCGGCGCCGCAATTCTATTCGGAGGCCAACATCATCGCCATTCTGCGCCAATGCGCGCTGGTGCTGATCGTAGCCTCGGGCATGACCATGCTCATCATCACCGCCGAGGTCGATCTGTCGGTAGGCGCTTCACTCGCCTTCGTCGGCTGCATCGGCATGGCGGTGCTCAATTCTACACACAGCCTCACGCTTGGCTTGCTGGCGGCGCTTGCCTTTGCCGGCGGTGTCGGCCTGTTCAATGGGCTGGTCGTTACCAGGCTACGGGTCAACTCGCTGATCGCCACCATCGGCACGATGATGATGCTGCAAGGCGGCGTCTATCTGTTCACGCGCGAAGCGGTGCAGAACTACAACCATCTAGCGAGCTTCACCGATCTCGGCGCCGGCTATGTCGGCGCGGTGCCGGTCCCCGTCATTCTGGCGGCGCTGATCTTCGTGGTCGCCTATGTGACGCTGCGTTTCACCACGCTCGGCCGCTACCTCTATGCGGTTGGCGCCAATGAAAAGGCGGTGCGCCTGTCCGGCCTTCGGTCCGAGCGCCTCAAGCTGTTTGCCTTCGTTCTCACCGGGCTCTGCGTCGGCGTTGCCGGCATGATCCTGTCGTCGCTGATGAATGCCGGCCAGCCGACCGCCGGCCGAGGCTTCGAACTGACCGTCATTGCTGCCGTCATCCTCGGGGGCACCAGCCTGCTCGGCGGCCGTGGATCGCTGTTCGGCACCTTGCTCGGCGTACTGGTGCTGAAGGTGATCGACAACGGCATCATCATTCTCGGCTGGAACCAGGACCTGCAGATGGTGGTGCCGGGCATCGTTATCATCCTCGCAACCTATCTCGACATCATCCGGAACAAAGCCAATGTCCGTTGATTTCCTTCACCCTGGCGAAGGCGCGGCCATCGACACCAGCGTGCCGGCGCTCGAACTGCGCGGCATTGACAAGCGCTTCCCTGGCGTCGTGGCGCTCGACAATGTCGACTTCAGCCTGGAGCCCGGCAAAATCCATGCCTTGATGGGCGAGAACGGCGCCGGCAAGTCGACGCTGATCAAGATCATGGCTGGTGTCTACGGCAAAGATGCCGGCACCATCCGCATGCGCGGGCACGAGGTCGACATCAAGTCGCCGCGCGACAGCTTGAAGGAAGGCATCAAGGTCGTGTTTCAGGAGATCGCGCTGATCTCCGAATTCACCGTTGCCGAGAACATCTTCCTGGAAGGCTATCCGACCGGTAGGGCCGGCTCGATCGACTGGAAGAAGATTCGTGCCGATTCCGCCGCGCTATTCAACCGCATCGGCTTCAATGTCGATCCGGCGGCGCGCACGGGATCGCTGCCGGTCAGCCAGCAGCAGATGGTCGAGATTGCCCGTGCGCTTGCCCATGAAGCCCGCGTCGTGGTGATGGACGAACCGACATCGTCGCTGACGCCGAACGAGGTTTCGCTGCTGTTCACAGTCATCCGCCGGCTGGCCAGCCTTGGCATCGCGGTGGTCTATGTCAGCCACAAGCTCGACGAGGTTTTCGAGATCGCCGACACGGTGACCGTGCTGCGCGATGGGCGCCACATCTCGACCAGGCCGATCGGCGAGCACACCAACGACACGCTCATCCAGGACATGATCGGCCGGCGCATCGACAATCTGTTTCCCCGCCAGCGTGGGGCGGCGGGCAGCAAGGTCGCGCTGTCGGTGGAGAACCTCAGCACGGCGAAGAAGCTGACCGACGTCTCCTTCGAGGCGCGAGCCGGCGAGGTGCTCGGCTTCTTCGGCTTGATGGGCGCGGGCCGCACCGAACTCGCCAAGGCGATCGTCGGCTATGACCCGATCATCGCGGGTACGATCACCGTCGACGGCAGCCAGCTCGCGCCGCACGATACGCGCACCGGCGTCAAGCTCGGCATTGGTCTGCTCACCGAAGACCGCAAGAGCGAAGGGCTGATGGGCGAACTGCCTGTCTACCAGAATGCCAGCCTGGCTTCGCTCGGTGCTTTCGCCCGCCTGGGGTTCGTCGACAAGGCGAAGGAACACAAGGCGGTGCAGGACTATGTCGACCGTTTCCGCATCAAGACGCCCAGCCTGTTCCAGCAGGTGAAGAACCTGTCGGGCGGCAATCAGCAGAAAGTGCTCATTGCGCGTTGGCTGATGCGGGGCCTGAAAGTGATCGTCGTCGACGAGCCGACGCGCGGCATCGATGTCGGTGCCAAGTCGGAAATCTTCGCGCTGATCGACCGGCTCGCCGGCGAAGGCCTGGCGGTGGTCATGATGACGTCCGAGATGCCGGAGCTGCTCGGTCTTGCGGATCGGATCGCGGTGATGTGCGAAGGCCGCCTGACCGTGATCATGTCGCGCGAGGAAGCTACACAGGAGAAGATCCTCAATGCGGCGATCGGGTAAGATGATGACATCAAGCGATCAGCCCCACCTCGAAGGGAGCATGCGATGAGCTTTGCAGCCACGGCTTCCGCAAAGGCCCAGCCATCCATGCTGGTGCGGCTCATTGCCCGACAGGAACTGGCGCTGCTCGTCTGCCTCATCCTGGTTCTGGCGTTCTTTTCTTTCACGGTCGAGAATTTCTTCTCCGTGCGCAATTTGACCAACGTGCTTGGCCAGGCGTCGCTGCCGCTGATCGCCGGCATTGGCTGTGCCATCGTGTTCATTTCCGGCGAGGTCGACATCTCGATCGGCTCGCTGCTCGCGACCATTGCCCTGCCGCTGATCATCATCATGAACGACACCAACTCGCTGTGGTTCGGCATCAGTGGCGCGCTGCTGTTCGGCCTGATCATCGGCGTGGTGAACGGCTATCTCACCGCCTATGCCGGCATCAACTCGCTGATCGTGACTTTGGGCACGATGTTCATCATGCGCGGCGGTGTCTATCTCTATACCGGCCAGCGCGCCATTCCGGACGATGCCAGCCTCGACAGCTTCATCGCTCTGTCGGATGGGCGCCTGTTCAACACCATCCCCTATTCGGCTGTCATCGCGATCGTCCTGCTCGCCGCCTTCGCCTACATGATGCAGCATCGGCCGTTCGGGCGGCAGATCTATGCCGTCGGCGGCAATCAGGAAGTGGCGCGGCTGGCTGGCTATGATGTGCGGCGCGTCAAGTTCATCTGCTTCATCATCAGCTCACTGCTGGCAACGGTTGCTGGCATTATTCTCGCCGCGCGCGTCGGCTCGGCGCAGCATACGGCGGGGCTCAATTTCGAATTCCAGGTCGTTGCCGCGACAGTGCTCGGTGGGGTCAGCCTTGCCGGCGGCATCGGCAGCCTGACCGGCATGGCGCTGGGCGTGCTGATCCTGCAGTTCCTGTCCAACGGCCTGCGCGGGCTCGGCCTGCCGACCGAATGGCAGCTGGTCATCACCGGCATGATCATCATCGCCGCGGTCGCCTTCGACGAGGCGAAACGCCGGCGCGCGAATGGAGGCTGACATGGCCCGTCTCGAAGGGAAAACCGCCGTCATCACCGGTGCTGCCGACGGCATCGGGCACGCGATCGCTGAAGCGATGGCGCGCGAAGGCGCGCATGTTTTCCTCGGCGACATAGCCGACGGCGCGGGCGAGGAATTCGCGACCGCACTTCGCGCCGCCGGCCGTCAGGCCGATTACGTGCATTGCGACGTCTCTCAAGGGGCCGACATTGCCGGCCTCATCGACAGCGCCGTCAAGAAGACCGGGCACCTCGACATCCTGGTCAACAATGCCGCCATCGCCATTGGCGGCATGCCGGTGCACGAGATGACCGATGAGCAGTGGCACCGGCTGATCGCGGTCAACCTGACCAGCGTGTTTCACGGCTGCAAATACGCGCTGCCGCACATGATCGCGCAGGAGTCCGGCTCGATCATCAACATGGCCTCCGCACAGGGGCACATCGGGCTTGATGGCTGGACCGCCTATGCCGGCGCCAAGGGCGCGGTGATGGCGATGACGCGCCAGATGGCAGTCGAGTTCGGCCCCGTGAACATCCGCGTCAATTCGATCTCGCCGGGCACCATCAACACGCCGATGAACGACAGACTGATCAAGGAGATCGGCGGCAACTTGGCCAAGGCCTGGGTCAAGATGCATCCGCTCGGCCGCATCGGCGAACCTTCCGAAGTGGCCGAAGCCGCCGTCTATCTCGCCTCCGATGCCGCGGGCTTCACCACCGGCACCGATTTGCGTGTGGATGGCGGACTGACCGCCGCACCGCGCTATGTTCCCGAACTGCTTTGAAAACACGAAACGAGATTTGAAATGAACAAGGCCCTCGAAGGCGTCCGCATCCTCGATTTCAGCCATTTGCTGCAGGGGCCGTTCGCCACGCAGCTGCTCGGCGACATGGGCGCCGACGTCGTCAAGGTCGAGCGTGCCGGCGCCGGCGACATGTTCCGTGGCATGACCTTCTTCGCCAAATGGGTGGGCGGTTCCGAGAGCCCGAATTTCCTCGCCTGGAACCGCAACAAGCGCTCGATCGCGCTCAACCTGAAGAGCCGCAAGGTGCACGCCATCCTCATGGAGATGGCCAAGACCGCCGACGTCGTGGTGCAGAATTTTCGCCCTGGCGTGCTGGCCAAGCTCGGCTATGGCTACGAGGACTTCAAGGCCATCAATCCGCGCATCATCTACTGCTCGGGTTCGGGCTATGGCGAGGAGGGCCCCTATGTCGAGCGCCCCGGCCAGGACATGCTGATCCAAGGGCTAGCCGGGTTGATTGCCAACACTGGCCGCGGCGATCAGGCGCCGGTTCCGGCCGGCGCCGGGCTCGCCGACCAGATCGGCGCCATGAACATGGTCTACGGCATCCTGTCGGCGCTTTATTATCGCGAGAAGACCGGCAAGGGCCAGAAGATCGAGGTCAATCTGCTGGCCGGCCTGCTGGCGCATCTCAATCAGGAATATGTCGCCGTGCTCAATCTCGGCGAGGATTTCGTGCGGCCCAATTCCGGCATCGGCCATCCCGGTATGCAGGCGCCGTTCGGCATCTACGAGGCGAAGGACGGCGGCTACGTATCGATCGCCATGAGCCCGTTCAAAACGCTGTACGAGGTGCTGGAGGCGCCGCAGCTTGCCGTCTATGACGATCTGAAAACCCTGTTCGACAAGCGCGACGAGGTGTTCGAGAAGGTCAATGCGGAGACGAAGAAATTCGCCACGCAGGATCTGCTGGCACGGCTGCTGGCAGCCGACATCTGGTGCGCCGAGGTGAAGGATATCCGCCGTGCGGCCGAAGACCCGCAGGTCAAGCACATGGGCATGATCACCAGCTATGATCATCCGCGCGGCGGCAAGGTGCGGGTGGTGGCGCCCGCGGTCAAGATGAGCGAGACGCCCGCGACCATCGAGCGGCCGGCGCCGTTGGTCGGCCAGCATGGCCGCGAGATACTGGCCGAATTCGGCCTCTCCAAGGAGGAAATCGCAGCATTGGAGGCGTCCGGCGACATGACCGTGGACGCGGCCTGACAATGCGCGTCTACCAGACACTCACGGTCGAAACCTTGGGCCGCGTCGCGGTCGTCACCTTCCGCCGCGCCGACCAGCTCAACGCCATGAACCGGATGATGCAGGGCGAGATCACCGACGCCTTCGAGGCGCTGTCCAGCGATGCGGGCGTGGGAGCGATCGTGGTGACCGGCGAAGGTCGCGGCTTCATGGCCGGCGCCGACATCAAGGAATACGCCGCGCAGACCGCCGCCGAATTCGACGCGTTCCAGGCTGACGGCATGCGCATGTACGCGGCGATCGAGAACAACCGCAAGCCGGTGATCGCGGCGGTCAACGGCTTCGCCTTGGGCGGCGGCATGGAGCTAGTGCTGTGCTGCGACATCGTGATCGCTAACCAGTTCGCGAAGCTCGGTCTGCCGGAGATCAAGCTCGGCCTGGTTCCCGGCGGTGGCGGCACGCAACGCAGCGTCGCCAAGCTCGGCCGCAACCGCGCCAATTTCCTGCTGATGACCGGTGCGATCGTGCCGGCCTCCGAATTCGTCAGTTCCGGCCTAGTCAACGAGGTCGTCGATGTCGACAGGCTGATGCCGCGCGCGCTGGAATTGGCTGAGATAATTGCCGCCGAGCCAGCCGCCGCGATCGAAGGGTTGAAGGCGCTGACGTTGCATGCCGTTTCGGGCGACCTGGCCTCAGGCCTCGCCATGGAGCGCGGCATATTGGGCGACCTCTATCGCAGCGAGATCGGCCAGCAGCGGGTCAAGGAGTTCGCCGACAGGAGCACGACAAAGAAGGCTGGACCGTGAAGACCTGCGCGCTGACCGTCCAGCGGCTAGGCACGATGCTTGCGCTGGCCGGCAATCCCATCGCCCAATCCGGCGTTGCGACGGCACTGGAATTCTCAACCGAAAAGCCGTTCGTGACCCGCTACCGCATCGAGGCGTCCGCGCTGTGAATGATCGTGCCGCAATGTCCCTGGTCAAGTCGAACCGGCCGCGCTTCACTGATATCGAAGGGCTGGCCGCGATGGTCCGACGAGGTGACTCGCTTGGCGTCGGCGGTCACCATTTCGCTCGGCTGCCGATCGCATTGCTGCGCGCGATAGCCCACTCGGGCGTCAAGGATTTGCACTACGTTTGCTGGGCGGGCGGCTTGCCGCTCGAGCTGCTGCTCGAAGCGGATGCGGTGGCGGAAATCGACCTTTGCTTCTCCAGTCTCGATATTTTCGGCCTGCCGCCGAGGTTCCGTGCCGCCGCCGAAAGCGGAGCGATACCGGTTCGCGATTGGACGGCACTGGCCATGATCCAGGCGCTGCGGGCTGCGCAGCAGAATCTGCCGTCCATGCCGTTCCAGCTTCCGGAGGGATCGGACATGCTGTCGCGTTTGCCGGGCGCGAGAGCCGTGCCCGATCCGATCGCCGGAACAGATATGGGATTCATCCCGCCGCTGAGGCTCGATACGTTCGTCGTCCACGCACAGCGGGCGGATGAAAACGGCAATGTTCAGGTCATCGGCCCGCGCGCACTGGACTTCGCAATGGCGGGCGCGGCACGCAAGGTGCTGGTCACTGTCGAGGAGATCGTCCCGGTTGGGGCGCTGCGGCAGGACGGACGCCAGAGTGTGCTGACCCGCAACCAGGTTTCGGCCATAGCGCTGGCACCGGGCGGCGCCTGGCCGGCGTCCTGCCTGCCATTCTATGTCACCGACTATCAGGCGCTGTCGGAGGTATTCGCGGCACGGGAAACACCCTTGGCAGACAGTCTCCAACTACCTTTCGATGGCGTGCCGAAGCCGCTGCAAAGGGCTGCGAAGGTTCGCGCCGAAACGGCCCTCGCAATGCCGGCGCTCGCTCATGATGCGGAGAAAGCATCCATCGGCGAGATCATTGCCGCCCGCATCGCCGCCGAACTCGACAATGAGAGTTTTGCCAGCGCCGGCGCTGTCTCGCCGCTGGCCAACGTCGCCTACCGGTTGGCCAAGGCAACGCATGCGCCCGACATGATCATCGCTACGATGAGTTGCGGCCATCTCGACATAGCGCCGAGCCCGATGATCCTGTCGCTGATCGAAAGCCTTGATTGCGAGACGGCGGTGACGCATGCCGGCGGCGACGACACCTACTCGACCTACTATCAGCCGGGTGCCGTGACGCATGAGATCGTTGGCGCGGCGCAGGTCGACCGGCGTGGCCGCGTCAACACCATCGCGCTGCGCAAACCGAGCGGTGGCCTGATCCGGTTGCCAGGGCAAGGCGGCATGGCCGATGTCGCCAACATGCACCGCGACTATTTGCTCTACATTCCCCGGCATTCGATCCAGTCGCTGGTGGACGAGGTGGAGATCGTCAGTTCCGCCCGCGGGCTGCTGACACCGGCGGAGCGAGAGCCGATGGGCTATCGCACCGGCCAGGCGCTGGTGTTCACCGATCTCTGCGTCTTCCGACTCGACCGGATATCCCGGGAATTGATCGTCATCGAGACCATGCCCGGCGTCATGCAGCTGCAGATCCGCGACGCCACCGGGTTTGCGGTGACCTTCGACGCCGATTGCCGGGAGGTCCCGCTGCCTTCCAGCGATGCGCTCGCTGTTCTGCGCAATCGCATCGATCCGCTCGGCCTGCGGCGCCTCGAATTTGTCAGCGCCAAGGAGCGCGGTGCGCTGATCGCCGAGATACTCGCCGCCGACCGCGCGATGGTCGAGCGCTGCATCGCCGCACAGAGATCGCACGTCGCAAGCTGAGGAGCGCTCCATGGCAAAACCATTGCTCGACATGTCCGCCGCGCGCGTCTTCTTCGACGGCATCTTCACCAGCCCGCGCGTCGCGCACCCGGAGGGCGTGGCAGTCCACCGTGACGGGTCGATCTGGTGCGGCACCGAAACCGGCGACCTCCTGCGGCTGGCCGCCGATGGCGGCTCGGTTGAGCGCATGGGCGGCACGGACGGTTTTCTGCTCGGCATAGCCTTCGACAGCATGGGGAACTGCTTCGCCTGTGACCTGAAGCACGCCGCGATCTTTCGCTGGGATGCCGCGACAGCGCGCATGGAGCGCTTCGCGTCGTCCGGCATCCGCGTGCCGAATTATCCCATTATCGACGAGGCGAGGGGCTGGCTCTACGTGTCGGACAGCGTCGGCGAGGGCAATCGTTCCGGCATCTTCCGCTACGATCTCAAAACGGGCGAGGGCCGTCTGTGGTGCCAGGAGGCGATGTCCTTCGCCAATGGCATGGCCATGGCGCCGGAGGAGAGCGGGCTTTATGTGGTGGAAAGCAATGCGTCTTGTATCAGCTACGTGCCGATCCTTGCCGACGGTGCGGCTGGGTCGAAACAGGTCGTCATCGAGGGCGTACATAACGTCCCGGATGGCCTAGCCTTCGCTCCGGACGGATCGCTGTTCATTTCATGTTACGAGCCCAGCCGGATCTATTGCTGGTGCAACGATCGGGGGCTCGAAGTGCTGATCGAGGATCCGGCGGCAACCACGCTGGCGCATCCCACCAATATCGCCTTCAAGGGTAACAAACTCTACACCTCCAATCTCGGCCGCTGGCACATTACCGAGATCGATTTGACCTTGGCCGGTCGATAAACCGACGTGCGGCATCAAATGCTCATGGTGACGGGTGCAAATTCGATCGGTTGGGGTGGATTGTCGCCACTACCGCGCAGTCTCCGAGGGCTGCACGGAACGACAGCAGGATTTCTGATTTTCTGACCGCCGCCCAGTCTGGCCTTCAGCTTCTCTTCTGCTTCACGGGACAAGGCGTGGATTTTCGGGCGCTGTGCCCAGTTCCGACCGGGCCAGTCGCCTCGGTCTCCTCCATTCGCCGCGTGCTTTTTCGGAAAGCACCAATCCATGGCCGGGTCGATCGGGCGCATAGACGTAGCCGTCTCGGATTTCGATGGGCTGCTCCACCAGATGATCGAAATTCTGGAACGAATATTCCAGCCATTCGACCTCGGGAAGCGCGACCGCCATATGCACGCCAACCTCCAGGAAGGTGTTGCCGATGCTGACCGGGATTCCAAGTTCCGCGGCTAGCCACCCGATGCGCATGACGTCAGTCACCTGGCCGTGGATATTCAGCATGTCGGCTGCGTGGGCTTCCAGAAGAAGCCGCTTGCCTTGAAGATCCAGATATTCGCCGCTGTTGACCTGGGTCCATGTCACGGCATGCCTGAGCGTTCTCAATCCTTCGTGGTCGTGACGCAGGATTGGATCCTCGACCCAGAGAAGATCGTGACCGGCATCGCGGATCGCGACCAATTTCACGAGCGCTTCCTTCGATGTCCACGCCTCGTTTGGATCGATCATGACTTTCGAGCCTGCCGGAACGCAGGTCCTCAACAGCTCCAGGCGCCGCAGATCGCGGTCGAAATCCGGGTGGCCGACTTTGATCTTGAAAGCGGAGTAGCCAAGCGATGCCGCGTGAGAGAACAGTGAGACAAAAGCCTCGTCGTTGAGGTGAAAATCGAGGCCGCTGGCGTAGGCTTTCACACGGCTGCGGCGACTGCCAAGCAAGACGTGAAGAGGCAGGCCGGCTTCCTTCGCCGCAAGATCCCAAAGCGCCACCTGAACCGCCTCGTGAAAGGGCAGCGAATAGGTCCGCTGGTTGCCGCCACGCGGGCGGTTCACACGGTGAACCAGCGCGATCGCCTTGTGTCCCCTGAGTGTCGGCCAAACCTCGTGTTCGAAAACAGTCTCGATCTCCGTCTGATCGGGTAGAGGATTGAGGAGCGCCTGGATGAACCCCAGCCCCACCTCGCCGCTTTCCGAGACGAGTTCCAACGTGGCGACGTTGACATCGTCCACCCGAACTTGACTGTCTCCGATTACCCGGTCGCGGGCGAACTGAAATCGGGTTATACGAAAATGCGAGAGGCTCATCACAAGGGCTTCTGATCGTTTACAACGATAAACTGATCTATCAGATTGCGTCCTTAGTATCGGACCAATGGGGGTGCCGCAAGTGGTGGGCAAAGCAAAAACCGTCTCTACCGGTCTGGGGGCAGCCATCCGTATGAGCGATATTGCCTATCAGCGTATTCTGGAGGGCCTGTTCGACAGACGCGTTCCTGCCGGGGCCTTCGTCTCGCAAAACGAGTTGTCCGCGATCGTCGACGTGCCGGTTGCCCCGCTTCGGGACGCTCTGCGCGTTCTGGAGGCGGAAGGGATTCTGATCATCCACCCGCGCTCCGGCATCCAGTTCATCAGGCCCGGCATGGAGCTTACGCGTGCCACCTACCAATTTCGCGCCATCATTGAGCGCTCTGCGATCCGCGTCTTTGCCGAACAAGGCGACGAAACCGTCATGAATGCCTTGGAAATCCGGCATTCCCGTCTGCTTAGAAGCGTGGAGCGGGATGGCCTCGGAAGGGAACAACTGGAGGCGATGGACGCGCTGGAAGGAGAGTTTCACGGCGCAATCATTGCGTCATTGCACAATCCTCTGATCGACAGCACCTACCGGCGCATGCACAATTATCTGCGCCTGCTGCGGCTCGACCGGAAGATCACCGCGCCTATCATGGTCCGGACGATCAAGGAGCACCTCGACATCCTCGAGGCTTGCAGCACCAGGAATGCGGATGCCGCCGAAGCAAAGCTGCAGTCCCATTTCCAGGCTGCGATGCAACGGAACCTGGGTCTCGTCTGACAGCCCGGTAGCCATCAGCCGTTTTGCCAGTTTGCGCGCCGGCGCGGTTGCACGGCGTGGGAAAGGATGCTACCCAAAAACTGCAACTGATCGATCAGATTGCTGATCTGATATCTGCGAGGAGGTCGCGCATGCAGTTGAACAAGAGGCAGTTTCTCATGGGTTCGGCGGCTCTTGCGGTGGCAGGGCGCGTCGGCGGTGCCCGTGCCGCGAATGCCATCAGTTACTGGCACCATTTCACCAGTCAGTCGGAAATGGCCAGCCTGATGAAGATTATCGGATCGTTTCAGGCGGCGAATGCAGATGTGGCGGTGACCCAGGAGAACATCCCGAACTCGGAATACATGGCGAAGGTCTCTTCGGCCGTGCTGACCGGTGGGCGTCCGGATACCGCCATGGTGATCGCCGAGCGCTTCGCCGATCTTACCGCGATGGAGGGGTTGATTGACCTTACCGAGCGGGTGAATGGATGGCAGGGCAAGGCCAATTTTCCCGACAATCGCTGGACCGGGCTTTCCAGCAACGGCGCTATCTATGCGGTTCCCGCCTTTGCCTTCGTCGATTGGATGTACTACCGCGCCGACTATTTCGAGGAAGCCGGATTGGCCGGGCCACCCACGAAATTCGACGAATTCCTGGGTGCCTGCCGCAAGCTCACCGATCCGTCGAAGGGCAGGTATGCATTCGGCATGCGCGCCGGCGCCGGCGGTTTCAAATACGTCATCGATGTCATGGAGGCGTTTGGCTCGCCGATTGTCAAGGATGGACAGCCAGCCATCGACAGGGCGGCGGCGGTCGAGGCGATAACGTTCTATTCCGATCTCTTCCTGAAGGAAAAGGTTGTGCCGCCGAGCGCGCCCAATGACAGCTACCGCCAGATCATGGAGGGCTTCCGCACCGGGCAGACGGCGATGGTGTGGCACCATACCGGTTCGCTGAATGAAATCTCGGCTGCGATGAAGCAGGGCAAGCAGTTCTCGACCGCACCGATGCCGGCCGGTCCGAAGGCGCATGTCGCTCGCGTCGCCTACGCCGGCAACGGTATCATGAAGGAAGACAATATCGAGGCCGCCTGGCAGTGGGTGAGTTTCTGGGGCCAGACCGATGCTGCGCTGACCTTGCTCGAGGGCACGGGATATTTCCCGGCCTCCGCCGCTGCCCTGCAGGATCAGCGTATCACCGGCAATCCAATCTATAACGCGGCTGTCGAAACGCTGAAGTTCGGACGCCTGCCGAACAATTTCGTTGGAGTGGCGGGTTGGTCCGAGAATGTAGTCAATCCCGCTTTCCAATCGGTGCTCACGGGTCAATCGACGCCGGAACAGGCTGTGGACCGGATGATCCAAGGCCTCGATGCGGCCCTTCGCTGATATCCCGGCACGGCTGCTCCGACGTGTAGCCGTGCTTTGAACGCAACGGGACGGTGCTTTCGCTCCGCAGATACATGACGTCAAGCTCAAGCAGATATCTGCCTTTGCGGGCCCTCGGCGAACTGTCCGAGACCCGATATTGGATGTACTTACTGCTCCTCCCCAGCCTCGTCATGATCCTTCTGGTGATCGCCTATCCGACGCTTTACGGCATGGCCATCAGTTTTCGCGATATGCGTCTGACGCGTCCCGGGCTGGATGGCTGGGTCGGCTTCAAACACTATGCGGGAATGTGGTCCGACCCGGTCTTCTGGATCGCACTGAAGAATACAGTTGTGTGGGTCACTGCCGCCATCGTGCTGGAACTGGCGCTTGGCCTTCTCGCCGCGACAGCCCTCAACAGGGATTTGCCGGGCACGAAGATCTTCGCCGTGCTTATCCTGCTTCCCTATTTCCTCCCCAACGTCGTTGCGGGCCATATGTGGGCCTTGCTGCTCGATCCGCGGCTTGGCGTCATCAACGATCTACTTGTCCGCGTGGGCGTGCTGGAGACCTACAAGGCCTGGTTCGCGGATCCCAATACCGCCCTGGCGGCGACCGTCCTCGTCGAGGCCTGGCATGGTTTTCCGTTTTTCGCCTTGCTGCTGCTAGCGGGCCTGAAGAGTATTCCCGAAGATCTCTACAGGGCAGCGGCAGTGGACGGCGCCGGCGTCCCGGCGCAGCTCAGGCTGATCACCTTGCCCATGCTCAAGACCGTCATCGCGGCGGCAGTCATCCTGCGCGTCATTGGTCTGGTCAATTCGCCCGATCTGCTCCTCATTCTCACCGGTGGCGGACCGGGAGATGCCACGCAGGTCCTGTCGCTATATGCCTTCCAGACCGCCTACAAGGACTTCAATTTCGGCTACGCGTCGGCGCTGTCGGTGGTGATGTTTGTGATCCTGATGATCTTCGCGGCGGCATACATCCGCCTGTCCAGGATTACCAAGGGAGAGGGCGATGATTGAAAGCAAGCGCCGCCGGCGCATGATTGCGAACATCGCCACCTACTTCGTCCTCGCGGGCCTGTCGATGTTCTGCATCGGTCCGATGATCTGGATGTTGCTGACATCGCTCAAATATGAGGCCGACATTGTCACCCAGACGATGCAGTACATACCGAGGCGCGTTACCTTCGACAATTATGTGGCGATCTGGACGCAGTCCGGTTTCCCGCGCCTGATAGGCAATAGCATCACCGTCACTTTCCTCACGGTGGCGATCTGCGTCGCCACGGGCACGCTTGCTGCCTATGCATTTTCCCGCTTCGCGTTTCGGGGCCGAACTCAGCTCATGCTCGGCTATCTTGTCGTTCGCATGTTTCCTGCAGTCATGATGATCATTCCCCTTTATGTCGTCATGCGCGGGGTTGGTCTTGTAGACAGCCGTTTCGGCCTTGCGCTTGCCTATACGAGTTTCCTGCTGCCGCTGTTCGTGTGGATGCTCAAAGGTTTCTTCGATTCCGCGCCCAAGGAACTCGAGAGCGCGGCACGCATCGATGGTTCGACCAGGTTTGGTGCCATGGTCCGCATCGTCATGCCGCTCGCCCGCAACGGCCTGGTCGCAAGTTCGGTGTTCATTGCCATCGCTGCGTGGAACGAGTTCCTGTTCGCCCTGATGCTGACGACAGGGCAGGGGTCCCGTACCTGGCCCGTGGGCCTGCAGCTGATGGTCGGCGAGTTCCAGCTTCCATGGGGCGTCCTGGCGGCGGGCGGCATTCTCAGCATCCTGCCTGTCGTCATTCTCTTCACCATTGTCCAGCGAACCATGGTTCAGGGGCTCACGGCGGGCGCCATCAAGGGTTAGGAGTATTCGCATGGCGACACTTTGCATCAGGGACGTGCGCAAGTCCTATGGCTCCGTGCAGGTCCTTCACGGGGTCGACATCGAGCTTGAGGACGGAGGCTTTCTGGTTCTGCTCGGGCCGTCCGGATGTGGCAAGTCGACCTTGCTCAATATGATTGCCGGCCTCGACGACACATCCGGCGGCGACATCCTGATCGGCGGCCGCTCCGTCGTCGACCTTGCACCCAAGGACCGCAATATCGCGATGGTGTTCCAGTCCTATGCGCTTTACCCGACAATGTCGGTAGCGAGAAATATCGGCTTCGGACTGGAAATGCGGGGCGTGGACGCAGCCCAGCGGAAGCGTGCCGTCGACGACGCGGCACGACTGCTGCAGATTTCGCACCTGCTCGACCGGCGCCCCGCCAACCTTTCGGGAGGACAGCGGCAGCGCGTTGCAATGGGGCGGGCGATCGTGCGCGACCCCGAGCTGTTCCTGTTCGACGAGCCGCTGTCCAATCTCGACGCCAAGCTTCGTGTGGAAATGCGCACAGAGATCAAGCGCCTGCACGAGCGTCTCGGCACGAGCATCGTCTATGTGACACACGATCAGATCGAGGCAATGACGTTGGGCACCAAGGTGGCGGTGATGAAGGGAGGCCACATCCAGCAACTGGCCGATCCTCGCACCATCTATGAACGGCCCGCCAACATCTTCGTCGCAAGTTTCATCGGATCGCCGGCAATGAATTTCCTTCCTGGACGACTGGCCTCGAGCCCGAGCGGCGTGCGTTTCGCAGCGACCGGCGTGTCGGTCGCAATGCCGGCCGGCAAGCGACAGGTCGATTTCGACCGCCCGGTGATCCTGGGCGTAAGGCCTGAAGAACTAAAGGCAGTTGCGCGCGATGAAGCTTCGGTCACGGGGGTCATCGATGTGGTGGAACCTACCGGCCCTGAAACCATGGTGACGGTGCAGGTTGGCGAGCAGTCGATCATCGCACGCTTGCCACCGAGGTTTGCAGGCCGGCGAAAAGAGCCAATATTCCTTGCCGTCGATCCGGCGAGCATCAACCTGTTCGACCCTGGCAGCGAGCAGCGCATCGATATTTAGGGCGTGCACACTCCGAACATTCCGCTCAAATCCAACCGGAAGTGGACTACCACAAACGCAGCCGCCTCCAGCGGTTCTTCTCGAAGATCAAGCACTTCCGCCGCGTCGCGCTTCGCTGTGACACATGGGTCCTTTTCGCCTCGATACGGCTATGGCTCCGCCCTGTGGATCTACGGCCCGAAGTGACATGGAGCCGGCAACGCATTGATTAAATCAATTATCCCGATATACAAGGTGATTTCGGATATAGATTTCGCACAGGGCTGGCACATCCATGAGTCGCAATTTTCTTGTGATCGAACCTGAGGAGGGCATTGCCGTCCTCAGGGGGCTGGCCTCTTTGGCACGCATCTCCATGCTGAAATTGCTGCATGAGAAGGGGCCGATGAATGTCAATGACATCGCCGCCGTGCTGTCGCTGCCGCAATCGACGGTCTCGACCAATATCCAGGTGCTCGAGGATGCTGGCCTGATCCGCACGGAGAACCAGAAGGCGAAGAAGGGCAGCCAGAAAATCTGCTATCCGACCGCCGAGGAAGTGCTCGTGGTCTTCAAGAGCGAGTATCGTTCGGTCAAGAACGATGCGATCGAAGTGTCGATGCCGATTGGGCTTTACACCGGTTTCGAGGTCACGGCGCCCTGCGGCCTCTGTTCGCCGGATGGGATCATCGGTCTGCTCGACGTGCCCAACACTTTTCTCGATCCGGACCGCATGAAAGCCGGGTTGCTGTGGTTCACGCGCGGCTTTGTAGAATACCAGTTCCCCAACAATGCCAAGCTCGCCAATGCCGAGATTACGGAGCTGGAAGTGGTGGTGGAGCTGTCCTCGGAAGTGCCTGGCACCAGCGCCGATTGGCCCTCGGACATCACGCTTACGATCAATGGCATCGATGTCGGAACGTGGACCTCACCTGGCGATTTCGGCGACAAGCGCGGCGTCTTCACGCCCTCCTGGTGGAAGCTCAAGGGCTCACAATATGGCAAGCTGAAGAACTGGCGAATTTCCGCTGACGGCACCTATGTCGACGGTGTCAGGATTTCTGAAACCAGCCTCGCTGTCCTCGACCTCAAGAGCCATCATTCGATCCGCATCCGTATCGGCGTCAAGGACGACGCCGAGCGTCCCGGCGGGATCAATATTTTCGGCAAGGGATTTGGAAATTACGATCAGGACATCCTGCTCAGAATCAAAACCAGTTGATATCATCAAATCGGGTTTCAAAGATAGTGCAGCAATTTCAGCCTCTTGCCTCAATTAACGATCGAAGCCGCCGTTCTTTTGTCAGACATTTGGATGTTTTTGACTTGACGAATGAGCGTTGCTTCCCTTTGATATCGAATAAGGTGATTTAAATCATCATTTGTGATATCGTGGGAGGAATGCATGAAGGCAGCCGTAACGGCGCATCCGCGCTATGTTGTCTCGGAAATCGATCCGCGGCTGTATGGATCCTTTATCGAGCATCTGGGGCGGGCAGTTTACACCGGCATCTATGAGCCGGA
Source organism: Mesorhizobium sp. M0276 (assembly GCF_040321755.1). Lineage (NCBI taxonomy): Bacteria > Pseudomonadati > Pseudomonadota > Alphaproteobacteria > Hyphomicrobiales > Phyllobacteriaceae > Mesorhizobium > Mesorhizobium sp. M0276. The sequence continues at coordinate 118,293 of NZ_JAMYSC010000003.1, read as the reverse complement.
CCACCCGACGGCGGATGCCAATGGCATGCGTCAAGACGTTATCGATCTGGTCAGGGAACTCAACGTTCCGATCGTCCGCTATCCCGGCGGCAATTTCGTTTCAGCCTACAATTGGGAAGACGGCGTCGGCCCCAAGGAAGAGCGCCCGGTGCGCCTCGACCTCGCCTGGCACACGTCGGAAAGCAACGAAGTCGGCCTGCATGAATTTGCCGACTGGTGCGCATCCGCCAACACCGAGATGATGCTTGCCGTCAATCTCGGTTCGCGTGGCCTCGACGAAGCCCGCAACTTTCTCGAATACACCAATCATCCAGGCGGAAGTGAGTGGAGCGACAAGCGTATCGCCAACGGCCGCAAGGAGCCCTTCGACGTCAAGCTGTGGTGCCTAGGCAACGAAATGGATGGCCCCTGGCAGATCGGCCACAAGACCGCCGACGAATATGGCCGCTTGGCCCATGAGACCGCCAAGGCGATGCGCGCCTTCTCCAAGTCGCTCGAACTGGTGGTCTGCGGCTCTTCTAATGCCAAGATGCCGACCTATCCCGAATGGGAAGCGACCGTGCTCGACCACACCTACAACGAGGTCGACTACATCTCGCTGCATATGTATTTCGACAACCAAGCCAATGACGCGCCGAACTATCTCGCAATGAGCGAGAAGCTCGACGACTACATCGTCTCGGTCGCCGGCGTCATCGACTATATCAAGGCCAAGAAGCGCTCAAGCAAGCAGGTCTACATCTCGTTCGACGAATGGAACGTCTGGTACCATTCCAAGGAGCAGGACAAGAAGATCCTTGGCGGCAATGACGGCTGGCCCTTTGCGCCGCCGCTGCTCGAGGACATCTACAATTTCGAGGACGTGCTGCAGGTCGGCTTGATCCTCAACACCTTCATCCGTCGTTCCGATGTGGTCAAGATCGCCTGCCTGGCGCAACTGGTGAACGTCATCGCACCGATCATGACCGTTCCCAACGGCCCGGCATGGCGCCAGACGATATTCTATCCCTATCTCTATGCTTCGATCTACGGCCGCGGCAATGCGCTGGACCTCAAGGTGGACAGCCCGACCTACAAATCCGCCGTCGCGGGCGACGTTTCCTATGTCGACGTGGCCGGCGTGCACGACACGAAAACCGGTCATGTCACCTTCTTCGCCGTCAACCGCCATTCGAGCGAGTCGATCGAAACCGTGATCGACATCACTGGTTTCGGCGCGGCTGATATCGTTGATCACCAAATGATGACGCACGCCGATCTCAAAGCCGTCAATTCAGCCGGGAATCCGGGCAATGTCGGCCCCAGGAAGGGAGTGGGCGCCTCGATGACTGACGGCAGATTGAGCCTGTCGCTGCCAGCCTATTCCTACCAGATGATACGCCTGAAGCTCTGACCTCGGGCGTGTAGTCGGAAAGTGCATGCGCTGAGGAGGAGCGTCGACGTGACGGCCGATATCGAAATCAGGAATGTGAACAAGCACTTCGGTGCCATGTCGGTGCTGGAGGATCTGTCGCTCTCCATCAAGGCACGCGAATTCATCGTGTTTCTCGGTCCATCCGGATGCGGGAAATCGACGCTTTTGCGCATGATCGCAGGCCTCGAAACTGTTGATAGCGGCGAGATCGCCATCAACAAGGAACGTATCGATCATCTGCCGCCGGGCAAGCGCGGCATTGCCATGGTGTTCCAGTCCTATGCGCTCTATCCGCATATGACGGTACGCGACAACATGGCCTTCGGGCTTGAGAATATCGGCATGTCGCGCGAGGTTATTGACGCGCGGATCAACGAAGCCGCCCGCATCCTCGAAATGCCGCATTTGCTCGAGCGCAAGCCGGGCCAGCTCTCGGGCGGCCAGCGCCAGCGTGTCGCCATCGGTCGTGCGATCGTGAAAGAGCCGAAGGCTTTCCTGTTCGACGAGCCGCTCTCAAATCTGGATGCGGCGCTGCGAACCCGCACTCGCCTCGAACTTGCCCAGCTTCACCAGCGCCTGCAATCGACGATGATCTTCGTCACTCACGATCAGGTCGAGGCCATGACGCTCGCCGACCGCATCGTCGTCATGAACAACCGTAAGATCGAGCAGATCGGCTCTCCCATGGAAATCTACGAGCGCCCGGCGACCAAATTCGTCGCCGGTTTCGTCGGTGCCCCAGCGATGAACTTTATCGATGCGACACTCGACAGATCGAGCGGCAACGCCACGGCCAAGTTTTCGGACGGTATTTCGGTTCGGACCGCGATTTCTTCCGACCTGTTGGCCGATGACAAGTATAGCTTCGGCATCCGTTCGGAAGATGTCCGCATCGTTCCTCCCGGACAGGGCAATGCCGATGGCGTGGTCGATGTGCTCGAGCGGCTCGGCGAGCGCACCTTGATCTACATTCGTCTCGGCGATGGCCAGCAGATCGTCGGCTCCGATGTCGGCAACAGCCGCGTCGCGGTCGGCCACAAGGTAGGGCTCGCCTTCGACGGCCAGAAGTCGCATCTGTTCAGCGCGGCCGGCCGCGCCTGGCACGCGAGGGAGGCTTGATATGGCCGACCGGCTGACGATGCCGCAGACCGCGATGGCAACCGTGAGCGTCAGGGCTCCAAGCGTCGACATCTATGCGCCGCAATGGCGGAACTTCGTTTTCGTCGCGCCGTTCCTGTTCTTCTTCACGACGCTGCTCATCTTTCCGCTCCTCTGGGGGATGTGGCTGAGCTTCCACAAAGCCGACACGTTCTCGTCCGGAGATTTTGTCGGTCTCGGCAACTATGTCAGGCTGTTTCACGACAAGGTCTTCCTGCAATCGGTCTGGAACACCTTCTACTTCGTGCTTCTGACAGTGCCGACGCTGGCGCTGATCGGCCTTTTCCTCGCGCTTTGCCTCAACCGGCGCACGCGCACTGCCGCAGTGCTGCGGACCTTGTTCTTTTCGTCCTCGGTGCTGTCGGTCACGATCGTCACACTGATCTGGCGCATCGTGTTCATTCCGAATGTCGGCCTTCTGTCGACGATCTACGGATGGTTCGGCGCAACCGCCCCGGCCTTCATTTCCGACCCCAGCCTCGCGATGATCGGTATCGCCATTGCCACCGTCTGGTGGTGCATTGGCTTGCCGATGATGCTGTTTCTCTCGGCCCTGCAGCAGATCCCGCAGGATGTTTACGAGGCGGCAGCCCTGGACAATGCCAATCGCTGGCAGACGCTGCGCTCGATCACGCTGCCGTCGATCAAACGCACTTTCATCCTGGTGATCATTATCCAGATCGTGCTGCAATTTCAGCTGTTCGGCCAGGCTTGGCTGATGACGCGCGGCGGCCCGAACAACCTCACCAAGCCGATCGTGCTCTACATCTATGACACCGCGTTCCGTCGTTGGGATCTGGGCATGGGTGCCGCGGCATCGGAGGTCCTGTTCATTCTGATCCTGATCGCGGCCATGGCCCAATACCTCGTCGCACGCAACAAGGCGGATCAGGCATGAGCGCCCCAGCCGTTTCCATCAAGGGACGCGCGTTTGGCGACCGCGTGTTGCTGGCCCTCGTCATCCTGCTTTCGATCGCCATGATCGCGCCGGTTCTGTGGGTCATCGGTCTGTCGCTCAAGGATAATGCCGAGTTGATGGCCGATCCGAATTCGGTTTTTCGCGTACCCTACACACTCAGGAACTACATCAACACCATCGGCACCTCATCGGTATTTCTCTGGGTGCTCAACAGCATCATCGTCTCGGGCGGGCTGACACTCGGTACGCTGGTCCTGTCGTCGCTCGCCGGCTATGGGTTTGCACGTCTGAACTTCCCCGGCAAAAACATCCTGTTCGTGATCGTGCTCTTCGGTCTGGCGGTGCCGGAACAGGCCGTGCTCGTCGCCCGCCACCAGATCTTCAGCATATTGAAGTTCCACAACACCTATCACGGGCTCATTCTCCCCGGCCTGTCGGCTTCGTTCGGCGTCTTCCTGATGACCCAATATTTCAAGGCCATCCCGAAGGAACTGGACGAAGCCGCCATGCTGGACAATGCCAGCCGGTTCCGGACCTTCTGGAAGGTGCTGCTGCCGCTCACCGTGCCTGCGCAGGCAACGCTCGGCATCTTCACCTTCCTTGGCGCCTGGAACGACTATTTGTGGCCGCTGATCTCGGCAACCAGAAAGGACATGTACACGCTGACCGTCGGCATGGCTTCGACACAGACGAATTTCGCCCAGTCCGAAGGCATCGGCTTCCTGATGGCGCAAGCTGTGTTCGCCGGCGCGCCGATCCTGATCGTCTACCTCTTTTTCCAGAAATACATCGTCACCGCCGTCTCTGGCGCCGCGGTCCGATAATGAGAATTGCAGGGCGGGGGAGTGCGCCGCAGCGATGGAAAGCATGACGCCAATCCAGTGTGGAGTGGTGGAAACTCAGTAGGAGGAACTGACATGAGAATGAAGAAAATACTGTTTGCCGCGGTCTCCGCGGGGGTAATGATGCTCGCAAGCCCAGGCTTTGCGGCAACGGAGCTGACGGTACAGCGCTTTTTCGGTGCCTGCGATGCCGATTTCGGCACCAACACCGATGTCACCAAGGCTGTTGGTGAATGCGGCATCATCACCTCGCTGATCAACAAGTTCAACGCCGACAACCCCGATGTGCATGTCAGCGTCAGCACCGTGGAATGGCCGGGCTATGACCAGTTGACCGCGCAATTCGCTTCGGGCGATGCCCCGGACATCGTCACCATCCATGAATCCGCGCTGTCGGACTACCAGTCCAAGGGGCTGTTGATGCCGCTCGACGATCTCTTGAAGTCCGTCGGCGTCACACCTGAAGCCTTCACGGACGCAGCGCGCAACGGTGCCACCAAAGGCGGCAAGATCTACGGCCTGCCGATCGACAGCTGGACGATGCTCTATCACATCAACATGGATCTCTTCAAACAGGCCGGGCTCGTCAATGCCGACGGCACGCCGGTGCTTCCGAAGTCGCCCGAGGAGTTGCTCGCCCAGGCCGAACAGTTCAAGCAGAAGACCGGCAAGCCCTATTTCGTTCAGAATCTGGCCAATGAGACGGCACTCTACACGCGCAATCTCTACACCTATCTCTTTCAACAGAATTCCGACTTCTTTGCCGATCCGAAGCACGTGAAGCTGAATACACCGGAAGCCAAGAAGGTCGTCGAGATGTACAAGGCGATCTTCGACAAGGGCTACACCACCAAGGATCTCGATTACGGCGGCGCGATCAACGCTTTTCTTGCCGGTGGCGGTGGCGTTCAGCTCAACGGCACATGGGTCGTCGGCGACAACAATGCCCAGTCCCAAACCAAGGGCACGGCGCTCAACAAGGGCGGCTATGCCGTGTACCCATATCCGCAGCTTTTTGGCGGTGCCCATGCGCAATATGCCGATGGCCACACCTGGGCAGTCTCGCAGAAGAATCGCACGCCTGAACAGACCGCGGCCATCGGCAAGTTCCTGAAGTTCTTCGCCGACAACGACTTCGAATGGTCGCGCACCGGCCACCTGCCGGCATACAAGGCCATCATCACCTCGGATGCCTTCAAGGCGCTGCCGCATCGCAACACGATCGCCGCTGTCGCCGATCTCGGCAGGCCGCTGCCGTCAGCCGTGCAGCGTCAGTTTGCGATCCAGGACATTGTCGGCGAAGAGATGAGCGCTGCAATCACTGGCCAGAAAGACGTCGACGCCGCCCTTGCCGACATGGAAAGCCGCGTCAACGAGTTGCTCGCCAACATTTGACCACCAGCTCTTCCCGAGAACGCTCCCAACGCCCCGCGACCGGAAACGGTCGCGGGGTTCTTTGCCAAATGGGAGCAGGTGCATCCGATCCAGACAACCACACCGATGCGGTTTGACACTCATTGCGGATGGTCCACCTGATGTAATTTGGACCTTTCTAGGATGGGGAAGGTGCCGCCTGTCGCGACGTTTTTCGCTCTGTTGCTGTCTCGGCAGATTGTGAGCTCTAACAGACCTTGATACCGCAACCTGAGGATTGTGGTCGTCAAGTAGCGGCGGTTGAGGCAGTTGCCATGCTCCGGCTTTGCGGATTAATCGATGGCGATCGGCGGCCGATTGAACGATCCTGGTGGGATATTTTTAGCGCCAAAAAATCGAATTGAATCAGAATGCTATAAGCATCGATGTCCATTTTGACGCGCGCGTCAAAAGTGTTGTCCCATACATTGACGTTAAATTAACATCGATATATGGTTCGATTAATCCGTTGGATGCCATCGCTTTTGTATCACCGTTGCTCGTCGATCGTCGCTATGTCTGCCACCCTTACCCCAGCTGCAGGATAACCTTGCAGTGCGCATTGCCAGTCGCTGAAAGAGGCGGTGACCGTGCCCAGTTTGCTCGGAATCGATAACGGTCTCACGGTTACCAAGGCGGTGATCTTCGATGCTGATGGCACTCAGTTGTCCGTGGCGCGTCGGCGGGTGCCGCAATCGATGCCCCAAGCGCGCTGGGTGGAGCGCGACATGGCTGGCCTCTGGCAGGCCACCGCCGACGCAATCAAGGAGGCGATCGCCCTCTGTGGCCGCCCGGCAGACGATATCAGGGCGGTGGCGGCGACCGCGCATGGCGATGGTCTCTATCTGCTAGATAAGGATCGTCGGCCGCTGGGGCCTGGAATCCTGTCGCTGGACAGCCGCGCCGGCGAGATTGTCGAACGATGGTCGGCGGATCGGGTCTTCGAAGAGGCGCTGGCGCGCACCGGCCAGGCGCCGCACGTCTCGGCGCCGTCGGCGCTGCTGGCCTGGATCAGGAAGAACGAACCCGATCGCTATGGGCGCATCGGGCATATACTGGCCTGCAAGGACTGGCTGCGCTTTTGCCTGTCGGGCACGATCGGCACCGATCGCACGGAGGCCAGCACCTCATTCACGGATTTCCGCACGCAAGCCTTCGCGCCGGAGGCGATGCGCATCTTCGGACTGGACGATCTTTTCGATGCGCTGCCACCGATGGCGCACTCTGCCGAGATCGTCGGGCATGTCACCGCCGAAGCCGCCGAGATGACTGGCTTGTCCAAGGGAACTCCAGTCGCATGCGGACTGCATGACGTGACCGCCTCGGCCCTTGGCATGGGCGGCCATGAGGAGGGCATGCTCGCCATCGTCGCCGGGACCTATTCCATCAACGAAGTCGTCTCTTCGGAACCGCGCGTCGACCCGCGCTGGTTCTGCCGCAACGCCATCGACGCAGGCCGCTGGAACAATATGGCGATCTCGCCGGCCTCGACCGCAAACTATGACTGGTTTCTCGATACGTTTTGCCGCTCGGAGCAGGAAAAGGCATCGGTCGATGGTGGCTCGATCCATGAGTTGCTTGCAGCAGAGATCGACGTGGCGCTGAAGAAGCGGTCGACCATTCTGTTTCACCCCTATCTGTTCGGCTCCCCGTTTGGCGATTTCGCCAGCGGCAGCTTTGTCGGCCTGCACGGCTGGCACGATCGCGGCGATATGCTCAAGGCGGTTCTGGAGGGCATTGCTTTCAATCATCGCACCCATGTCGAAGCCTTGCGCGAGGGCTTTCCTATCAGCGAGATCCGCCTAACCGGCGGCGGTTCGCGCAATCCGGCTTTTGTCCAGATGTTTGCCGATGTGCTGAACGCCCCGGTCACCATCACCTCGACCGACGAGGCCGCGGCCTTTGGCGCTGCCCTTTGCGCGGGTGCCGCGGTCGGCATATTCGCGACGCCGCAACAAGGTGCCACGCAGGCCGGCATGACGGCGCGCCAATACGAGCCAGTGCCGGCCTCAAGTGCTGTGTTCAACGAGCGCTTTTCCCTCTATGGCCGCATAGCCGGTGCGCTCGAACCGCATTGGCCCGAGATCGAGAAGCTGGCGCGGCCAGACACTGGGGGAACCGCATGATCAAGGCCGACGAACGACGCGAAGAGATCGCCGACTATGTGATCAAGCTCGGCCAGGTGCGCATCGACGATCTGGTCGAGCATTTCGGCGTATCGCGCATGACCATCCACCGGCACATCGACCGGCTGGCCCAGCAGGGCGTATTGCGCAAGCTGCATGGTGCGGTGACGGTTCAGCCGTCCGGCCTCTACGAAAGCGCCTTCCGCTATCGGGTGACGGTCAATCGGGCTGAAAAGGATGCGCTGGCGCGGGCGGCACTGGATTATGTCGAAGCCGGCCAGGTGGTGATGCTGGACGATTCCTCGACGGCAAACGCCGTCGCCACGCTGCTGCTCGACGTCAAGCCGCTGACCGTCATCACCAATTCGGTGGCGACGGCGTCGCTGCTGACCAATGTCGACGACATCGACTTCATCTGTCTCGGCGGCCAGTACCACGTCACCTACAATGCCTATATCGGCATCGTCTGCGAGAACGCCGTGGCGCAATTGCGCGCCAATGTGCTGATCTGTTCGGCTTCGGCCATCACCGGAACCACCGCCTTCATCCAGGATCCCAATGTCGTGCGGGTCAAGCAGGCGATGATGGCCGCATCGGTCAAGCGCATCCTTCTGGTCGATCACGCAAAGTTCGACAGGATCGCGCTGCACGTCTTCGACGACCTGACCAGCTTCGACGTCGTGCTGGCGACCGAAGGCTTGGGCGATGCGCGGGCGCAAGCCCTCGAACGGGCCGGCGTCAAGCTGCGCATCGTCAAGACGAAAGCGCCATGAACCCAACGGAAGCAGCACGTACGGGAAACCCCGCAGGGCGTTTGGCTGCCATGGCCGGGACAGGCGAGGTCGACGTCGTCATTCTCGGCGCCGGCATCAACGGGGCGGGCCTGTTTCGCGATCTGTGCGCACAAGGCGTCAGCTGCCTGATCGTGGACAAGAGCGACTTCGGCGCGGGCACCAGTGCCGCGCCGTCGCGGCTCATTCATGGCGGTTTGAAATATCTCGAAACCGGCGAGTTCGGTCTGGTGGCGCAGTCGACGCTCGAACGCAATCTGCTTTTGAAGAACGCGCCGCATTATGTCAGTCCGCTGCCGACCGTCATCCCGATCTTCTCCTGGAGCAAGGGCATGCTGGCGGCGCTGCGAACGCTGTTCGGCTCGACCAGCGCACCGCGCAGCCGCGGCGCCATCCTGATCAAGATCGGCCTGATGATCTATGATTTCTATGGCTCGCGAAACCGGGTCATGCCGCGCCACCGCATGGTCGGGCGGCGCCAGGCGCTCAGCGGGATGCCGGCGCTCAACCCTTCGATCGTCGCCACCGGCACCTACTACGACGCCAAGATAAGCCACCCCGAAAGGCTGGTGCTCGAACTGATCCTCGATGGGCTGCAGGCGAACGCGGCCTCGGCCAGCGCGAATTACACGGCGCTGGTGGCCTCGTCCAATGGCGTACTGACATTCCAGCCGGAAAACGGCGCCGCCTTTTCGGTGCGGCCGAAGCTGGTGGTCAATGCCGCCGGTCCATGGATCGATCGTGTCAACGATCTGCTTGGCGCGCCCTCGAAGATGATCGGCGGCACCAAGGGCTCTCACATCCTGCTGAGGCACGACGAACTGGTCAAAAGCCTTGCCGGGCGCATGCTTTATTTCGAGACCGACGACGGCCGTATCTGCCTCGTCTACGACTATCTCGGCTTGGCGCTGGTCGGCTCAACCGACATCAAGGCCGACAATCCCGACGAGGTGCGCTGCGAGCCTGACGAAGTCGAGTACCTGCTCGACAGCGTGCGAACGCTGCTGCCGGGCATGGCATTCGAGCGCGAGCAGATCGTCTACGTCTATAGCGGCATCAGGCCGCTGCCTTCCTCGGATGCATCGGTGCCCGGGCTGATCAGCCGCGATCACTCGTCACCGATCGCCGAGCCGGACCAGAACAGACCTTTCGCGGTTATCTCGCTGGTCGGCGGCAAATGGACAACGTTCCGTGGCTTTGCAGAGGAAGTCGCCGGCACCGTGCTCGGTCGCCTGCAGCGCAAGCGCGAGGTCTCAACGCAAGCCATGCCAATTGGCGGCGGCAGGGATTTTCCAGCCGATGCGGCGGCACGCGCAGACTGGCTGGCCCGGGCATGGTCGGAAACGGGCATCGCGGAACGGCGTCTCGATGAATTGCTGTCGCGCTACGGAACCAGAGCCCTGGAGATTGCCGGGCACGAACTGGACGATAAGGGCGATCTGCCGGATTCCGAAGGCTACAGAAAATCGGAAATCGACTACATCGTCCGCAGCGAGTTCGTGGAACATCTGACTGATATCGTCATGCGTCGCAGCACCCTGGCGATATCAGGTTCCCTGACAGGCCGGGACCTGCAGGAGATCGCGTCGATCGCCGGAAGGGCGTTGGGCTGGAGTGCTGGGCGCATTGCGCGGGAAGTCGAAGCCGCCGTTGTGGAGCTCAAGGGCCGCAACCTGATGCGGCTGGCCTGATCGCGTCATCGGGCAATGCCGATGGCTTTTCTCAAGGCAATCCTATCGGTTTGCCCATGGCTCCGTCGCATGTGCAACACACCGCAACACAGCCTGATTGGGATTTATGTGCCGCCGGGCATAAATGATTGAAAACAGACATTTAGTTTGAAGATCGGCAGCAAATACCGGTTGCTGTCTCGATGGCATTGAAGCGATATAACATCGATTGACGTTAAAATAACACATCATTATGATCACCCAATATGCAGACCTCCTAATAGGGCCACACAGAATTCCCCGTAGGCCAAATCCGGCGAGGGATTGACAGCGATGCAGGGATGTGAAAATTTTTGCACACAAAGATAATAATATCATCCTGGGGAGGAGATGGCTTGAAATCCGGCGGAACCGCTAACCGCGACCATGAATCCAGCCTCGCCACCCGCGCGGCCTGGCTTCACTATGCCGGCGGTCTCACACAGGCCCAGGTGGCCAAACGGCTCGGCTTGACCAGCCTCAAGGCGCATCGGCTCATCACCCGGGCCACTCAGGATGGCCTGGTCAGAGTGATTATCGACGGCGACGTCGGCGAATGCATCGACCTCGAGCAGCAGCTGATCGATGCTTATGGGCTCGATTACTGCGAGGTCGTTCCTGATCTCGATCAGGACGATCTGCCGCTGAAGGCGCTTGGCATCGCCGGCGCGCAGTTTCTGAAGCGCGAGATCGATCGCGGCGAGGACATGCTGATCGGCGTCGGCCATGGTCGTACCCTCGCGGCAAGCGTCGAGTATCTGACGCGCACCGCCGCCGCCCATATCCGTTTCGTCTCGCTGCTTGGCGGCGTGACGCGCAAATTCGCGGCCAACCCGCACGATGTCATGCATCGCCTGGCCGAGCGGACAGGCGCGCAGGCCTATGTGATGCCGGTGCCTTTCGTCGCCAACACTGCCGAGGACCGTGAGGTGCTGCTTGGCCAGCGCGGCATTAGCGATGTCTTCGCTCTCGCAAGCCGATCCGACCTGATGTTCGTCGGCATAGGAACCGCCATGCGGGAAGCCTCGCTGGTCGCTACCGGCATGATCGAACATTCCGAAATCGATGAGGTCAAACGTGACGGTGGCGTTGGCGAGCTGCTCGCCCACTTCTTCGATGACAAAGGACGCCCGGTGGAAACGGCGCTGTCGGAGAGAATTCTGGCGCTTCCGCGGGATCAGTTGAAAGGCCGTAGGATTGTCGCCGTCGCCGGCGGCAAGGTGAAAGTGCGCGCGATCAAAGCGGTGCTCGAAAGCCGCTATCTGAGCGGCCTGATCACCGATGAAAGCACTGCACGCGCTCTTGTCGAAAAGAACCAATCCAATGGTGCAAAGCCCCATGTGAACGGAGGATCGTCAAATGCGTGACAACGGCAGATCTGCCCTGCAGGTGGTTGCGTCATGAGTGCGAAGGCTGCCACCGTATCGACCCGGCAGGCCTCGCCCGGCTTGCGTCGGATACTTGCCGGCGTCGCGGTCGTCGTCCTACTCGGCGCCATGGCGCTCGACACCAAGGTGGTCAGGATCGGCTCCGCCGGTGACGTCCGCAGCGCCGTGTTTTCCGCAGCAGATTATGGCAAGTCGGAATTTCCCAAGGTGCAGGCCGATGTCGAGACCCGTGCCGCCGACGCCGTGACAGTGGCGACGGCGATCGCCAAGGACAGGGCGACGGCCGAGAAGGAATACGGCGTGCCCGCAGGTGTCGGGCCAGTCATTTCGGTCAAGTTCACCGGCGTTGTCGGCGAAGGAAAATCGGGCATCTACAAGGTCGCAGTCGACGGTTTGCCCGACACGTTGATGATCCGCGTGCAGACGGGACCGGCGATCAACGGCACCGAACTGCGCGACGCCACCGGCAAGATCACATTCGGCCAATTCACCAACCAGATAGAATACCAGGACGCCGGCTCGGCGCTGAACAACGAGATGAAGAAGGGAGTCCTGGCAAAGGTCGACACGAGCACCTTGGCCGGCAAGACCGTTTCGGTTGTCGGCGCGTTCAAGCTGGTCAATCCGAAGAGCTGGCTGGTCACTCCCGTGAGGCTGGACGTCAAATGAAACCGGCTGCGAATGGCGACGCCGTGCTTTCGGCGCGCAACATCGTCATGTCGTATGGCGGCGTCCATGCCCTCAGGGGCGTCAATTTCGACATCCATCGCGGCAAGGTCACGACGCTGTTCGGAGAAAATGGCGCCGGCAAGTCGACGCTGATGAAGATCCTGTCCGGCGTCGTCACGCCGACGTCGGGCGACATCGTGCTCGACGGCAATCTCGTCAGTTTTTCGTCGTCCTCGGACGCGCGCGATCGCGGCATCTCGATCATCCACCAGGAACTCAGCCTGGCGCCGAACCTCAGCGTACGCGACAACATCTTCATGGGCCGCGAACTGCGCACCAGGACCGGCCTCGACTTCGCCGAAGAGTCGCGCCAGGCGCGCGCACTGATGGCCGATCTCGAAGAGGATATCGATCCGATGACCCTGGTCGAGGATCTGCGCCTCGGGCAGCAGCAGATCGTCGAGATCGCGCGGGCGCTGTCGGTCGATTCCCGTATCCTGATCATGGACGAACCGACCTCGGCGCTCAGCGCCTCAGAGGTGGAGGTGCTGTTCAAGGTGATCCGCGATTTGACCAGCCGCGGCGTCTCCATCGTCTACATATCGCATCATCTCGAAGAGGCGCTGCAGATCACCGACTACGCCGTCGTCCTGCGCGACGGCGCGATCACGGCGACGGCAGAGGCCAAGGATATCGACCTCGAATGGATCGTGCGAAACATGGTCGGCGAGAACTTCGATCTCGGTTCGCCGCCGACCGGTCATGCGTTCGGCGAGGTCGCCCTGTCGATCGAGGATGTCAGCGTCGTCGACACTTCGGGCTCCGGTTATTCCGTCGTCGATCATCTGTCGCTGGACGTCAGAGCGGGCGAGATCGTCTGCATCTATGGGCTGATGGGCGCCGGGCGCACGGAATTGCTGGAAGCGGTCGCCGGACGGGTGCCGATGGCGGGCGGCCGCGCGCTTCTGGAAGGCGAGGACGTCTCGGGACTGAGTATTGCCCAGCGCATCGCCAAGGGACTGGTGTTGGTCCCCGAGGACCGTCAGCGCGACGGGCTGGTGCAGACCATGACCGTCGGCCGCAATCTCTCGCTTGCCAGCATCGAAGCGTTCGCAAAGGGGCTGTTTCTGTCCCGCACCAGGGAGCGTGGGCTGGTCGAGGATTCGATCCGCAAAGTGACCATCAAGACCGCCGGTGGCAACGCCATGATCGGATCGCTGTCGGGCGGCAATCAGCAGAAGGTGGTCATCGGCAAGATGCTGACGACCAACCCCAAGGTTATCCTTCTCGACGAGCCGAGCCGGGGCATCGATGTCGGCGCCAAGGCCGAGGTCTTCCGCTTGCTCAGCGAACGCGCTGCGCAGGGCCTTGCAGTGATCTTCTCGACCTCCGAGGTCAACGAGTGCCTCAGCATCGCGCACCGCATCGTCGTCATGCGCCGGGGCAAGATTTCAGCGCAGTTCGGCGCCAACGCCACCAAAGAGCAGATCATGGCCGCCTCCGGCGAAGCCGTGGTCGCCTGATCACCAGGAATTTCGGAGCCCAGACCATGACCGATGTCAGCCAGGCCAGAAAACAATCCAGTCCAAGCGCGGGCGGCGAAGGCTTTGATCTCGCCAAGCTGCTGCTCGAGGGACGCGCTTTCTTTGCCCTGATCGTGATCATCGTCGTCTTCTCGTTCCTGTCGCCCTACTACCTCTCGGTGGCGAACTTCCTCACCATGGCTTCGCATGTCGCCATCTTCGGAATCCTCGCAATCGGCATGCTGCTCGTCATCCTCAATGGCGGCATCGACCTGTCCGTGGGGTCGACGCTCGGCCTCGCCGGCGTCGTTGCCGGATTCCTGATGCAGGGCGTGACGCTGACCTGGCTGGGCGTCGTTCTCTATCCGCCGGTCTGGGTGGTCGCCGTGCTTGCCTGCATGCTGGGCGCCGTCGTCGGGCTGATCAACGGCGTGCTCATCGCCCGCTTCAAGGTTCCGGCCTTCGTCGCGACGCTGGGCGTCATGTACATGGCGCGCGGCCTGGCGCTGCTGATGACCAGTGGCCTGACCTACAACAATCTCGGTGGCAAACCGGAGCTGGGAAACACCGGCTTCGATGCGCTTGGCTTCAACCGCCTGTTCGGCGTGCCGACCGGCGTCGTGGTTCTCGTGGTGATCGCGCTCATCGGCAGCATCGTCTTGAACCGCACCGCCTTCGGGCGCTGGCTTTACGCCTCGGGCGGCAATGAGCGTGCGGCCGAACTGTCCGGCGTTCCGGTCAAGACGGTGCAGATTTCCGTCTATGTGCTGTCAGGCATCTGCGCCGCCATTGCCGGCCTGATCCTGTCCTCGCAGCTGACATCGGCAGGACCGACCGCAGGCACCACTTACGAACTGACGGCCATCGCGGCCGTCGTCATCGGCGGCGCGGCACTGACCGGCGGGCGCGGCAACATCCGCGGAACCCTGCTCGGGGCCTTCGTCATCGGCTTCCTGTCCGACGGTCTGGTGATCATTGGCATCTCATCCTACTGGCAAACAGTGTTCACCGGCGCGGTCATCGTGCTCGCCGTGCTGCTCAATGCCGTTCAGTATCGCCGCCGCAGCAAGCTCCCAAGCGCTACGGGTGGCCAACCGACTTCTCAGAAACGGGGGAAGGCCGAAGCGGCCAATCCTGCCCAAGGGAAGACTGCCAGGTGAACTGGCAGCAACACCGCGTAATCATTGGAGGAATATACATGAAAACCATACTGAAAAGTCTGCTTGCGGCCGCGATGGTCGTCGGGTTCACGGCCGCCGCTTCTGCCGCGGGTCTGATCTCGATCATCGTCAACGATCCGGCCAATCCCTACTGGCTCACCGAGGGCAACGTCGCCAAGGCCGAGGCCGAGAAGCTCGGCTACACGGCCAATGTCGGCGCCCACAAGGGCGACACCAACACGGAAAGCAACCTGATCGACACCGCCATCACCAACAAGTCGGTGGCCATCATTCTCGATCCGGCCAACGCTGACGGCTCCGTCGGTGCGGTGAAGAAGGCGATTGCCGCCAACATCCCGGTTTTCCTCGTCAATGCCGAGATCAACCAGGAGGGCCTCGCCAAGGGGCAGCTCGTCTCCAACAACGCGCAGGGTGCCGCTCTCGGTGCCCAGCAGTGGGTGCAGGCAGTCGGCGAAAAGGGCAAATATGTCGAACTGCTCGGCGCCCCGTCGGACAACAACGCCGCGACGCGCTCGAACGGCTACGCAACTGTGCTGAGCCAGTATCCGGACCTCGAGAAGGCCGCTTCGCAGGTCGCCAACTGGGATCGGACCCAGGGCCACGACAAGATGCAGAGCATGCTGCAGGCCAATCCCAATATCATCGCCGTGATCAGCGGCAATGATGAAATGGCGCTCGGCGCGGTTGCGGCGCTGAAGGAAGCCGGCAAGCTGGCTGGCATCAAGGTCGGCGGCTTCGACGGCTCCCCGGATGCGGTTGCGGCGATCAAGTCCGGCGAACTGCAGTACACCGTGCTGCAGCCGGTTGCCATCTTCTCGGCCAAGGCCGTGCAGCAGGCGGACTCGTTCATCAAGACCGGCGCCACAGGCGCGGCGACCGAGAAGCAGCTGTTCGATTGCCTTCTCATCACCAAGGACAATGTCGACAAGTACACCGCACCCTTCGTGCTGTCGGAGTGAAACCTGAACAGGGGGTGTCCTTGCGGACACTCCCTGCCTCTTCTGCGAAATCGCCCTCGTGAACTGCCTTCTTAACCAACCGGAATTTGCGGCATGAAAGACCTGCTGATCGGCATCGACGCGGGAACGTCGGTGATCAAATCGGTCGCTTTCGATCTGTCCGGGCGGCAGCTCGCCATGACGTCGGTGCCCAACAGCTTCGTCACGCTGGAAGGCGGCGGCGCCGAGCAGGACCTCGACCAGACGTGGCGCGACATGGCGCGGACCGTGCGGGATCTCGCGGCCAAGATCCCCGACCTCGCGCAACGAACCGCGGCGGTTGCCATCACCGGGCAGGGCGACGGAACCTGGCTGATCGATGGCGACGGCTTGCCGGTCTCGCGCGCATGGCTGTGGCTCGACGCCCGCGCCGGACATCTGGTGGACGAGATGCGTGCCGATCCCAGGGATCGCCGGCGATTCGAGCTGACCGGCACGGGACTTAATTCCTGCCAGCAGGGTGCCCAGCTTGCCTTCATGAAAAAGAACAGTCCGGCCATGCTGGAGCGGGCTGCCACCGCACTGCATTGCAAGGATTGGCTCTACTTCAAATTGACGGGCGAACGCGCCACGGATCCTTCGGAAGGGACATTCACTTTCGGAGACTTTCGGTCGCGCAGCTATTCCGACGAGGTCCTCGACATCCTGGATCTGACGACGCATCGCCGCCTTCTGCCTCCCATGCTGGAAGGCACCATCGACCATCATGCGTTGTCACGATCGGCGGCGGCAGAGACCGGCCTGCTCGCAGGCACACCGGTGGTGCTGGGTTACGTGGATATGGTCATGACGGCTCTCGGAGCCGGCCTCTACGATCCCTCAGGCAATGTCGGCTGCACGGTGATTGGCTCGACCGGCATCCACACGCGCTTCGCAGCCGCTCCCGGCGATGTCGTGCTGAACGATAATGGCTCCGGCTACACCATCGCCATGCCTATTCCAGGCGGCTTCGCACAATTGCAGTCCAACATGGCGGCGACGCTCAACATCGACTGGCTGCTTGGCCTGGCGCGCGATGTGCTCGCGACGGCTGGCGGCAAACCTTCTCATGATGATTTGCTGAAGGCACTCGATGTCTGGGTGGAAGCATCCGAGCCGGCATCGCTGATTTACCAGCCTTACATATCGTTGGCTGGCGAACGCGGACCATTCGTCGACCCCGATGCACGCGCGGGGTTCATCGGAGTTTCGGTAAAGCACGGCTTTGGCGATCTGGCGCGCGCCGTCCTCGAGGGATTGGCCTTCGCAGCCCGCGATTGCTACCAGGCGATGGGTCCCGTGCCGAGCGAGATTCGCCTGTCGGGCGGCGCCGCGCGCAGCCCGTCTTTGCGCCGCATCATCGCGGCGGCGACACGGGCGCAAGTCCGAACGAGCAGCCGCCAGGAAGCCGGCGCTGCAGGTGCCGCGATGATGGCCGCGGTCGGCCTCGGCGTCTACGGCTCGATGGAAGACTGCGCCGCCGAGTGGGTGACGCCGCTTCTCGGCGACTGCGATGCCTATGATGAGGTGCTATCGCAAACCTACGATGCGCTCTTCCCTTCCTTCGTTGCGGCGCACCGGGCGCTTCGGCCGGTGTGGAAGGGCATGGCGCACCGCACAGGAGCAAGATCTTGAGCAATACAACAGATGTCGTCGATCTCTTCGTGATCGGCGGCGGCGTCAATGGGGCCGGCATAGCGCGTGACGCGGCAGGGCGCGGGCTGTCCGTTATCCTGTGCGAAAAGGACGATCTCGCCCAAGGCACCAGCTCGCGCTCCGGCAAGCTGGTGCATGGCGGTCTGCGCTATCTGGAATATTATGAATTCCGGCTGGTTCGCGAAGCGCTGATCGAACGCGAGGTTCTACTCGAGGCGGCGCCGCACATCATCTGGCCGATGCGCTTCGTTCTTCCGCACAGCCCGCAAGACAGGCCGGCATGGCTGGTCCGGCTCGGACTGTTTCTCTACGACCACCTTGGCGGCCGCAAGCGGCTGCCGGGAACCAGGACACTTGATCTGAGAACGTCGCCGGAAGGCGCGCCGATCAAGAACGAATTCAAGCGCGGCTTCGAATATTCCGACTGCTGGGTCGACGATGCGCGGCTGGTGTTGCTCAACGCTCTGGACGCCAGGCAGCGCGGCGCGACGGTTTTGACTCGTACTGCATGCATTGCGGCACGACGCGAAAATGGCCTGTGGTCGATTGATATGCAGGATGGCCGCACGGGTGCGATCACGAAAGTCCGGGCGCGCGCACTGATCAATGCGGCAGGGCCATGGGTCAACGACATTGTCAGCCGCGTCGCTGGGCAGAATTCCACCCGCAATGTTCGCCTTGTGAAGGGCAGCCACATCGTCGTGCCCAAATTCTGGGAGGGACGGCAGGCCTATCTGATCCAGAACAACGACAAGCGGGTGATCTTCGTCAACCCCTACGAGAACGATCTGGCGCTGATCGGCACCACCGACATTCCCTACGAAGGCAGGCCCGAGGAAGTGGCAGCCGAGGCAAGCGAAGTCGATTACCTGATCAAGGTGGTCAATCGCTATTTCAAGCGGCAGCTGACGCCTCAGGACGTGGTCTACAGCTTCTCCGGCGTGCGTCCGCTCTATGACGACAATGCCGATAATCCAAGCGCGGTGACGCGCGACTATATTTTCGAACTCGACGCTTCCAACGGCAACGCGCCGCTGCTTTCGGTGTTCGGCGGCAAGATCACCACCTTCCGCAAGCTGTCCGAACATGCGCTGGAAAAGATCCAGCCGTTCTTTCCGACCATGAAGAAAGCCTGGACGGCCAAAATTCCCTTGCCGGGGGGCGACATTCCCAATGCTGACTTCGAGCAGTTCCTGAGTGATCTGCATTCCGAGTTTTCATGGCTCAGTCCGTCGCTGGTGAAGCACTACGCTCGAACCTATGGCACCCGCGCCAGGCAATTGCTGGCCGGCGTGCATAACGAAGCGGATCTCGGCCACCGCTTCGGACCCGATTTTTATGAACGGGAGGCGAAGTTCCTTGTCGAGACCGAATGGGCCGGCACATCAGTCGATATACTGGAGCGCCGCACCAAACATGGCCTGCATATCAATGCGGCTGAGCGCAAGACATTTGAAGACTGGTTCTCCAACATCATGGCGACGACGGACTGATGGCCTTCACGCTTTCCCTCAACACCAATCCCCTGGTCAACCGCTTCGCCGATCCAGATGATCTGATCGACGCGATCGCCTACGGCATTGGCATCCGGGACGTGCAACTGACGCACGAATTCGTCAATCCGGGCTGGCCGGCGGCGACGATTGCCAAATTCCTTCGCCTGTTCAACAGCGCATTGGCGAGGACCGGCGTGCGGATCACCTCGGGCATGACCGGACCCTATGGCAGGCTCAACCATTTCGGCCACCCGGATGCGGATGTCCGGCGCCACTATATCGACTGGTTCAAGACCTTTGCCGACATTTCCGCCGAACTCGGCGCGTCGGGCATGGGCACGCAGTTCGCCATCTTCACCTACAAGGACTTTAACGATCCGCAACGGCGGGCAGTGCTGCTCGACATCGCGCTCGAATGCTGGCGCGAGGTGGCCGAACACGCCAAGGCGGCGGGCCTGACCTATCTGTTCTGGGAGCCGATGTCGGTCGGCCGCGAGTTCGGCCACACGATCGAAAGCTGCGTCACGCTGCAGAGCGCCATCGATGCGGCGAAGCTGCCCATTCCGATGAAGATGATGGTCGATATCGACCATGGCGATGTGACCTCGCCCAACCCTGCCGACACCGATCCCTATGCCTGGGCGAAAGCGTTTCCATTGCAATCGCCGATCATCCACATCAAGCAGTCTTCCATGAACAAGGGCGGCCACTGGCCGTTCACGGCCGCCTACAACAAGGATGGCCGCATAGTGCCGCAAAAGCTGCTGGATGCCGTTCGGCAGGGCGGTGGCACCGACAATGAAATTTGCCTTGAACTTTCCTTCAGGGAGAGGGAACCGGTCGACCGTCAGGTTATCGAGATGATCCGCGAGTCGGTGGATTTCTGGGCGCCTTACATCGACAGTGGCCGCGACAGCCTCAAGCCTCGAGTCTGAGTGAAATACCGGCTCGACGCCGGCACTGGTGGCTAGGAAAACACGCGTTGAAGGAGAAAAGAATGACCCCATATTGGGTCGGCACGAGCTGGAAGATGAACAAGACGCTGTCGGAGGCGTTGCAGTTCGCCGATGCGCTGACGGCTTTCGTGCCCGGTTTCGATCAGGCGATACAGCCTTTCGTCATCCCGCCGTTTACCGCCGCGCGCCAGGTCAAGGCCGCGCTGGCCAAGACACGCGTGAAGGTCGGTGCCCAGAACATGCATTGGGCCGACGCCGGCGCCTGGACTGGAGAGGTTTCGCCGGTGATGTTGAAGGATTGTGGGCTCGACCTGATCGAACTGGGCCACAGCGAGCGCCGAGAGCATTTCGGTGAAACGGATGCGACAGTGGGACTGAAAACCGCGGCTGCGGTCCGGCACGGTTTCGTGCCGCTGATCTGCGTCGGCGAGACGCTGGCCGAGCGAGAATCCGGCCGCGCCGATGAGGTTTTGACCGCGCAGGTTCTTGGTGCGCTGCAAGGCCTTGAGGGCGATGCACCGTCAGCAGAAATCCTCTTTGCCTACGAGCCGGTCTGGGCGATCGGCGAAAAGGGCATTCCCGCCAGCGCCGACTATGCCGACAGGCAGCAGGCGCTGATCAAGAAAATTGCCGCCGACCGGTTGCCGATTGCCCCGCCTGTGCTTTACGGCGGCAGCGTCAATCCCGGCAACGCGGCCGAACTGATCGGCCAGCCGCATATCGACGGCCTGTTCATCGGCCGCTCCGCGTGGCAAGCGGAAGGCTATATCGACATTCTGAAAAAGGCGTCGGCCGCCATAGCTGACCGCTAAAGACCAAAGCAAAGGAGTTCATCACCATGAAGATCGCACTCGGAGCCGATAGCGCCGGCAAGCCGCTGCTCGATGTCATCGCCAAGCACCTCGCCGGCAAGCCGGAACTGCAGGTCGTTGATCTCAGCCAGGCTGGGTTCTACGCCGATATCGCCGCCGCGGTCGGCCACGAAGTTCTCGACGGCAAGTACGACCGGGCCATCCTGTTTTGCGGCACGGGCATCGGCGTCAGCATATCCGCCAACAAGGTGCCGGGCATTCGTGCCGCATTGACCCACGACACCTATTCCGCCGAGCGCGCCGCCAAGTCCAACAACGCCCAGATCATCACCATGGGCGCCCGCGTCATCGGTCCGGAACTGGCGAAATCGATCGCCGACGCATGGCTGGCCTCGGAATTCGATCCGAACGGCCCCTCCGCCGCAAATGTACAGGCCGTCGACAAGCTCGACGCCAAGCGCTGACGCGAGGGACCTGCTGCTGAGTTACCTGGTCAAGGCGACCCGCATCGCCTCGATCACGGTCACGGCGGACGCGGCGCCTGGGTCCATATGCCCAAGCGAGCGCTCGCCGAGGCGGGAGGCCCGGCCCTTGGTGGCGATCATCGTCTTGGTCGCTTCCGCGCCTGCCTTAGCCGCCTGCGCGGCAGCCTCGAGACTGCCCGCCAGATCCTTGCCGGAAGCCAGCGCGTCGCCCGCCGCTTGCGCTGCAGGCGCCCATGCGTCGATCATCGTCTTTTCGCCAGGTTCAGCCTTGCCGCGATCCTGAATGCCCTTGGCCATGGCCTGGAACAGCGCGACCGTTTCCGCGTCGTCAAGCGTCGTCTTGCCCTTCACGGCTGCCGCGCCACGCATCAACGCAGTCGCATAGAGCGGACCCGAGGAGGCGCCGACCGCGTTCAGGAACGACTTTGCCGCCGTATTGAGCAAGGCAGTCGGGTCAGCGGCCGCCGTGTCGAGCGCGGCTACCGCATCGCGTGCCGCGGAAAACCCAAGCTCCATCGCGATGCCGTGGTCGGCGTCGCCGATAACCCCGTCAAGCGCGCACAGCCTGTCCCTGTCGGCTGACATGGCGTTTGCGATCGCCGCGAACATCGCAACAAGGCGGGCAGTGTCGATTGTCATGTCTTTGTCCTTGCCGCAGAGAAGGTTAGCCGGCGCGAAACATGGCGCAGTCACACGGGTGGTCCAGCATCGTCTGCAACTCGCCGTCAAGCCGATGCAGAGTGATCGAGGCCCCCGCCATTTCGAGCGAGGTGCAGTAGTTGCCGACCCAGCTTGCGTGGATGGACACACCGATCTCGTCGAGCCTCTGCTTCACGCGCCGGTTCATGATGTAGAGTTCCATCAGCGGCGTCGAGCCGAGCGAGTTGACGAGCACCGCGACCTTGTCGCCGCGCGCCGGCGCCATCTCGCCGAGGATCCTGTCCAGCATCTCGTCGGTGATCTCGTCGGCTGTTTTCAATTTTTCGCGCGCGATGCCGGGTTCGCCGTGAATGCCCATGCCGATCTCCATCTCGTCCGGCTCGATCTCGAAATTCGGCCGGCGGGTCTGCGGCAGCGAACAGGGCGACAGCGCCACGCCCATGGTGAAAGTGTGGTCGTTGGCCTTGCCGGCGACACGCTCGCATTCGTCGAAGGACAGCATCCGGTCGCAGGCAGCACCGGCCGCCTTGAAGATGAAGAAATTCCCGGCGACGCCGCGCCTCTTGTGCCGCTGGTCACGCGGTGCCGAGGCGACGTCGTCGGTGCTCAGCACGGTACGCACCTCGATGTCGTCCATCGCCGCCATCTCGGCGGCCATGTCGAAATTCATCACGTCGCCGGCATAGTTGCCGTACATGAAGAGCACTCCGGCGCCGCCGCTGACTGCCTTGGCGCATTCGAGGATCGGGTCGGGCGGCGGCGAAGCGAAGACATTGCCGATGGCGGCCGCGTCAGCCAATCCCTTGCCGACAAAGCCGAGAAAGCTCGGCTCGTGGCCCGAGCCGCCGCCGATCACGAGGCCCACCTTGCCTTGGCGCGGTCCATCGCGGGCGATGATCGAGCGTGGGCTGCCGTCCACGCTTTTGAGATGGCGGGGATGCGCCGCCAGGATGCCTTCCAGCATCTCGTCGACGGCGCGATTGCCGTCATTGATGATCTTCTTGGTCTGCACCGGCATCCTCCCGATTTCGGCATTTTCGCAGATAATACCGGGTGTTATCGGGATTTCTACCCGGCAAGGAGTATTTCACGCCTAGAGGTGTTCCCGCCGGCCAGCACCTTGACGCAGTATTGGCTCAATCGCCGAGGCCATCGCGGATGGCTGAGAAATAGCGATCGGTTCCGACCTGGCCACCCTTGAGCGCAACCTCCAGTCCGTCGATCGCCTTGACGCGCGAATGGGCAAAGCAGAGCGGCGAACCCGGCGAAGCGGGCAGCGGCATGCGGATTGTCAGGGCATCGACACCCATCTCGCCAAGTGCATGGCTCGACGTGTCGCCGCCGGCAATGACCACGCGCCGCAGGCTCTGTTCGATGGTAAGGCTGCGAAGGATTTCTCCGAGGCCGCGGCCAAGCCTGTGGCGGGCGCCTTCCTGCCGGTCGATTTCGGTGCCCCTGTCGGCTGTAGGGCCAAGCGCGGTGTAGAGGATGATGCTGCGCCCGGCTTGCAGACTGGCAAGTCCGTTTTCCGTCGCACGCGTGATCGCCTGCTCGGAAGCCTCGGAAATCAGTTCGATGGGATCGACCTCGATGCCGTCGAACCCGTCGGTCAGGGCGTGCCGGATCTGTCGTTCGGTGGTCGGCGAGCAACTGCCCGACACCACGGCGATCCGGTCGGCGGCGCCCGGTGGCGTAAAGCCTTGTCCCGCGCCGACTATATCATTCGACGCCCACTCCGCCAGCAGCGCGTACTCCACTCCGGACGAACCTACGACGAAGGAACCGCCGGGCTTGCGAACGCGCCACAGCTCGTTGCCGGCCAGGACTTGCGTCTCCAGATTGTCGACATCGATAAGCACGATTGCGGTGCCGTTTGCGGTCAGGCGATCGAATGCCGCCGACCGCGACGCGGACTGTAGCGTAGCAAGATCGATCAGCCCGGAGCTCAGCGCCGTCTGCCGCGACAAATGGATCAGCAGATCCGACTCATCCATCGGCGTCGTTGGGTGGCGGCTCATCACCGGGTGGCGGTCGATACGAAAATATTGGTCGCGGTAGGCGGCGAACAGATGGCCGAAGGCGGTGTAGCGCTTGAGCTGCGGCGCGCCGACTACCAGCGGCACACTGGCCTGCGCGAACACCGAGCGGCCGATCTCGATGGCCCGGCCGATGCTGCCGATCGCCGGGCTGGAATCGAAGGTCGAGCAGACCTTGTAGTGGCAGATCGCGGCGTTGAGCATCTTCAGCCAGGCGAAAGCCTCGCGCAGATGCGTGTCCATCCACTGCGGCGTCTCGCTGCGGCTGGTGCCGGCCAGTCCGATCGCCCGGCAATGCGCGAATCGCGACAGCAGGGCCGCGTCCGGCTGGCGCATGAACAGCACGGTCGGCACGCCGCCGAGTTCTAGCGCCTCCATGACATCGGTCGAGCCGGTCAGGTCGTCGCCATAATAGCTGAGAAGCAGGTCCTGCATGGCTTCAGGCTGCCTTGCCTTCGCCGAATTTTTCGATCGACCGCGCCAGTTCAGGGTGGTTCAGGGCGAAGTCGGCAAGCGGAATGCCGTCGACCGCCGCCTGCCAGGCTTGCTGCACGGCACGCACGCCGGCGCCCGGCCCGTCCGGATGGCTGACGATGCCACCGCCGCAGAGATAGAGGAGATCGACCGTCCGGCCGGTTCGTCCGTACGTCTCGGGCGCCTGGCCGCCCCACTGGCCGGAGCCGGCAACCGGCAGCGCGCAATCATCAGGCGAGAAGATCGGCGTGGTCACCGCCTTGAAGGATTCGACGAAGGATGCATCCGGCTCCCAGTATTTCGAGGCGATGCCGTTGATCTGGAACTGGTCGACGCCGAGCAGCCGCCAGAACTGCTGCCAGACCTTGAAGTCCATGCCGAGGCCGGGGTGACGGGTGAGGATGTCCCAACCGTTGCGATGGGCGTGCAGCACCAGGCTGGAGCGTTTTCTCAGGAAGGCCATGCCACCGAAACCGATCGAATTGATGTTGACAACAGCGCAATTGCCGCCGGCCTTCACAACCAGATCATGATTGCGCATCATCTCGTCCGGGTCGGCATGCGAGATGCCGAAGGCATACATCACTTTCTTGCCGGTCTTCTGCTCGTGATCGAGGATGAGCGGCATGATCGCCTTCACCCGTTCCGACAGGGGCGAATAGGCCGGGCTCATCAGCTTCTCATCGTCCTTGATGAAATCGACGCCGGCGGCGATCAGTTCCGCCACCATTGCCGCCGTCTCCGGCGGCCGCAGCCCGAGCGCCGGCTTGACGATCGTGCCGATGATCGGGCGGTCCGTCACACCGGTCAGCCGGCGGCTGCCGGCGACACCGAATTGTGGGCCGGGGTGGGCACCGCGAAAATCCTTCGGCAGCTTCATGTCGACGACGCGAATCCCGGAGAGGCCCTTGATCGAATAGGTGCCCCCGATGGCAATCGTCATCAGCGCCGAGAGGTCGGTGCCGATGGCATCGAAGGGAAAGGCGATGTCGACATCGGCGCGCCTGAACGGCCCGTCGCCGGCATCGGGAAGGGACGGCCGCTCGGCATCGGGTAGAGGTCGTATCGCCAGCACGCGCGCCGCCACCCGGGCCTTCAGCTCCTCGGTCTCGCCAGGCAGCGCGACGAAGGTGCCGGTCGACTGGTCGCTGGCGATCTTGGCGGCCAGCGCTTCGATGCTGCCAGGCGTTTCGATGCGATAGGTGAGGGTGATCATGGTCTGTTGTCTCACGCCGAGCATTCGAAAAAGATTCACCAGTGTGCGAAATCTGGTATAATGAGTACCTAAGTATTGCAAGACATATCCGCTGGAAGCCTTGGTCGGATCGACAGAGGGCAATTTCGGGGAATTGTGGCGGCAGTGTTAGATATGGCCGGGTCAAGGGAGTGATTCGCGACGATGAACCGTTCGGAACCGATTGTCCGGCGCAAGCTTTCCGACGAGGTCTTCTTGCGGCTGAAGCGCCTGATCACCAGCGGCGAACTGATGCCGGGCGACGACATGCCATCAGAGCGAGAGCTGATGGAGCGCTTCGAGGTCGGCAGGCCGGCGATCCGCGAGGCGATGCAGGCGCTGAGCAATATGGGGCTCGTCGCGATCTCGCATGGCGAGCGCGCCAAGGTGCTTCAGTTGACAGCCAAGTCGATCATCAAGCAGGTCGATGGCGCGGCCAAGATCATCCTGTCGTCATCGAAGGACACGCTGGAACATCTGAAGACCGCGCGCATCTTCTTCGAGCGCGGCATGGTCAGGGAAGCCGCCGAAAAGGCCACCGCCGAGGACGTGCAGCGGCTGCGCGCCACCATTGCCGAACAGCGCGGCTTTCGCGGTGATTCCGAGGCTTTCATCTCCGCCGATATGAAGTTCCATACCCAGATCGCCGCGATCTCCGGCAATCCGATCTATGTCGCCGTCAGCGAGGCGATGCTGGGCTGGCTGAAGGAATATCACACCGAAATGCTGATCTGGACCGGTAAGGAAAACTTCACGCTGACCGAGCACGAAGAGATCATCGGCCGCATCGAGAACAAGGATGCCGACGGCGCCGAGAAGGCGATGATCAAGCACCTTGAGCGCTCGCGCGCGCTCTATGTGATGAACTCCGAAAAGTAACTTCAGCCGATCCGGACTATCGCGTAAGGGGTCATCACGAGGTGGCCTCGGCCAAAAGCTGAAATGTCGACCGGCACGTCGTCCGCCGTCAGGTTCGCCAGCCACGCGATAGTCTCGCCCGAGGCAGAACGACCTGCCAGCGCCAGCACCTTCGTCTCATCGCTCGTCCTTGCCGCCACATGCGCAAGGCCGGCCATCTCGCAAAGTCCCTTGATCGCCCTGAAGATCGGCCGGGGTGATCCTTCCGCGACGGGTTCCCCGGATGACGCCAGCACGCCGAATGGCCCGGTGAAGCTGGAAAGCGTCAGCATCTCCAGCCCGGCCGGTGCCACACGCGCGGCATATCCGATCGTCCACGCTGCGGCGAAAAGGCCGGCATGACGAGGATCGCTGTCGGCCATGGCGATGCGCTGTCCCCCGGGATTGGGCTTGGTCGCGCCGCCATAGGGGTTTTGGCGCATGGCAATCGTCGCCGGACCGATCCGGTAGGGTTTTGTCCTGAAGATCGCTCGTGCCGATTGGGTGACGAAAGGCAGCGCCTCCAGCGATTGCATGATGTTGAGATCGTCGGCCGCATGCACGATCGGGCAGGTGCAATGGGTGATGAAATCGAGCTGGTCCGCCGGTACGCGCTTCCGGTTGAGCTCGGTGAAATAACTGAACATGCCGCCGCCGAGTCGGACATCTGGAAAGGCGCGCCGCGCCGCGGCATAGACCGCTTCGAGCGGCGGGCACTCAGGCCACGCACTGCCCGGCGGCGTCGACTGCCGGTCGACCGAAGGCGACACCGCAATGGCCGAGAGGCTCAGCCCGGCCTGGTGCACCAGGTCGGCGACGCCTGACATTTCGGTTTCGAGGTCGCCAGTGCAGGCAACGACGCATTCGAGGGTCGTTTCAGCTGGGTAAGCAATTGCGAGCCGGGCGAAAGCGCGCAAAGCGTCGAGCCCGTGGCCGCGCGTCGGATCGTAGTGAAACAGCAGCTGTCGTGGGCCGAGTGTCGTCAGCAAGGCGAGGTTCGGCAGTGCCGTCTCGACATCCTCGGGATAGATGACCACACCGACATCGGGCAGCCTTGGTCCAGCTTCGCCAAGTTCGACGCGGATCGTTTCGCTGGCCACGGCGGCAACTGGCGCTTTGCCGTCATCAGCAATGCGCAGGCTGATCGTCTGCCGCAGAAGTTGGCCGGCGGGCAGCACATAGGGCCACGGCAGCGCCAGCGGTCGCACATAGGTCTTGTAGGACGCGTCCGACCAGTTGCGCTGGTCTTCCATCTCGAAAGTGTCGCCTTCCATTCGGCATTCGGCGGTGACGCCAGGCCGAACTTCATGGGTGATGGCGCGGATATCCTTGAAAGGCTGCCAGGGGTCGATCAGTTCGGGAAGTTTCGTCGCGACGATACTGCCGTCCGTATGCTCGACGGACACCGGGCCGCCGGCGAGGCCGGCGATCGGGTGCAGGATGCAGAAGCCGCAGCGATTGGTCTCGAAATCGCTCTCGGGCAGGGCGCTCACATCGAACGTCAAGCGACCCTCGGCGGAACCTTCGATCGTGGCGCGGAAGCGGAGCCGGCTTCCGTCCGGCCCGGTGCAATTTGCCGAATAGCCGACCGAGAAAGTGTCTGCATTCTGGTCGATGACAAGGTCCGTCAGCGCCGGCTCATAGGTGCCCCAGTCGCGATCCCTGACGATGTAGGCGATGGCGCGCAGCAATTCGGTGCCGCCAAGGCGAATGGTGCGCAGATTGCCGTTGACGAAGTCGGCGGTGAGCGCGCCTGCGCTCAGCCTGATCGGCTCGGCCTCGACCGCACGCGTGCCGTAGAGCAGGAAGGCGTCAGCCGTCATTTCAGCAAGGCGTCGAGCTGCACCGGTTGACGGCTCGCAGCACCGGCATAGGCGGCCTCGACCAGCGCAAACGTCTTGAGATTGTCCGTGCCCGAGGTCGCCGGTTCAATTCCCTTTGCCAGGCAGTCGACCCAGTGCTGCTGGATGGCGACGACGCTTTCCTGGATGTTGTGCCAGGGCCGCGACGCCCACGGCAGCAGCGGCGGCGAAACGTCGGTGGCGGCCGTGCCGCTCTGGCAGGTGACGGTGAGCCGGTAACCCTGCGCCAGCCGGATCGTTCCGTCGCTGCCGTCGATCTCGATCAGGGTCTCGGGGAACGGCTCGGTGGCGAGCTTCGTCGCGTAGCTGCAATCGACCACTGAGGTGGCGCCACTGGTATGATCCATCAGCATGGTCGCGACATCCTCACCAGCGATCGCTTGGTTGATGCGAGCCGTTCGTGTCGTGATCGTCGAGACGTCGCCGAGCAGGAAGCGGGCGATGTCGAGGATATGGATGCCGAGGTCCTCGATGATGAAGCGCTTTCCCGTCGCCAGATAGGGCTGGCCGGAAAACACGTCATAGGCGGAGCGGAAGGAAATGCGCCCGAAGAAAGGCGTGCCGATCTCGCCGCTGTCGAGCACGGCGCGTACCGCCTGGATCGGCGACTGCCAGCGAAAATTCTCATGCACCATCAGCGGCACGCCTGCGTCGGTGCAAGCCCTCACCATCGCCTTGGCGTCGGCGAGCGTCGGCGCGAACGGCTTTTGGCAGATCGCCGGAACGCGGTGGGCGGCCGCCATCTCGACAAGGGGACGATGGCTGGGCGCGGTGGTGGCGATATCGACGAAGTCGAACGTCTCGCCTTCGAACAGAGAGGTCGCGTCGGTATAGCGTTTCGCAATGCCGAACTGGTCGCCGACGATCCTGAGCCGTTCCGGATCGCGGTCGCAGATGGCGACGATCGAGGCGCCCGCTATGTCGCGCCAGGCATGCATCTGGTTGACGGCAAAGAAGCCGCAGCCGATCAGCGCTCCCCGCAGCTCCGCCATGATCAGCCCGCCTTTGCCATTTGCATCAGCGTTACGCGGCTCTGCAGACGCCGCTGCGCCTGGTCGACGACGACGGCGACGATGATGACGAGGCCCTTGATCACCATTTGCCAGAACGAACTCACACCCATCATCACCAATCCGTCCGAAAGAATGCCGATGACGAACGCGCCGACGATGGTGCCGCCGATCGTGCCGCGGCCGCCCGACATCGAGGTGCCGCCGAGCACCGCCGCCGCAATGGCGTTGAGCTCGAAACTTTCGCCTGTCGCGGGATGCGAGGCCATCAGCTCGGACGAGATGATCAGGCCGACGATCGCCGCGCAGAAACCTGAGAACATATAGACGAACATCTTCACCATGTTGACACGGACGCCCGAAATCCGCGACGCGCGTTCATTGCCGCCGACGGCAAAGATGTGGCGCCCGAGCGGTGTGTACTTGGCGAGATAGGCGGCCCCCAGTGCAACGACGATCAGGATCCAGATCGCCACCGGCAGGCCAAGCAGCCGGCCGGCGCCGAGAAAACCGAAACCGGTGGTTCCAAGCTCCGGCTTGCCGACGAGATTCGGGAAGGTGCGGCCGTCCGACGACAGCAGTGCCAGGCCGCGCGCGACATAGAGGACGCCCAGCGTGGCGATGAACGGCGCGACATTCAGCTTGGTGATCAGCAACCCGTTGACCGCCCCGATCAATATACCGACCGCAAGCGTGATCAGCGCGATCTCGAAGACGTTGAAATAGATGGTATAGCCGATCTGCAGGTCGATGCCGTTGAGCACGAGATAGCCGGCCACCATGCCGCACAAGCCGACGATCGAGCCGACCGAAAGGTCGATGCCGCCGGTGATGATGACGAAGGTCATGCCCATCGCCAGGAACGCGTTCAGCGCCACATGCTTCGACATCAGGATCAGATTGGCGGTCGACAGGAAATTCGGTGCCGCGATCGAGAAGAAGATCAGGACGGCGATGAGCGCGATGAAGGTCCTGAGCTTCATCAGCGTCAACAGCACGGAGCCGCTGGACGCGGAGGGAGCTGCCGCCTTGGCTGGGATGTCAGTCATGCGCGGTGCTCTCCATCTGTCGAACCGGTCCGTGGCCGAGCGCCGAGGCAGCGACGAGTGCCGCCTCCGTCGCCTCTGCGCGATCGAATATGCCGGTCAGTTTTCCGTTGCTCATCACCGCGATGCGGTCGGACAACGCCATCACCTCATCGAGATCCGAGGTGGCGAACAAAATTCCCAAGCCGTCGCGGGACAGTTTGCGCATGGTGCGGAACACGTCGGCCTTGGCGCCGACATCGATGCCGCGGCTGGGCTCGTCCATCAACAGCACCTTGGGTCCGGTGAGCAGCGCCTTGCCGATCACCACCTTCTGCTGGTTGCCGCCCGACAGTGACGAAACCTCCTGCACTGGGTCGGCGACCTTGATCGCCAGTTCCCGCACCATCTGTGTCACCGCCTGCTTTTCCTCGGTGCCACGGATATGGAACAGGCGGGCAAATCGCGACAGGCTGGCCAGCGTCAGATTGCTGGCGACCGAGAGGATCGACACCAGCCCTTCGCGCTGGCGGTCCTCGGGGATCAGCGCCAGCCCGCGCCGGATGCGTCGCGTCGTGTCGCGCTCCCTGACCTGTTTGCCGCCAATGAAGATCTCGCCCGTCGAATGGCCGTGGCGGCCCATGATGCAGTCGAACAACTCGCTGCGCCCGGCGCCCATCAGGCCGTAGATGCCGAGGATCTCGCCGGCTCGCAGCGACAGCGAGACATGGTCGACTGCAAGCCCGCCGGTGGCACGCGGCAGGCAAATGTCCTCGGCGCGGAAGATTTCTTCGCCGGGAATATGACCGTCGGCCTTGGCGAAATCCTTGGCATCGGAGCCGATCATCTGCCGCACGATCCATCGCGTGTCGACGTTCTTCATCTCCTCCTGGCCGGTGATGTGGCCATCGCGCAGCACGGTGATGTAGTCGCCGATGCGGATCAGTTCCTCCAGCCGGTGCGAGATGTAGACGATGGCGACGCCGCGCGCCTTGAGGTCGGCGATCACCTTGAACAGGATTTCGACTTCCGCCGCGCTCAGCGCCGAGGTTGGCTCGTCCATGATCAGGATGCGCGCGTCGAGCGAGACCGCCTTGGCGATCTCGACCAGCTGCTGCTGGCCGATGCGCAGATCCTCGACCAGCATGTCGGGCCGTATGCCGGCTTGCAGGCGTTCCAGAAATTCCGCCGCGCGGCGCTCTTGTTCCTTGCGGTCGATCTTGCCGAAGCGGTTGGTGATTTCGCGGGTGGCGAAAATGTTCTCGGCGACGCTCATGTTGCCGAACAGGTTCAGTTCCTGGAACACCATGCCGATGCCGCGGTTCACCGCATCGCCGGACGACGAGAAGGACACCTCTTCGCCCTCCAGCAGTATGCGGCCGGCTGTCGGCCGTTCGACGCCGGCGATGATCTTCATCAGCGTCGACTTGCCGGCGCCGTTTTCGCCGACCAGCACGTTGACGGCGCCCTTGCGTACCTCGAAATTGGCGCGCTTGACCGCAACGGTTCCGGAATAGACCTTGGAGACGTCCTCCAGTTTCAGGATGATGTCGCGCTCTCCGGCCGCGCTCATGGCTTCGGCCCGATCTCTGCCTCCGCCGGCGTGACCAGCGGCAGGTCCTGGCCGCTGCCCAGCGTATAGGCACCGAGCACCTTTGCGTTGCGGCCCTCCAGCGCCTCGCGCGGCAGCTTGGACAGCACCATCTTGTCTGCGTAGCTGTTGAACGCCTTGCCGAACTGGGCGAAGTCGATCTGGTTGGTGAAGTCGTTGAACTGGATGAAGTCCAGGCTGTCGCGCAGCGCGGTGCCGCGCACCGCCGGTCCGATCTGCACCCGCGCATCGGCCTTGCCGTCGCCGTCGACATCGATGTCGACCGTCGCCGCGCGCGACTGGGTATTCGCCGCGACGATCTTGCCTTCCACGCGAACCGCGAATGTCCACGGCGAATTCGCCTGCTTGTTTGGATTGCCATATTTGGCGCCGGCAGAAGCGGCATCGGTTGTTGCCAGTGTGTGAACCTGCGGAAACGGTCCGGCTTTCTGTTCGAGATAAGGCACGACCTTCGCCGCCCATATCTCTTCCACCATCTTGTCCGGATCGAAGGCGGGCGCATTGCCGCCGTCCGCCGATTTCGTCGGCAGGATCTTGCAGGCGGTCAGGCTGATGCCGATCGTCACGGCAAGGATCGGCCAGTTCGGCTTAGTGTTCAGCATGATGGCCTGTTGTTCAGTATGGTGGTGGTCGGCCCACGGAAAATGGCGGCGAGGGGCGAATCGAAATTCGCCCCTCGCTGTTCAAATCACGCTGGCTCAGTTGGTCAGTGCGAAGGTCTCAAGCTTGGCGGCATTGTCGCCATTGACCAGAACGCAGTCCATCAGCTGCTTTTCCTTGGCCGGCGACTTCTTGTTCTTGATGAAGTCGTTGGCCTGCTCGACCGCCATCTGCGCCTGCGCGAAGGCCGGCTGCAGGACGGTCGCCTTAATGCCGCCCGAGGTGATGGAGTCGCGCACGTCGTTCGATCCGTCGAAGCCGACGACGATGACATCCTTGCGGTTCGCCGCGGCAAGTGCTGCATTGGCGCCCATCGCCATCGTGTCGTTACCGGAGATGACGCCCTTGATGTCGGGGTTGGCCTGCAGGATCGATTCCATCTTGGAATAGGCTTCCGTCTGGCTCCAGTTGGCCGACTGCTGGGCGACCATCTTCAGGTCCGGATAGTCGTCGATGACGTCGTGATAACCCTTGGAACGAATGCCGGCATTGGTGTCGGATTCCTTGCCTACCAGCTCGACGAAGTTGCCCTTCTCGCCCATCAGCTTGACGAATTCCTGCGCGCCGAGTTGGGCGCCCTGATAGTTGTTGGAGACGATCTGCGCCACGGCGACGCCGGTGGCGTTGATCTCGCGATCGATCAGGAAGGACGGGATGCCCGCATCCTTGGCCTTCTGTACGGCGGCGACTGTGGCGTCGGCGCCGGCATTGTCGAGGATGATCGCCTTGGCGCCACGACCGATCGCGGTGTCGATCAGCTCCGACTGCTTGTTGGCGTCATCGTCATGGACGAGGACCAGCGCCTCGTAGCCGAGTTCCTTGGCCTTGGCCTCGGCGCCGACTGCTTCCGCCTTAAAGAACGGATTGTCGTGCGAGGGTGTGATGATGGCGATGAGATCCGCCGCGTAGGCGGGCATCGCCGTGCCAAGCGCCAGCATGCCGGCGAAAGCCGCAAGCGTCATTCTGCGTGTGAGTTTCATGAAGTCCTCCCTTTTGAAAAATTGCCTTGGTCAACCAAGGCCTCGGCATTCGAATTCGTGAGCGGCGCGGTCGGCAGATCGCTTTCGGGCCAAAGCCGTCGATGGCTTCCCCTCCACGGATCGTTGCTCCCCGGCCATCCTCCCCTCGCCAAGGCTTCGTGCGAAACCTTGTCGATCCGAGCCAAGAACAGCTAAGCCAACTGGTATGATGAGTCAACCACAAATTCAGGTGATATGTACCTGATGATCGCAAACTGGACGCCGGAAAACAGTACGCAGGCACATCGAGGCGCGATGGCAAGCGCCTGTCGTCTGTCAGGTGATGCGCTGAATGCTGGCGGCGATCTCTTCCGGCTCGAAGACGCGCTTCCAGTCGTCACGCATCAGAACCGGCTTGCCGAATTCGATCGCCTTGTTGCAGGCGTCCGAGAACACGCCCTGGGTCTCGCCGAAGATGACGGCGCCGAGCACGTTCATATGGCCGAGCAGGAAGTCGAGCGCCGCCTGCTTGTCGACGCCGCGTGCCACGACCTCGTCCACGGCCTCCTTCATGACCACCAACAGCGAGGCGCACACCGTCTCCGAAAGGCCAGGCTCGAGCAGCGCCATCTGTTCGACGCTGACGCGGTGCGAGCGCATAACCGGCGCCCAGATGATTTTCGCGATCGCCTCGCCCTTGGCGTAATCCTCTTCCGGTCCCTGCATCAAGGCGCTTACCATATGCTGCTTGGCCTTGACGCCGCCGAAATAGTCCTTTTTGGCCGCCATGTCGGTCTCGTCATTGAAGATCGGCGGATGGCAGGGGTGGGTGACGAAATAGGTGAGGTCCGGCCGGTTCGGCAGATGACCGGCGAACGGTGCCGCCGCGTCGAGCACCACCACCATCGTGCCCGGCGCCAGTTGGCTCTCGATGCTGGTCGCCACTTTGCCGATATGCGTGTCCGGAACGGCCAGGATCACCACATCGGCGCCCTTGAGCGCCTCGTCGGCGCTCATCGCATCGAAACCCAGTCCTGTCTTCAGCCGTTCGCGGCCGGCCTCGCTGACCTCGACATGGCGTATCGTGTAGGGCGATCCGCGAAAATTAGTTGATAGGCGGTACCCCATTTTCCCGCCGGCACCGAACAGAGCAATCGTTGTCATCTGGCCACTACTCCTGGTCTCATCCGACGGCATCGCCCGTCGTCAGCTTATCAACTGGTATAATCACACTACCATACCTTGGCAATCCGATAACGGTGAATGCCCAGGTCA
Organism: Mesorhizobium sp. M0276; assembly: GCF_040321755.1. Taxonomy (NCBI): domain Bacteria; kingdom Pseudomonadati; phylum Pseudomonadota; class Alphaproteobacteria; order Hyphomicrobiales; family Phyllobacteriaceae; genus Mesorhizobium; species Mesorhizobium sp. M0276. The sequence goes on along the minus strand of NZ_JAMYSC010000003.1, from coordinate 83,074 downwards.
TGACTGCCGGTCTCCCGCCGCGTTCCCGGCGCTTGTAGGCTAAACCGGCTCTCACTTGCGCGAACCGCGTACCCACGCCAGTGTCCGTTTCTATATAGCCAGGAATCTCGCTGGAGCTGTTGCATGCAGGACGACTTTCTGACCGGGCTGAAAGGCCAGCGCGTGCTGGTGACGGCAGGCGCTGGAGGCATCGGTTTTGCCATAGCCGACACGCTGTCGCGGCTCGGCGCTCGCATCATAGTCTGCGACGTTTCCGACGAGGCGCTGGCCGCTGCTCCCGGCAAGATCGATCTGGTCGCCGCGATCAAGGCCGATGTCTCGCGCGACGACGACGTCGACCGGCTTTTCGAGGCCGTTAAGGAAAAGCTCGGCGGTCTCGATGCGCTGATCAACAATGCCGGCATTGCCGGACCGACCGGCGGTGTCGAGGAGATTGATCCGGCGGACTGGCGACATTGCATCGACATCTGCCTGACCGGCCAGTTCCTGTGTGCCCGGCGCGCGGTACCGCTGATCAAGGCGGCGGGCGGCGGCTCGATTGTCTCGATGTCGTCGGCGGCCGGCCGGCATGGCTACGCCTTCCGCACGCCCTATTCGGCGGCGAAGTTCGGTGTCATCGGTTTCACGCAGAGTCTCGCCAAGGAGCTCGGGCCGCACGGCATAAGGGTCAACGCCATCCTACCCGGCATCATCGAGGGGCCGCGCATAGAAGGCGTCATCTCGGCACGTGCCAAGCAGGTCGGCATCAGCCATGAGGAGATGAGGGATCGCTATCTACAGAACATCTCGCTGCGCCGCATGACCAGCCCCTATGATGTCGCCGCGATGGTCGCCGTCCTGCTCTCCGATGCGGGCATCAACATTTCCGGCCAGTCGCTCGGCGTCGACGGCAATGTCGAAACACTCTGAGGAATAATCCATGGCCAATGTCGCAATTGTCGGAAGCGGGTTCATCGGGCGAGCCTGGGCGATCAGCTTTGCCCGTGCCGGCCATAGTGTGCGGATGTGGGACCAGTCGCCCGCCGCGACAGGTGGCGCCCGCGACTACGTTGCCGGCGTGCTTGGCGATCTCGCCCGGAACGACCTCCTGCGAGGACAGGCGGTCGACGCCGTGCTCGGCCGGATCGCAATCGTCGCCGAGTTGGCGGAGGCGCTGGCCGGTGCAGCCCATGTCCAGGAGAACACGCCCGAAAACCTGGAGGTGAAACGTGACGTATTCTCTCTGATCGACAGGCTTGCCGATCCGCAAACGATCATCGCCAGCTCCACTTCGGCGCTCTTGCCATCGAAATTCACCAACCATCTGCAAAGGCGCCATCGCTGCCTGGTCGTGCATCCGATCAATCCGCCCTATCTCATTCCGGCAGCCGAAATCGTGCCCGCGCCGTGGACGTCCGCCGAGACCTTGGAAAGGACCCGCGCCTTCCTCATCGATGCCGGCCACGCACCGCTTGTGATGAAGCGCGAGCTCGACGGCTTCATCATGAACCGCTTGCAAGGCGCATTGCTTGAGGAAGCGTTCCGGCTTGTCGCCGACGGTTACGCCAGCGTCGAGGATGTCGACATCGGCATCCGCGAGGGACTGGCGCTGCGCTGGTCATTCATGGGTCCGTTCGAGACAATCGATCTGAACGCGCCCGGCGGCGTGCGCGACTATGTCGAGCGCTATCAGTCGATTTATTCGAACATCTTTCCGCAGATGCTGCGCCGCGTCGACTGGGCGGGCGAGGTGATGAAGACCGTCGAAGCCGACCGCCGCGAACGCTTGCCGCGCGAGAACCTCGGCGAGCGGCAGGTATGGCGCGACCGCCGGCTGATGGCGCTGGCGGCGCACAAGAAAAAATCGGACCAGGAGTATGGACAATGATTGAGACGACCCGCGGCGCTCAGCAGACCAAGGGCAAGGTCATCATCACCTGCGCGGTGACGGGCGCGATCCACACGCCGACGATGTCGCCCTATTTGCCGATCACACCCGACCAGATTGCCTCGGAGGCGATCGCCGCGGCGGAAGCCGGTGCCGCGATCCTGCATCTGCATGCCCGCGACCCGGAGACCGGCAAGCCCGACCAGACGCCGGAGGCCTTCGCCCGCTTCCTGCCACGCGTCAAGCAAGGCACCAAAGCCGCCATCAACATCACCACCGGCGGCAGCCCCTACATGAAGGTCGAGGAGCGTGTGCGCCCAGCCGCCCAGTTCAGGCCCGAGGTCGCCTCGCTTAATATGGGTTCGATCAATTTCGGGCTCTATCACCTCGCCGACAGATACGAGACCTTCAAGTTCGACTGGGAAAAGCCGCATCTGGAAGCGACGCGCGACCTCGTCTTCCGCAACTCGTTCAAGGACATCGAGTACATCCTGGCGACCTGCTACGACAATGGCACGCGCTTCGAATTCGAGTGCTACGACATCGCCCATCTCTACAACCTTTCCCATTTCGCCGACCGTGGGCTGGTGAAGCCGCCTTTCTTCGTGCAGTCGGTGTTCGGCCTGCTTGGCGGTATCGGCACGCATCCTGAAGACGTGGCCCATATGAAGCGCACGGCCGACCGGCTATTCGGCGACCAGTTCCGCTGGTCGGTGCTGGGCGCCGGCGCCAGCCAACTGCGTATCGCCGCACAATCAGCCGCACTCGGTGGCAACATCCGCGTTGGGCTGGAGGACAGCCTGTGGGCGGGCAAGGGCAAGCTTGCCAAATCGAACGCGGAACAAGTGCTCCTGGCCCGCAGGATCATCGAAGGGCTCGGCATGGAAGTGGCGACGCCCGACGAGGCACGGGAAATCCTGTCATTGAAAGGCGGCGACAAGGTCGCTTTCTGACGCGGCCCGACCAATCGCTGTGCGGCGCCAAATACCGAGATGACGGCATGAAGATCGAAGCGTGAAGACGGGCGCGTCTAGTCGGGTTTCGCCACACCCGAGTTGAACTTGCGCCGGGCGTTTTCCAGATGCTCGCGCATCGCTCCGCCTGCAGCTTCCGGATCGTGCCGCTCGATGGCTTCGAGCACGGCTTTATGGCCGGCAAAGCTCCTGCGGTTTTCCATTTCGGTGTTGGCCATGTGGATGCGCTGGTTGATCAGCCATTCCACCAGCGCTTCATGAGCGGCGAGGAAGATCGGGTTGCCGGGAATTGCGGTCAGCACCCGGTGAAACGCGACATCGGTGATGGCGAAGGCGCGGGCGCGCGGGATGGCGCGCTCGTTCTCGGCAAGTGCCGCTGCCAGCGCATCGATCTGTTCGCGCGTCGCCACCTCGGCGGCATGGCGCGCGATCGAGACTTCGAGGAACAGCCGCAGCTGCTCGAAATGGCCGATGCCGTCGGGCTGGTCCATCAACAGATGCGCCGTGCCGGTCAACTGCTCCAGCATGTTTTTCGACGTCGGCCGCGTCACCTTCGGCCGCTCGCCGCTGTTGATGCGCACCAACCCCATTTTCTCCAGCGCAAACAGCGCTTCGCGCACCGAGGGGCGCCCGACATCGAACATCGACATCAGGTCGCGTTCGGACGGCAGCGAGGCGCCGACCGCATAGACCTCGTCGCGGATCATCTCCTCCAGGCGGAGGCGGACTTCATCGGATAATTTTTTTCGAACCGGCATATTGTGCATGGTCTACCTTTTAAGCTATTAGACCAGTCGCCGCAAGCGAGGACTTGCGGAACCGATGGGTTTGGAGGAGGTCGCCGCCGGCCAATGGCGCGGCGGTCGGCGCGGCAGGCGAGGGTCTGACGCGGGAGCAGGCCTGGAGCAGGGGCATCGCCCCGATTTCGGCCGGCGGAAAGCAATGGGAGGAGGATTTCCATGAGACGACTGCTGATGAGCCTTGTGCCGGCGATGGCGCTGATGTTTGCCGCAGTGATCGCCAAGGCCGAGGGGGGCGGCACGTTCCGTTCCGCCGTGCGCACCGGCTGCATCGAGATGGGAACACTGCACACCACGTGCGGCCATAGGCTCGACGAGACCGTGCTGCAGGGACTGGTCCACATCAAATGGACGGGCGATGGCGTGCAACCGATGCTGGCCGAAAGCTGGAAGACGCCCGATGGCGGCAAGACCTATGTCTTCAGCCTGCGCCATAGCGTCAAATGGCATGACGGAACGCCCTTCACCGCCAAGGACGTGGTGTTCAGCCTCAACCTCTACGCCAACCCCAAGGTTGGCTCGCCTTGGGCGCAGAAGCTCGGCTCGGTGGCCGGATACAAGGCTTTCCAGGATGGCTCGGCCTCCTCGCTTGCCGGGGTCAAGGCGCTTGACGACACGACCGTCCAGATTGAACTCGACAGCGCCAAGCCTCTCTGGGTCGAGCTGCAGCTTATCGCGATCAGCATCTTTCCCGAACACATCCTCGGCAAGGTCGCGCCCGGCGATATCAAGGGCAACGCCTTCTGGGTCAACCGCGTCGGCACCGGCCCGTTTATCTGGAAGAAATACGAAAGCGACCAGTATGTCGAGGTCGACCGCAATCCCGACTATTTCCTCGGTGCGCCGAAGCTCGAGCGCATCATCTACCAGATCTACAAGGACGTGCCGCCGATCATCGCCGCACTCGAAACGCAGGAGGTCGACGCCATGTCCTATGAGGGCGGTGGCGTGCCCATCTCCGAACTCGCCCGGCTGCAGAAGCTCGACTATTTGACGGTGCTGCCGAAATTCTCCGCCGGCTTGCCGACCTACTTGCAGTTCAACCTGGAGAACAAGCGCTTTGCCGACGTGCGGGTGCGTCAGGCGATGCTCTACGCCATCGACCGCAAGGCCATCATCGAGACGGTCAAGCAAGGCGCCGGCGAGCTGTCGAACACGCTGTTTCCGCAGGATTGGGCACGCGCCAAGGACCTCGAGCCCTACGACTACAATCCCGACAAGGCCAAGCAATTGCTCACCGACGCGGGCTGGGACGGCAGCCAGCCGGTCGATTTCATCTACTACTATTCCGACCAGATGAATGTCGACACCGTCACCGCCATCCAGAGCTATCTGGCCGCAGTCGGCGTCAACATCCAGCCGCGCCTGCTCGATCCGGCGGCAATCAACCAGACCTATGCCGACGGCAGCTTCCAGATGGGCTTTTTCGCCAACGGTATGGGGCTCGATCCCTCGCTCGGTTCGCCGGTCGTCGTCTGCGGCGCAAAACCACTCAGCATGGGCTATTGCAATACCAAGGTCGATGAACTGTTCAACAAGGGGCTGGAATCGACCGACCGAGCCGTGCGTGCCGAAAGTTACCAGGAAGCGTCACGCATCCTCAACGAGGAGCTGCCCAAGGCCTGGCTGTGGAACGAGGTGCGGCCGCTGGCTTTCAACAACCGCATCGTTGGCCTGGCGCAGCACTTCAAGGAGCAGCCGCTCGTGATCTTCAACCACCCGGTCTACAACGAAGTCGAGAAGTGGGAAGTGGCAAAATAGGCCGCTGCGTAGACGCCCTCATCGGTTGGTTATGAGGTGGAACCTCATGACCAACCGCCTCAACAGCCGCCTTCAGCGATAGGAGAAGCCGGTGCTCAGCTATCTCATGCGCAAGCTGCTGCTCAGCATCCCGGTGCTGTTCGGCGTCACCGTCATAGTCTTCGCGATCGCGCATGCCATGCCGGGCGACGCCGTGCTGGCGATGATCACGGCGGAGGCGCCGTCGAGCGAGGCGCTGATCGCGATGCGGCGCGGCGAGCTCGGCCTCGACCAGCCGTTCTACATCCAATACCTCAACTGGATCGGCCAGATCCTGCACGGCAATCTCGGCCGCTCCTTCGTCAACGGTCGCAGCGTCGGCGATATCATCGGCGAGCGCCTGCCGATGACGCTGGAGCTGATGGCGGTGGCACTGCTCGTCGCCTTCCTCATCGGCACCACGCTGGGCGTGATCTCGGCGCTCCGGCAATACAAGTTGACCGACTATTCGCTGACGCTGGGCGGCTTCGTCGGCGTGTCGATCCCGGATTTCTTCATGGGGCTGCTGCTCGTCTACGTCTTTGCGCTTGAACTGCGCTGGCTGCCGTCGTCGGGCATCTCGACGGCGGGCGACAACTTCTCGCTCCTCGACAATCTCAGGCACCTGATCCTGCCGGCCGCCGCGCTCGCCTTGTTCCGCGCCGCGATCTTCATGCGCTACGCCCGCGCCGGCATGCTCGAAGTGCTGAACCAGGACTATATGCGCACCGCCAAGGCCAAGGGCCTCAGGCCAAGCACGATCACGCTGCGCCACGGTCTGCGCAACGCGTTGATCCCGCTGGTCACTGTCTTCGGCCTCGCTTTGCCGACGCTGTTCGGCGGCTCGGTGGTGATCGAGACGATCTTCCAGTGGCCGGGCATCGGCCTGATGTTCATCGATGCGGTGGTCAACAGGGATAGCCCGGTCATCATGGGCTATGTGCTGCTCACCGCCATCATCGTCATGCTGGCGAACCTTGCGACCGACCTTGCCTACAGCGTGCTCGACCCGCGGGTGAGCTATGACTGACGTCACCGCCGCCGATGTAACGATCGCTGTCGGCGTCTCGCGCGGCCTGTGGGCCGAGGCGGTCCGCCGTTTCCTCAATCACCGTCTGGCGACGCTTGGGCTGATCATGCTCGCCATCATCGTGCTCGCCTGCATGCTGGCGCCGCTGATCGCGCATTACGGCCCCAACGACATCGACCTGCGCGGCCGCAACCAGCCGCCGGGCGGCGTGCATTGGCTGGGCACCGACGGCACCGGCCGCGACATCTTTGCCCGCATCCTCTATGGCGGCCGCATCTCGCTGACGGTCGGCTTCGCCGCGGTGGCGATCTCGGCAGCAATAGGCATCTTCGTCGGCTGCATTGCTGGCTATTTCGGCGGCAAGGTCGACCTCTTGCTGATGGGCCTGATCGACATGGTGCTGACTTTTCCGCGCCTGGTCATCATCATCGCCTTCGTCGCAGTGGTCGGCCCGAGCATCTTCAACACGATGGTGGTGATCGGCCTGCTCAGCTGGCCGTCCATCGCCCGGCTGACGCGCGGCGAGATCCTGGCGCTGCGCAACCAGGAATTCGTCCTCGCCGCGCGCTCGCTCGGCACCTCGCCGTCGGTCATCATTCTCGAACACATATTGCCCAACGTGCTGGGCCCGATCCTGGTGGCGATCACGCTCGACGTCGCCACCGTCATCCTGCTCGAAGCCTCGCTGTCCTTCCTCGGCCTCGGCGCGCAGGCGCCGGCGGCCAGCTGGGGCAACATGCTGCGCGATGCCCGCACGCTGTCGATCCTCGAGAGCAGCCCTGGATGTGGATCCCGCCCGGCGCGATGATCGCGATGGCCGTGCTCAGCATCAACTTCGTCGGCGACGGCCTACGTGACGCGCTCGACCCGCAGCACATCATGGGCGGTGGTGGCAAATGATGGAGGCCAACACGCTTTCCGTCGACAGGGCTGCAAAGGGGATAGGACAGCAAGCTGTGCTTTCCGTACAAGGCGTAAGCGTCGAATTCGGCCCCAAAGGCAGCTCCGTCTATGCCGTCAACGACGTCTCCTTCGATCTTGCCGAAGGCGAGTCGCTGGCCATCGTCGGCGAAAGCGGCTCCGGCAAGTCGGTCACCGTGCAGACGCTGATGGGCCTGATCCGCAAGCCTCCCGGCCGGGTCACCTCCGGCCGTGCGTTGTTTCGAGGCCGCGATCTGCTGGCCATGCCCGACAGCGAACTGCGCCAGATCCGCGGCCGCGACATCGCCATGATCTTCCAGGATCCGATGTCGTCGCTGAACCCGGTGCTGACCATCGGCCTGCAGCTGACCGAGGCGCTGCGCGAGCACCAGGGCCTGAGCCAGCCACAAGCACAGCGCCAGGCGCTCGACATGCTGGATCTCGTCGGCATTGCCAACGCGCCGCAGCGCATGCGCGCCTTTCCACACCAGTTCTCCGGCGGGCAATTGCAGCGCATCGGCATCGCCATGGCCTTGGTTTGCAAGCCGTCGATCCTGATCGCCGACGAGCCGACCACGGCACTCGATGTCACTATCCAGGCACAGATCGTCGAGCTGGTCGCTCGCCTGCAGAAACAGCTCGGAATGGCGATCATCTGGATCAGCCATGACCTCAGCCTCGTTGCCGGCTTCGCCGATCGCGTCGCGGTGATGTATGCGGGCTCGATCGTCGAATGCGCGCCGGTCGATGAGCTGTTCTCGGCAACAACGCACCCCTATACGATCGGCTTGTTGAATTCGATTCCATCGCTGACGGCGGCAAACACAAGGCTGGTGCCGATCAAGGGCGCGCCGCCTAATGTCACCCTGCCGCCGGCGTTCTGCCCCTTCGCGCCGCGCTGCGATTATGCCGAGGCGCGCTGCCGCGAGCAGAAACCGCCACTGGAAACGGTCGGCGCCGGCCACACCGCCGCATGCTGGCGCTGGCGGCAAGTCGAGCGATGTCCGCGTGCGCCGGCAGCTACGCCAAGCGCGGCACCGGCTGCGACGCTACAGCAAGAACCGCTGCTCGTCGTCGCCGATCTCAAGGTGCATTTTCCCATTCGGCGCGGTGTGCTCAGGCGACAGGTCGGCGCCGTGCATGCCGTCGATGGGGTGAGTTTCAAGGTGATGCGCGGCGAGACTCTGGCGCTGGTCGGTGAAAGCGGCTGCGGCAAGTCGACGACCGGCCGCGCGGTGCTCGGGCTCGAGCCGCCGAGCGCCGGCAGCATCGTCTTCGAGGGCAGGGACTATGCCGCTGCGACAGGCGAGCAGCTCAAGCTGCGCCGCCGCGACATGCAGATGGTTTTCCAGAACCCGTTCGGATCGCTCAACCCGCGCATGACGGTCGGGCGCATTATCGGCGAGGGGCTGCGTGCGCAGAAGATCGGCACGCGCGCCTCGCGCGATGCCCGCGTCAGTGAATTGCTGGCGCTGGTCGGCTTGCGGGAAGCGCTGCGCGACCGCTACCCGTTCGAGCTCTCCGGTGGCCAGCGCCAGCGTGTCGGCATTGCCCGCGCTCTGGCGGCCAATCCAAAATTCATTATTGCCGACGAGCCGATCTCGGCGCTCGACGTCTCCATCCAGGCGCAGATCGTCAATCTGCTGGACGACCTCAAGGCGCGCCTCGGGCTGACCTATCTGTTCATCGGTCATGACCTGTCGATGATCCGCTATCTCAGCGACCGTGTCGCGGTGATGTATCTGGGCCGGATCGTCGAGATCGGCACCACGGCAGGGGTGTTCGGCAGCCCGCTGCACCCGTATACACGCGCGCTGCTGTCGGCGATCCCGGTGCCCGACCCCAAGGCCGGTGGTACACGCCGGCGCATCGTGCTGGGCGGTGCGGTGCCCGATCCGTCGAAGCCACCGCCCGGTTGCCATTTTCATCCGCGCTGTCCGATGGCGAGCGACATCTGCGCGAGGGTGACGCCGGAGGTGCGCGATTTCGGCTCACCCATCACCGGGCAACATCTCGTCGCCTGCCACCATGCAGGCGAGGCCACACAATGAAATTTCCGAACGGACTGAGGATTCCCAAATGACCAAGGAATTGGCGGGCATGTATGCCGCCTTGATGACCGGACTAAGCGATGCCGGCGAATTCGATCCGCAGCGCCAGCGCAACATTAACGACTACGTCCTGCGCCAGGGCCTGGCCGGGCTCTATGTCGGCGGCAGCAGCGGCGAATCTGGCCTGCTGACGGCGGACGAATTGCTGGTTCAGCAAGAGGTGGTGTTCGCCAGTGCTGCAAGCACCGGCACCAGGCTGATCGCTCATGTCGGCATGCCGAACCTGCGCGATTCCATCCGCTTGGCACGGCAGGCGCAAAAGCTCGGCTATCACGCGCTGTCGGCGCTGCCACCGCATTCCTATCCATTCTCCGACGAAGAGGTCTTTGGCTACTACCAGGCGCTGGCGGCGGCGACGGACCTGCCGCTGATCGTCTACGAAATCCCCTTGCGCACCGGCCGGCCGCTGCCGCTCAACCTGCTGGTCCGACTGCTCGATCTGCGCAATGTCATCGGCATCAAATACACCTCCACCGACCTGTTCAAATATTCGCTGCTGCGCAAGCGGCAGCCGCAAAAGCTGTTCTACTACGGCTTTGACGAGATCTATGCCGCCGCCGGCATGCTCGGCACCGATGGCGGCATCGGCACCACCTACAATCTGCTCGGCAGGCTGTACGTGGCGATCGACCAGGCGATCCGCGCCGGCAATCTGGCACGGGCGAAAATGCTGCAGATGGTGTCGCAGGACTTCGTCGAGGTGGTGCTGGAAACCGGCGTCCTGCCGGGCATGAAAGCGGCCTTCCGCGTCATAGGCGTCGATTGTGGCCCGACCCGTGCGCCGATGGCGCTGGCTGTCGCCGACGCCGAGGACCGGATGCGCGCGGTTCTTGCTCGCCCGGCGGTGAAAGAGTGGCTGGCGTGAGAGGAGTTGGCTGAAAGACCTACAGTCGACGAATACGACAACATATATGGCGCTTGCCAGATCTGCACGACCATTCTCGGTCCGACTTCATGGCCAAGGCCAGCTCATAGGCATCAGGTCGAGTCTCAGCCCTGCGGGGGCCTGCGTTCGACGATGTAGATGTGGTCGGCCGCGAGCACCACTTCGCCACGCTGATTGATCACCTCGCAGCGCTCGATTACCCGCCCTGAACCTGGCCGCTTGGGATCGTCTTCCTTGGCCGCGATGGTTGTGCGCGTGCGGATCGTGTCGCCGATGAACACCGGCTTGATGAAGCGCAACCGGTCGTAGCCATAGGAAAAGGCTACAGGGTTGACGACGGTTGCCGTCAGCCCGATGCCGACCGAAAACACCAGCGTGCCGTGTGCGATACGCTGGCCGAACGGCGTCGTCTTCATGAACTCGGCGTCCATGTGATGCGGAAAGAAATCGCCGGTGTGGCCGGCATGCACGACAAAGTCCGTCTCGGTGATGGTGCGGCCGCTGGTAAGGCGGGACGAGCCGATCTCATAGTCCTCGAAATACTGGATCTGTTCCATCAGGGCCTTTCCGCGATCGGCGTCGCCGGTGCCGCGCTCGACTGATACGCGGCCTCGACCAGCGCCATCGTGCTCCATGCGTCCTCTACCGGACTGATCAGCAGAACATCTTCTCCGGCAGCAAAACGCTGGACATTGGCCATGCGGCCGACGAAGGCGTCGGGGAACCATGCTCCGGCCAATGGCACCGCGACCCAATCCGTTCCGCCTTTTGGGTAGATCTCCAGCACCTCCGCTTCGCCGCGCGGATAGTCGAGGTTGAGGCCAAGCTTGAGATAGGCCGCGCCCTCGGTGCCGCAGATGCGGAACTCGGAGGCTTGGTGCCGGCGACCGAACTTGTGATCGTGGTTGATCGACAGCGCGCAGCGCACGGTGTCGCCATAGTCGAGAATTGCGCTGGTGCGCGTCTGCGCCACCGAATGGTTGGGGTGGCCGAGCGTCTTGGCGTGCACGCCGCGCGGGTCGCCAAGCAGCTGCCGGATCAGGTCGAGATAGTGGATCGAGTGCATGGCGATCTCGACGCGCGGTGCCTTGAGCAGGAACTCCCACAGCTCCCACGGTGTCGCCAACGCCAGCCAGGCATCGAAGTCGACGATCTCGCCGAGCCAGCCCTTGGCGATGGCATCCTTCAGCGCCAGCATCATCGGTGCGAAGCGCCCCTGGAAATTCACTGCGGCCTGCAGCTTCTTGGAACGGCAGATCTCGAGGATTTCGGTTGCCTCGGCAAGGTGGCCGCCCATCGGCTTCTGGATCAGCGCCACGGCGCCGCCAGGTAATGCTTTCAGCACATCGGCATGGCGGGTGGGCGGCGTCGCGAGGTCAAAGATCGCACCCTCGACGGCGGCCGCTTCCTCAAGTGTGCGAAAGGCCGTCACGCCCCATTGGCTAGCAAGCTTTTCCGCTTTGGTGTGATCGGGATCATAGAGCCCAGCGACGGGAAAGCCGGCCTTCCGGTAGGCCGGGAAATGCGCGTCCCTGACAATCGAGCCGGCGCCGAAGGTGACGATCGGCCGCGGCTTGGAGGGTTTGGGCCATGACTGGACAAGCAAGGCAGGGTCGAAACCGCTTTCAGTCATGATGGAAGACCTCGTCCATATCAGCCCACCATTCGCCTTCCTTGCGCGTCGCCAGCGGTTCCTGGCAAGGCATGCAGACCGCCCACCATTCCTGTGTCCTGGGGTCGGCAGCCATCTTGGCCATGTCGGCTTCGTAGTCGGTGCCATGGTACTCGAAGGTGCTGAACAGCAGGTTCTCCGGCCGCTTCAGGTAGATCGAATAGTTCTTGATGTTGCAGGCCGAGATCCTGGTCAGCACGTCGGGCCAGACGGCGGCGTGCAGGCGGACATACTCCTCGACTTTTTCCGGCTTCAGCCCAAGAACCATCCCCATCCGCTGCATGCCCGTCTCCTATTTCGTGATCGCCGTGGTGAATTCGGCGATGCTCATGGCCTTGACCGCGTCCCAGTCCCAGTCGATGCCGATGCCCGGTTCGTCCGGCGCCAGCGCCTGGCCATCTTCGATGCGTATGCGCTTGCCGGTCAATTGGTCGAGTTGCGGAATGTACTCGACATATCTGCCGTTCTGAACAGCGCAGGTCAGGCTGACATGCAGTTCCATCAGGAAATGCGGACAGACCGGAATGTCGAAGGCCTCCGCCGCATGGGCAATCTTGAGCCAGGGCGTGATGCCGCCGATGCGGCCGACATCGACCTGCACGATCGAGCAGGCGCCTTTCTGCATGTATTCGCGGAAATGGCGGATGGAGTAAAGCGACTCGCCGATGGCGATCGGCGTCGGCGTCGAGTTCGACAGCCGCACATGCCCATCGATGTCGTCGGCCGGCAGCGGCTCCTCGATCCAGGCGAGGTCGAGTTCGCGCAGCCTCGCCGCGCGCCGGATCGCCTCGTCGATCGAGAAACCCTGATTGGCGTCGGTCATGAGCTCGTAGCCATCGCCGACCGCCTTGCGCACCGCCGACAGGCGGGCAAGATCTTCCGAACCGTGCGGCCTGCCGATCTTCACTTTCGAGCCGCGAAATCCCTTGGCCTTGGCGGCCAGCGCGTCGTCGACCAGTGCCTGCGTCTCGATATGCAGCCACCCGCCTTCGGTCGTGTAGAGCGGGCAGCGGTCCTTGGCGCCGCCAGCAAGTTTCCATAGCGGCAGTTTCTGCTTCTTGGCCCGCAGATCCCAAAGCGCGGTATCGATCGCCGCGATGGCGATGGCCGTGATCGCCCCGATGGTGGTGGCATGCGTGGCAAATTCGAGATCGTGCCAGATCGCCTCGATCATGTCGGGGTCGCGGCCGATCAGGCGCGGCACCAGATGGTCGGAGAGGAGCCGCATCACCGACGAGCCGCCGGTGCCGATCGTGTAGCTGTAACCGGTACCGACCGCGCCGTCGGAATCCGTGATGGTGACGATCGGCGTTTCCTGGCTGACGAAGCTCTGGATCGCGTCGGTGCGCTTGACCTTGGGCACAAGGTCCACCATGCAAAGGTCGACTTTCTCGATTTTGGCCATGCCGATCAGCTCCGCAATGTCTTTCCGGTCTCGGTGGCAAACAGATGCGCCTGCGACATGTCGAGGCTCATGGCCACCCGCTCGCCCGGCCTCAATGGCCTCGGGTTCAGCATGCGCGAAACCCAGTCGGTGCCGTTGAATTCGACGAACACCAGCGTCTCGTTGCCGAGCGGTTCGGTGACCGTGATCGGCAGTTCGATCTGGTGGACGTCGGCCGCACCCCCGGAGCTGATGCCGTGTCCGGTCGGATAGATGTCGTCCGGCCGCAGCCCGAACACGACCTTGTCTCCGGCTGCGACATTGGCCTTGAACTGACCGGGCAATGGCAATTTTTCGCCGCTGGCGAAAACCATCCGGCCGTCATCGATCGTCGCCTCGTGCAGGTTCATCGGCGGCGAGCCGATGAAGCCTGCGACGAAGCGCGTCGCCGGGCGCCGGAACACTTCGTCGGGCGTGCCGACCTGTTCGATATGGCCGTCTCGCATGATGACGATGCGGTCGGCAAGCGTCATTGCCTCGACCTGATCGTGGGTGACGTAGATCACCGTTGACCGCACCTTGGCATGCAGCTTCTTGATCTCGGTGCGCATCTGCGTGCGCAATTTGGCGTCGAGGTTGGAAAGCGGCTCATCGAACAGGAACACATCGGGGTCGCGCACAATGGCGCGGCCCATGGCGACGCGCTGGCGCTGGCCACCCGACAATTGCGACGGGCGTCGGTCCAGCAGCGCGTCGAGGCCGAGGATGGCCGAGGCCTCTGCGACGCGGCGCTCCATGTCTTCCTTGACCGCATTCGCGATCTTCAGGGAGAAGCCGAGATTCTCGCGCACCGTCATGTGCGGATAGAGCGCGTAGGACTGGAACACCATCGAGATGTTGCGCGAGCGCGGCGGCAGATCGTTGACGACGCGCCCGCCGATCTCGATCGAGCCGGCGCTGATCTCTTCCAGTCCGGCGATCATGCGCAGCGTCGTCGATTTGCCGCAGCCGGATGGACCGACCAGCGCGATGAATTCGCGATCGGCGATGTCGAGATCGATACCGTGCACGATCCCGATATTGCCATAACGTTTGGTCAGCTTGGTGAGGGTAACGGTTGCCATTGGATCAGCCTTTCACCGCGCCGGAGGTCAGGCCGCCGACTAGGTGTTTCTGGACGATGTAGGTGAGGGTGAGCGCCGGAATGATCATCACGACGGCCAGCGCGCACATGCCGCGCCAGTCGATGGTGAACTCGGCCGTGTAGTCGAGCAGGCCGACCGGCAGCGTCTTGGCGCTTACCGAGCGGGTCAGCTGCGAGGCCAGCGCAAACTCGTTCCAGCAGGTCAGGAAGGCGAAGATCGCGGCGGATGCGATGCCCGGCCCGGCGAGCGGGAACTCGACCTGCCAGAATGCCTGCCAGCGCGTGCAGCCGTCGATCTGCGCTGCCTCCGCGAGGTCCTTGGGCACCTGGCGGAAGAAGCCGTCGATCAGCCAGATCGTGAACGGCACGTTGAGCGCAACATAGGCAAGGATCAGCCCGAAATGCGTGTCGATGATGCCAAGCCGCACATAGAGGAAGAACAGCGGCAGCGAGAGCGCGATGCCGGGCACCGTGCGCGTCAGCATCAGGCCGAGAAAGACGCTCGACTTGCCGCGGAAGCGGTAGCGCGCAAAGGCATAGCCGCCAGCCATGCCGATGGCCACCGCGATGACCGTCGAGGTCACCGAGATGATCAGCGAGTTTCGGAAATATTCGATGACAGGGATGCCACCCTTGCCGATGCCGGAGAACATCGCGATGTAGGCGTCGAACGAAATCTCCTGCGGGATCCACACCGGCGGCTTGGCCATGATCTCCACCGCCGGCCGCAGCGACGAGAGCACGATCCAGAGACCCGGCAGGCAGATGGTCAGCATCGCCAGGAACAGGCCGATGCGATAGACAATGCCAATCAGCCGACGCTTCAGGCGGGCGGAAGAATTTTCGTCCATTCTCACCACTCAGCACCGATCTGCGTGCGCGCCGCGGCGAGCTTGTTGAAGAAATAGACGGTGAAGGCGATCGACAGCAGGATCGAGAAATAGGCCATGGCGTTGGCCATGCCCATGCGTCCGTCGCTGTAGGCGGTGCGCGCCACCAGTGTCCAAAGCAGTTCGGTTCGGCCCGCCGGTCCGCCATCGGTCATGATCTTGACGATGTCATAGGCGCGCGCCACGTCGAGCGAACGGATGGTCATGGCAATGTAGGCGAACGGCATGACGAACGGCCACGTCACATAGCGGAAGGTCTGCCACGGCGTGCAGCCGTCGACCTGTGCCGCCTCGATCGGCTCCTTGGGCATGGCGAGCAGTCCGGCGAGGATCAGGATCGCGAAGATCGCCGTCGACAACCAGATCTCGGCGATCGAAATGGCGATGAAGGCGAGATGGCCTTCGATCAGCCACGGTATGGCATCCCTGGTGATGCCGAGCGACTGCAGGGCATTGTTCACCAGGCCGATATTGTCGTTGAACATGAACTTGAACTGGAAGCCGACGAGGATCGGCGAGAACATCATCGGGAACATCATCAGCGTGCGCAGGATACGCTGGCCGCGCGTTGCCTTCTCGACCAGCATCGCAAGTCCGAGGCCGAGCAGCATTTCGAGATTGAGCGCGATGGTCAGCAGCAGCACCGTGCGGCCGAACGCCCACCAGAAATCGGTGTTGGACAGGATTGAGAGATAGTTCCTGAAGCCGATGAAGACGTAGAATGTCTCGGGCCGCGTCAGGCGGAAAGGCGTGAAGCTGGAATAGAGCGACAGCAGCAACGGCACCACGACGACGGCCGCCAGCACGATCATGGCCGGAAGCAGCAGCAGGAATGGCGCGGATGGCTTGAGGCCCTTCATCAGAATCCTTGAGGTGTTTGCATTGGACGGCGGTGCGCGGGCCTGGGGCGAAGGATCAGCGTAAACCGCTGGCGTCCAAAGAAACGCGATCGCCTCCCCCATTCTCTAGTGGGGGAGGCAGCCCTGGGAACCGTTACTAGAGCTTGCCGGCGTCCTGGAGGATTTGCGTCGCCTTGGCGGCGGCTTCATCCAGTGCCTGCTTGGACGTCTTGTCTCCGAGGATCGCCGCCTGCAGTTCGGGATAGACGGCGTTCGAAATCTCGATCCATTCAGGCGTCTGCGGCACGGCAAAAGCGTGCTTGGCCTCTTCCTGGAAGGCGGTAAGAACCTCCTTCTTGTAAGGATCGTTTTCGGCCTGCTTCAAGTCCCAGTCCCACACGGCCGTGCGGGTCGGTAGCGGACCTGCGGCAGCCTCGAGCTTCTGGCTGTCCTCGTTGGTCAGCCACCATACCAGCGAGGCCGCGGCCTCCTTATTCGGGCAATTCTCGGTCACCGAGAAACCATGGAAGCCGGACCAGCCGGTGCGCTTGCCAGAAGAACCCTTCGGCGCAACCTTGACGCCGACATTGCCGGCGACTTTCGACGACTTCGGGTCATTGAAGAAGCCGGCCCAGCCCGGCCAGTCCAAGTTGATGGCGACGGTGCCCGAAGCAAAGCCCTGGCCGAGATCGTCCCAGAGATAATTGGTGGTTCCGGCCGGTACGGCCTTGGCCTTGTAGAGGTTGACGAACCAGTCGAGCGCCCGGATGCCGGCTTCTGAATTGAAGACGGGCTTGCCGTCCTTGTCGAGATACTCGCCACCCTCGGCAATGACCATCTCGTAGAAGCGGCCGTTGATCGCCTCTTCCTTGCCGGCGAACTGCGTGCCGTAGAAATTTGGCGGGTTGGCGAAGAATTCGGCCTGGTCGGTGACTTCCTTCCAGGTGTCCGGCGGCACCAGGTCATAGCCGTGTTTCGCCTTGAACTTGGTCTTGTTGTCGGCATTCTCGTAGAGGCTCTTCTGGTAGTAGAGCGCCGAGACGTCGAACTGCGCTCGCGGCAGCATCTCCAGCTTGCCGTCGATCGTCGCCGAGGTGATCGTCGACGGCACGAAGGCGTCGATCTCTTCCTTAGGCAGCAATTTGCTGAGGTCGGTGTAGAGGCTCGTATACTGCGGCGCGAACGACGAATGGTTCCAGCCGACGCACCAGTTGGTGCTGCCCGAGGCAATGTCGGACTTGAGCTCCTTGTCGATGTCGAAGCCGTTCTTCTTGGTCAGGATGTTGACCTTGGCGCCGGTGGCCTTTTCCCATTCGGGAATGCGCTCGTAGAGCTTTTCATATTGCTGGCCACCGATCAGCTTCACGTCGACGGTCACGCCTTCGAACTTGCCGGGCAGGTCGCCGGCAAAGGCAGCGCCTGCACCTGACGCAAGCAACAATGCACCGGCGCACACGCCGGAAAGCAGTCTGTTCATTGGTATCCTCCCTTGGTACCGCCTCAGCGGCGACCGCAACTCGTCTGATGACAAGAAGTCCTACATTCATATACAAACAAAACATTCACGAGTACGTCAAGACGAAATTTGTTTCCGCCAGCCGTGTTCCTGCGTATATGAAGGATGAAATTCACTGGAGGGATGAGTCATGGACGATAGCGAAGACGAGCGCTACCGCGCGCCGGCGCTCGACAAGGGACTCGATATCCTCGAACTGCTGGCGGGCGTCGACGGTGGTCTTACGCAGGCCGAAATCGCCAAGAAACTCGATCGCAGCCCCAACGAATTCTACCGCATGCTGGATCGGCTGGTGCGGCGCGGCTACGTCACGCGGCTCGACGGCGACCGCTATTCGCTGACGCTCAAACTGTTCGGACTGGCGCAATTGCACGCGCCCGTCCGTCGGCTGGTTTCCTACGCCACACCGCTGATGCGCGAATTGGCCGAGACATCGCAGCAGGCCAACCAACTCGTTGTTTTTGATCGCGGTTCCGCCGTCGTCATCGGCCAGCAAGAGGCACCGAACTACTGGGGGATTTCGATCCGGGTCGGCTCGCATATCAGCCTGTTCGACACCGGTTCGGGACATGTGCTGCTCGCCTTCCGCTCACCGGAAGAGCGTCAGATGATGATTTCGGAACACGTCCGCAGCACCGACAAGACGGCGCAGTCGGCCGAGTTCTTCACCCGGCTCGACCAGATCCGCGACCGCGGTTACGAGATGATGGCCTCGATGCAGACCGCCGGGGTCTTCAACCTCTCCGCTCCGGTGCGCAGTTCCGATGGCAAGGCGATCGCCGCGCTATCGATTCCCTATATCACCGTGGTCAACGCGCCGTCGGCACCAGACATTACCCGGACGATCGAGTTGTTGCTGGCAACATGTCAAAAGCTGTCGCACCTCGCGGGCTCGGCAGTCGGCTCATCGGCGTGAATTCTTATTTGAATGAAGAATTCCTCCGTGAGATGATCTGAAACAGCCACGAGGAGGAGCCCGTCATGATCATCGACACCCATTTGCATCTCATCGATCGCTCAGCCTTGCGCTATCCCTGGCTGTCAGGCGTGCCGGCGCTCAACCGCGATTTCTCCTATGAGGAATATTCCGTGGAGGCGCAGCGTGTCGGCATCGGGCGTGTGCTGCATATGGAGGTCGATGTCGACCCGGCCGAAATCGAGGCTGAGACCCTTCGGGTCGAAGGGCTGGCACGGCAACCCGGCAGCATGCTGGCTGGAGCGATCGCAGCCTGCCGCCCCGAAGAGGCGGAGTTTCCGGCTTATCTTGAAAGGCAGCGAGCAAATCCGTTCGTCAAAGGCTTCCGCCGAGTCCTCCATGTCGTGCCGGATGATCTCTCGGAAGGCGTACTCTTTCGTGAGAACATCAAGCGGCTTGGCGGCACCGGCCTGACCTTCGATCTCGTCGTGCTGCCGCACCAGATCCCGAAAGCGATCGCGTTGGCCAACCTGGCGCCGGATGTCCAGTTCGTTCTCGACCATTGTGGCGTGCCCGACATCAAGGGTGGAACCGAGCATCCGTGGCGCGAGCACATGAGTGAGATCGCGCGGCGCCCGAATGTCATGGCCAAGATTTCGGGTGTTGTTGCCTATGCCGATCCGGGCAGCTGGACGGCTGAGACGCTGCGGCCCTATGTCGAGCACACAATCGGCGCGTTCGGCTGGGACCGTGTCGTCTGGGGCAGCGACTGGCCGGTCTGCACGCTTGGCGGCGGCCTTTCGACCTGGGTGGCGGCGACCCACGCGCTGCTTTCGGGCTGCAGCATTGCCGAACGCGACAGGCTGTTGTTCGCGAATGCCCGCAAACTGTGGCGGCTCGACTAGACCAGTTCGCTTACGCTTTAGAGGTATCGCTTGATGCCGGAAGAGTCTCCCGGAACAGGCGATTGAGATCGGCAATGACCTCGGCGGCTTTGTGCCGCGAGGCCATTCCGGAAAGAATGCGGTCGGACGCCGCCTGCTGGAACGCCATATAGCCTTCATGGCGCGGCCGCACCCACGCACCCTCCAGCGTCGCGCGCGTGTCGCGATAGAAATTGCCTGTCGCTTCATTGACGGCCCGGTCTTCCCAGGCCGCCGCATGGCCGGGCTGCCCGCCAGCGGCGGCATAGGGACCGCGCTGGACCTCGCCGCTTGCCACCCAGTAGGCGAAGGCGATCGCGGCATCCTTCGCTTCGGCAAAGGCCGATACGGCTATGCCGGTGCCACCAAGCGCCGAACCGATCGGACCGCTGGAGCCGACGACCGGGATGTCGGCGAACGCCAGCCGGTTCGCGCGAAAACCAGACATTGCATAGGAAACATAGCCGTAGATCAGCGGTGCACAGATGATGCGGGAGCCGGCCTCCGCCATGCGTTCCGAAACTGCGATCGGATCCATCTCGAAGCAGGCGGGGCCGACCAGTGCGGCTATCTCGCGCATCGTCTCGAAGACTTCGCCGCCGGCGTCGGCATCGATGAGATCGCCGGACGGGTCCGTTGCGCAAGGGCGGCCAAAATTGCCGGCGAGCGTGTAGAACGCCATCAGCACGTGAGGCGGGCGCAATGGCAGCAGCACCCGGCCTTGGCGGGCTAGATCGAGCACATCGCTCCAGCGCGCCGGCGGCGCGTCGAGCGCGTCCGGCCGCCAGGCCTGGACTTGGCTGGCCGCATCGATCGGGAAAGCCCATTGCCGCCCCTGCCAGTTGTAGCTCGGATAGGACCGGCCGACGCTGCCCGAGGCAAGTGCTGCAAGTTCCGCCTCGCGACCAGCGACATCCAGCGGCTCGAGGCAGCGCTCCGCAGTGATCTGGCCGACATGCGGATGATCGATGACGATGAGATCATAGGCGCGCGCCAGTTCCTCGACCGGGAACGATTCGAAATCCTGCAGCGAGCGCTTGTCCCATTCGATGGTGATCCCGGTCTTCTGCTTCCACAGCGATGAGCAGGCGACCATAGGATCGTAGCCGCGCGGATGGCTCCAGGTCATGCCCTTGAGCGTGGGCACGCTCACAGGCCGAACTCCTCGCGGATTGCCGTACTGTGCTCGCCGATACGAGGCGCTGCCCGATCGACCTTGGCTCTGACGCCATCGACCCGGAGCGGCGAACTGGTGGTCAGGATCGAGACATTATCCTCGCGCGTCACCGTCTGCAGAATATCGAGCGACTGGAAGCCCTCGCTCGCCAGCATCTCCGGCCAGGTCAGCACCTTGGCGCACCAGATGTCGGCCGGCTCGAGGATATCAAGCCACTCGTCGACGGTTTTAGTGGCTATCCGTTGCGCAATAATCGCCTTGATGTCGTCGCGCGCGGTGAACCAGGATGCAGGCAGGTCACGATAGGGCGCCAGCTCGCTAAGTGACAGCAGGTCGGCGAGCTTGGGGATCGGCGTCATGGCGATAGCGAGATAGCCGTCCTTGGCCGGGTAGACGCCATAGGGCGCCGACAGATAGGCATGTGCACTGCGGAAGCTGGAGCGGCGTGGCAAACGCCGGCCGTCGTTGAGATGCGTGGTCAGTACCTCGAACTGGAAGTCGACCAGCGCCTCCAGCAGGCTTGTCTCGATATGGCTGCCCTGGCCAGTGATGCCACGTCGCACCAGTGCCGCCAGAACGCCTTGCGCGCAGGCAGCACCGGCCAGCATGTCGCCGATGGCAAGGCCGAACGGCACCGGCCCCTGGTCTTCGTCTCCATTGAGCCACATCACGCCGGAACGCGCCTGCGCCAGCAGGTCCTGGCCCGGACGCTTGACCCAAGGGCCGTCCTCGCCATAGCCACTGATCGAGGCGTAGACCAGCCGCGGATTGAGCTTGCGAACGGCCTCGTAATCCAAGCCAAGCCGCTCGATGACGCCGGGCCGGAAATTCTGGATCAGCACGTCGGCCTTGGCCAAAAGCCCGCGCAGCGCCTCGAGATCCGCCTCGTTCTTCAGGTCGACGGCAAAACTTTCCTTGGCCCTGTTGATGGCGTGGAAGATGGTGGAATCGCCGCCGATCTCGGTGTCACTGAGATAGAGCCGGCGCGAGAGGTCGCCGCCATCCGGACGCTCGATCTTGATCACGCGAGCGCCGAGGTCGAGCAGCCTCAACGAGCAGTATGGGCCCGACAGGAATTGGCTCATGTCCACGACAATGAGACCGGCAAGCGGCAATTCGGCTGCTGCCGGCATTGCTATTTCTCCGTCTTGCCGACGAAGTCGGCCGGGTTGCGGTACTTCACCGTCTGCAGATGCTCGCAATAGAGAACGAGCTCGCCTTCGCCCTTGAACACTTCGTAGCTGGCGCGGATCAGCCCCATTTCCTTGTAGCGGGGCTTCTTGTCGAGGTTGGTGCGGATCGAATAGATCGTATCGCCGATGAAGACAGGCCTTATAAAGCGGAGCTTGTCATAGCCATAGGAAAAGGCGTTGATGCAATTGGTGGCGACCAGCCCAAGCCCGGCCGAGAAGACGAAAGCGCCGGCGATCAGCCGCTTGCCGAAAATGCCTTCGCTCTCGGCAAACATCTGGTCCTGCACATAGGGGTGAATGTCGAGCACCAGCGTGTTGAACAAATGGCTGTCGCCTTCCGCCATGGTACGCCGCAACGAGCGGATTTTCTGGCCGACCGGCCAGTCCTCATAGAACCAGTTCTCGGCATTCCACACCGGCAGCGCGGCATGGTCCTCAGGCATGTCTTTGGGGTGCGTCGAGGCGACGCCGACGGTAGCCGCGAAGTCGTTCATGGCCGGCTCCGCCAGTCGTGCCGAAGGTCTCGCGCAACCGTTTGAACACGCGTCAAGCCGCCTGAATGCACGCCGTCTCCTCCCGTCAATCTTCTTTTGTAAATATTCTTTTCACATGTGGGATTACGATGCAAGCACGAAGAGGCGAAATGTCAGCCGCCCCCGCGCGCCGAAGTGGCGGCGGGGGAGGGGAGCAATTCATGCGCAAGGATTGTCAGGTATTTGCCTGCGAGGCGCTGAGCGATACCGGGCACGCCATCGAGATCGGCACGCGTCTGTCCGTTGGTTCGCCGAGCGCCCGCAAGCAGCCGCCTCGGACAAAGCTCAGGCCTGTTGTATTGCCGAGAGCTTCCAGTTCGCGCCATTCTCGCGCACGAACGTCCACAACTCGGTCGTCTCTGTCGGGTGGTCACCGTCGCCCTCAACGACCTTGCCGCTGGCCCGCTCGCGCGTCACGTCACGAGACTCGTAGCGCAATGCGGCCGTGGCATAGTCGCGGTCATCCTCGTGCCAGCTTTCCGCAATGTCGGCCTGCAACAAAGTGATGTCCGTCACCTCGTTCCTGAGACCTTTCTGGGCATTGTCGGCCAGCTCTTCCGAGAGATAGGACACCATCTCGGGGGTCGTCGTCCGGCGCAGAGCAGCATGGTCTTCGCGCCCGAAGGCTTCCTGAACATCGGTCAACAGCTGCTGGAATGCGTCGAGGTCGGTCTGGGTCAGCGTGATCTCCTCGGAACCGGGGTCCGCAGAGCGTTCCGAATCGCCGCCAAAGCCGGGAATCGTGAAAGGGCGCGCAGTCTGTTGCTGCGTCGTTGCGCGATTCTCAAACCGCGACGCCTGGGCATTGCCGGCACCGGCGAGCGCATGGGCGGGACCGCGCGCGGATTGCGACCGGAAGAACCTGATAGCCAGCATGATCGCGCCACCAATGAGCAGGGCCTGAAGCAGGAAACCGAACATGCCGGCCAGACCGCCGAAGCCTTGGCCGACGAGCAGGCCGATCAGGCCGCCGAGCAACAGGCCACGCATCATTGTCCCACCGAAGCCGCTCATGAAGCCGGGCCTCTGCATGCCGGCCTGCGGCTGCCGGTTCGCGTCGTTCACACCGGTGTTGGGCGTCATCGAACGCTCGACCGGTGCGGTCGACGCCGGTGCGGTTCTGGTCGGCGGTGCCGATTGGAACGTGCGCATGCCACGACTGCCGAAACTGCCGCCGCGACGGGCCTCGGCATGATCCATCGCGACCATGGAAAATGCGAGGAACAGTCCTGCAAAGAGGGCTGCAAATCGGCTTGTGCGCGAAATCATCGGGATGAACCTTTGTCGATGCGGTATTGAAGTTTTCAGCAAACGCCGGCCCCGGGTGCCGGGCGTCATGCGGTCAATCGAACAACTCTTCGAAAAATGATTTCTTCCGCTTCGGATAGCGGTGGCCCTGCGAGCGGGAATAATCGTCATCGCGCCCTTGGCCATGTTGCGGCTGGGAGAATGCTGCCGGCTGCGGCGCGGGCGACGCCTCCCTGCCGGAACGCTCGATTATCTTGTCGAGTTCGCCTCGATCAAGCCAGACGCCGCGGCACTGCGGACAGTAATCGATTTCGATACCTTGGCGTTCGCTCATCACGAGCGCGACGCGACAGGAGGGGCAAACCATACCAAGCACGGAAGATGTCATGTGGGGCTCCAAACCAAAAGTATTTGAGCCCGCTTGACCGAAAGGAATGGAAACGGGCCCGTTAAAGCGGTCCGACATCACAATCGCCAAAAGCGACTGTCAGAGGGGCCCGGCCCGCACGGCACAGTTAGGAGGGCAGAGTCCCGCCTTCAAGGGCGATGCTGCCGGCAATGGTGATTTGTTCGCCATCTCTGCTCAAACCGTCACCACGATCTTGCCGAACTGCTCGTTCGATTCCAGGTAGCGATGCGCTTCGACGATCTGGTCGAACGCAAAGGTCCTGTCGATGATCGGCCTCAGCGTTCCGCTCTCCAGCCCGTCTAGGATGAACGCCTTGGCCGTTTCCAGTTTCGCCGGGTCGCCGGTGATCTCATGGACGAGGTAGCCGCGCAGCGTCAGCGTCTTGCCCAACACAGCGCCCAAGGGGAACGGCGTCGGCTCGCGGCTGAGGCCACCATATTCGATGAGGATGCCACCGCGTGCCATTGCCGCCGTCAGCGGCTCGAAAACCGGGCCGCCGATCGCGTCGAAGACGACGCGCACGCCTTGCTGCCCTGCGATCTCATTCAGCCGTGCCGACAGATCCTCCTCGGCCGAGACCACGACATGCGACGCACCGGCGTTGAGCAGCGCCTGCTTCTTGGCTGACGTTCGCGTCACCGCGATCACGGTCGCGCCGACCCTGTTGGCGATCTGGATCGCGGCAAGGCCGACACTGCTCGATGCAGCGGTGATGACGACGATATCTCCGCTGTGCAGGCTAGCGATCTCGATCAGCGCCCCATAAGCGGTCAGATACTGCATCCAGACCGCCGCTGCTGTCCGCCAGTCGAGCGATGGCGGGTGCTTGACGACGAGATTGGCGGGATAGGTGACCAACTCGCCATAGGCCGGCCAGCGGATCATTGATTGCGGTGGGATGACACTGACGCTGTCGCCGGGCATAAAGTCGTTCACGCCTTCACCCACCGCCTCGACAACACCCGCCGCCTCGAGGCCAAGCCCCGAGGGCAGCGTCGGCGTCTCGATATAAGCACCGGCGCGCAGCAGTGCCTCGGCGCGATTGAGACCAAGCGCTTTGACGCGGATTTGAACTTCGCCGGGACCCAGTCCGGGAAGCTCGATATCCTCGATGCGCAGAACCTCGGGGCCTCCATGCCGGTGAAAGCGAACTACGCGTGCCATTCGGTATACTCCAAATTATCTGAACCGAATGAGCTATGCAGCTAGGTTGGCCGAGGATAAATGGCTGCAAAGGAGAACAGTAGAAAGCAGGAGTTCCGAATATGGATAGGCTTGAGAGCATGGCAGTGTTCGTCAGGGCTGTCGACCTCGGCTCGTTCGCAGCCGCGGCGGTCGCACTCGATATGTCCGGACCGATGGTTGGCAAGCATGTCCGGGTTCTCGAGGAACGGCTGGGCGTGCGTCTGCTCAACCGGACCACGCGCAGGCAGAGCCTGACCGATTTCGGACGCGCATACTATGAACGCTGCCGCGTGGTGCTGGCCGAAGCCGACGCCGCCGACGCGCTTGCCGCCGACCAGCTTGCGGAGCCGCGTGGAAAATTGCGTGTTACCATGCCGGCACATTTCGGCCGCCACTGCGTGGCACCCGTGCTGCTGCAATTGGCGCGGCAATATCCAATGCTGGAACTGGATCTGTCGCTCAGCGACCGCTTCGCCGACCTCGCCGAGGACGGCTACGATCTTGCCATCCGCACCGGTGCCCTCGACGACAAGGCGGGAGTGATCGCCCGTCGCGTCGCGCGCCAGGGCATGGTCGTCTGCGCGGCGCCCGCTTATCTCCAACGTCACGGCGAACCGCGGCGCATTGAGGATCTCGTCGACCATCAAGCGATTGTCTACCGCCGGCTCGGCCAGATCGTTCAACCGTGGCTGTTTGCGCGCGAGGGGCAACTCACGCAAGAGATCACGCCAGCCGGCCGGCTGCGTCTCGACGATCTCGATGCCATCGCTGACGCGGCTGCCGAGGGCATGGGGGTCGCCTGGCTGCCCTACTGGCTGGTGCGTGACCGCATCCGGGCCGGAGCGCTGGTGGCGCTGTTGCCGGATGAGACGCGCTTTCTCTACGACTGCTACGCGCTTTGGCTGCAGACGCCGCATTTGCCATTGAAGGTGCGGCTGGCCGTGGATGCACTGGCCGCCGCCTTGCCAAAATCGATGGCCTGATCAGGCCCCTCATGTCTGCATGGGCAAGTGGGTACGGGCGAAAACGCGATCGCCGATACGGGCGGCCTGACCTCGCGGTTCGGTCGTGCCCCTCCTGATATTCGCTCTTGGCCGGAACTGCGGGTCGTCGGAAATGATGCGGTCGATGCTCGTGGCGCCGGCCGGAAACGCGCAGCCCAGACTGATGCAGACGTGATTGGGGCCGACCAGGTCGGCAAGACATCCGATGTGGTCGGGCCAGACTGTCCGACACGGATTTGATGGGCCCAGAGCTTATGAAACGGCGCAAAAATCATTTTGCCGAGCCAAACGCCTTGTGCAATGTGGGGATGGAGGATCGAAATCGTGCCATTCGTCACCATCGGCGGCATCACGCTGCACCATCGCCACATCAAAGCGACCGGCAATGTGCGCCCGATCATATTCATCAATTCGCTGGGCACCGACTTCAGGATCTGGGACGACATTGTCTCGGCGCTTGATGGTGAGATGCCGCTGCTGGTCTATGACAAGCGCGGCCATGGGCTGTCCGATATCGGCGACATCAGTTCGATCGACGATCATGTCGATGACCTCTCAGGCCTCATCGATCATTTCGGATTGAGCAAGGTCGTGCTGTGCGGCCTGTCGGTGGGCGGCTTGATCGCGCAAGGCTTCTATCGCAGGCGCCCAGAAATGGTCGAAGGCCTGATCCTGTGCGACACGGCCCATAAGATCGGCACCGCCGAAAGCTGGAACGCACGCATCGCCGCGGTCAAAAGCAAAGGCATTCAGGAGATTGCCGGCGCGGTGCTCAAAACGTGGTTCACGCCGGCCTTCCACGCGCAGCGTCACCCTGACCTGAACGGTTATTGGAACATGATGACCCGGCAGGCGCTTACCGGTTACATCGGCACTTGCGCGGCCGTTCGCGATGCGGATTTCACCGACAGCGCGCGGCGCATCGCGGTACCGACGCTCTGCGTCGCCGGCGACCAGGATGGCTCGACGCCGCCCGATCTTGTGCGATCCCTGGCCGACCTTATCCCCGGCGCGCGCTTCGAAATCATCGGCGACGCAGCGCACATTTCTTGTGTTGAACAGCCAGAGGCACTGGTCGCCCTGATCCGCGATTTTATCGCATCGCTTGCCTCCGGAGCCGAAACCGATGGATGAAGTCCCCGTCAACGAAGCCAGATATCGCGCCGGTCTCGCGATGCGCCGCTCGGTGCTAGGCGATGGCCATGTCGACCGCGCCGAGCTCGCCGCCACCGATTTCGACCTGCCTTTCCAGGAGCTGATCACCGAGGCGGCCTGGGGCACGGTGTGGGCGCGGCCGGGTCTCACCAAGCGCGAACGTTCGATCGTCACGCTGGCGCTGCTGGCCGCACTCGGCCATGATGAGGAGGTGGCCATGCATGTGCGCGCCACCGCCAACACCGGTGCTTCGCGCGACGATATCTGCGAGGCGTTCCTGCATGTCGCCATCTATGCCGGCGTGCCGGCCGCTAACCGTGCCTTCAAGATCGCCAAGGACGTGTTTTCGGAAATGGACGGAGCCAAGAATGCCCGCTAAGTCCGGCTCGAACCGGAGGCCCGAGACCGGCGCCTTCTTTCAGCGCGACCGGACATGGCATCCGCCGGCCCTGACGCCGAACTACAAGACTTCGGTGCTGCGCTCGCCGCAGAAGGCGCCGCTCGCTTTCGACAACACACTGTCGGAAATAACAGGTCCTGTCTTCGGCCACGCCATGCTGGGCGAACTCGACGCCGACCTGATCCACAATTTCGCCGGACCCGGCGAGAGCGCTATCGGCGAACGCATCATCGTCTACGGGCGGGTGCTCGACGAGCGCGGCGTCGGCGTGCCCGGCGCGCTGCTCGAATTCTGGCAGGCCAATGCCGGTGGCCGTTATCGCCACAAGAAGGATGGCTACCTGGCGCCGCTCGACCCGAATTTCGGCGGCTGCGGCCGTGCCATATCAGGCGAGGATGGCGGCTATGCGTTGCGCACCGTCAAGCCCGGTCCCTATCCCTGGCCGAACGGGCCGAACGACTGGCGGCCCTCGCACATCCATTTCTCGATCTTTGGCCATGGCTTCGCGCAGCGGCTGGTCACGCAGATGTATTTCGAGGGCGACCCGCTGATCTGGCAGTGCCCGATCGCGCGCGGCATCCCTGACAAGGCAGCCGTCGAGACGCTGATCGCCGCGCTCGACATGCAAGCGACAATCCCCTTTGATGCGCGCGCCTACAAGTTCGACATCGTGCTGCGCGGGCGGCGCTCATCGCTGTTCGAAAACCGGCTGGAGGGCAATTGATGGCCCAGTCGCTCGACCGGCTGAAGGAGAGCCCCTCGCAGACCGCGGGACCATACGTCCATATTGGGCTGACGCCTAATCTCTGCGGCATCGGTGGCGTCTATGCGAGCGACCTTGGCGCCACCATGGTCAACGACAAGACCAAGGGTGAGCGCATCGGTCTTCGAATCCGGGTGCTCGACGGCACCGGCACGCCGCTCAAGGATGCGCTGATCGAGATCTGGCAAGCGGATGCGGACGGGCTTTACAACTCGGCGGTCGAGTTGCGCGGTGCTGCAGATCCGAATTTCTTCGGCTGGGGCCGCTGCCCGACCGACATGGACACCGGCCTGTGCACGTTCGAGACGATCAAGCCGGGCCAGGTGCCGTTCAGGGATGGCAGCCTGATGGCGCCGCACATCACGCTCTGGATCGTTGCGCGCGGCATCAACCTCGGCCTCCACACACGGCTCTATTTTTCCGACGAGGAAAAGGCCAATGCCGGGGATGCGATCCTGGCACGGATCGAGCACCGCATCCGCGTGCCGACGCTGATCGCCGAGCGCCAGGGCGATATTTATGTGTTCGACGTCCATCTCCAGGGGGAGAAGGAAACGGTCTTCTTCGACAGCTAGGAGATCCGCGACATGACCGTATCGCCTTTCGATCATCCGCTGCTCTCCGCGCTCCTTGGCGACGACGAGGCATCAAGGCATTTTTCGGTCGAGGCGGAAATCGAGGCCATGCTGGCGTTCGAGCGCGCATTGGCCGAAGCGGAAGCCGAAAACGGGATCATCACTAGGGATGCGGCGGCAGCGATCGTGACGGCACTGGGCTCTTTCCGGCCGGATACCGCCTTGCTTAGGGCCGCTGTTGCCAAAGACGGCGTCATGGTGCCGGAACTGGTACGCCAGATCAGATCGGCAGTCGGGAAACCGCATGGCGATTTCATTCATTTCGGCGCGACCAGCCAGGACGTCATCGACACCGGCCTTGTGCTCCGGCTGAAGTCCGTCGTCGAGCATCTCGGGCTGCTGCTGACCGAGACCATCATCCGGCTCATCTCATTGGAGGAGCGCTTCGGGGGCAGGGGGCTGACCGGCATGACCCGCATGCAACCCGCGATCCCCATTCATATCGCGGATCGCGTTGCGGCGTGGCGGGCACCTCTGCAGCGACATCAGGAAGGACTGTCGGGACAGTCCAGACGTTTGCTGGTGGTGCAGTTTGGCGGCGCTGCCGGCACGTTGGAAAAGCTTGGCGATAAAGGGCCGGCGGTACGCGCGGCCCTTGCCGCAAAGCTCGGCCTTGGCGACGCATCGCAATGGCAGAGTCAGCGTGACGCGCTCGCCGAGTTTGCCGGCCTGATGTCGTTGGTGACGGGCAGCCTTGGCAAGTTCGGCCAGGACATCGCGCTGATGGCGCAGGGTGGAACCGAGATCGAACTGTCGGGTGGCGGCGGCTCGTCTGCCATGCCGCACAAGCAGAACCCGGTGAAGGCCGAAGCGCTGGTGGCGCTGGCCCGCTTCAACGCCACGCAGCTCTCCGGCATGCATCAGTCGCTTGTGCACGAGCAGGAGCGCTCGGGCGCGGCATGGACGCTGGAATGGCTGTTGCTGCCGCAGATGGTCGTCGCGACCGCCGCGTCGCTGCGCCTTGCCGCCGAACTCGCCGCACAGGTCGAAAGTCTCGGCCACTGATGCGCAGCCAGGTCGTTATCATCGGTTCGGGACCGTCCGGCCTGCTGCTCGGCCAACTGTTGGCTGGCATCGGCGTCGAGACGATCATTCTGGAACGGGCGACCCGCGAGCACGTGCTTGGCCGCGTACGCGCCGGCGTGCTCGAACAAGGCACTGTCGAATTGCTGGAGGAAGCGGGTGCTGCGGCACGGCTGCACGCCGAGGGACTGCTGCATTCCGGCATCTCGCTCGCCTTCGACGGACGCCTGCACCGCATCGACCTTACCGCCCTCACCGGCGGCAAGCATGTCACCGTCTACGGCCAGACTGAAGTTACGCACGATTTGATGGACAAGCGCGACGCGGCAGGACTGACCACGATCTATGAGGCGGCCGATGTCGCGCTGCACGATTTCGATTGTGAGGCACCTTTCGTCACCTATGACAGGGACGGCGCAACGCATCGTATCGACTGCGACTTCATTGCCGGTTGTGACGGCTATCACGGCATCAGCCGCAAATCTGTGCCAGCGGATGCGCTAAAGACCTTCGAGCGGCACTATCCGTTCGGCTGGCTCGGCGTGCTGGCCGAAGTTCCGCCGGCCGATCGTGAACTGGTCTATGCCAATCACGAGCGAGGTTTCGCGCTTTGCTCGATGCGTTCGACGCATCGCAGCCGCTACTATGTGCAGTGCCCTGAGGACGATCGCGTGGAGGCGTGGTCGGACGAGCGCTTCTGGGACGAGTTGCGCCGCCGCTTGCCGGAACAGACGGCGGCAAGTGTCATCACCGGCCCATCCTTCGAGAAGTCGATCGCACCGCTGCGCTCTTTTGTTGCCGAGCCGCTGCGCTTCAACAGGCTTTTCCTGGTCGGTGACGCCGCCCACATTGTGCCGCCGACCGGCGCCAAGGGCCTCAACCTCGCTGCCAGCGACGTGCGCTATCTCTTCGCCGGTCTTCGCGACTTCTACGTCGAGAAATCACACGCCGGCATCGATGCCTATTCCGGCAAGGCGCTGGCGCGGGTCTGGAAGGCAGTGCGCTTCTCCTGGTGGATGACAACGATGCTGCACCGCTTTCCCGACACCGGCGAGTTCGGCCAGCGCATCCAGGAGGCTGAACTCGACTACCTCGTGCAGTCGCGTGCAGCTTCGACCGCGCTTGCGGAGAATTATGTCGGCCTGCCTTACTGAGGGCCGCGGATCATTCGGCGCCTTGCTGCCTGGCAAAATCCAACAGGATCGGGTGCTGCCCCTTGAGGATCTTCGCCTCGGCCTCGGGCAAGGTGAACCAGCCCGCTCTGTCGATTTCCGGGAACTCCTTCAGGAATCCTGACTTTGGCGGCCATTCCATGGTGAAGATGTTGCTCTTGATGGCAAGCACGTCGATGTCGACGGTCGGTTCGACAGACCAGGCCACGACGATCTTTCCGCCCGGTTGCCTGTAGTCGCCGAGGCGCGTGAAGGAGCCGTCGATCCTGACGCCGAGCTCTTCCTCGGTTTCTCGTTGCGCTGCCGCCAACTCGTCCTCGTTCTCGCCGACGAGGCCCTTCGGTATCGACCACGCACCGTCGTCTTTCTTCGTCCAGAACGGCCCGCCCGGATGAACCAGCAACACCCTGAGATCGCCGTCGCTACGGCGATAGATCAGCAATCCAGCACTCCGTTTTGCCATTGTGATGCGTCCGTTTGCGATGTTGGCAACGAAGACTTGCATTCCTATCGACTGTGCGTGATCGTTGGTCCGAACCTTGCTTCACAGCATTGCGACGCTATGTCAGTTGCATCTGCATTGCGCCTCACCCACGAGTCCGGCAATCTGATAAATCGCTTATTTGGCGGCTCGAAGGCTAGGTGACGATGCAACTCGGTCTTGTTGGCTACTACAGCGACTTCGTGGTCTATCCGCTGGTTATCGCCGCACTAGCAGTTGCAGGGCTGATCGAGGCCGGCGAAGACAATGCGACAGGCTGGATCGGCACGGTCCTCGCTTGTCTCTTCCTCTGGACGCTGACCGAATACATGCTGCACAGGTTCGTGCTTCATCACATTCCCTACATCAGGGACCTGCACGAGCGTCACCATGTCGAGGAGCGCAGTTCTGTGGGCACTCCGACCTGGCTCAGCCTCGGTGTGCATGCGCTGGTCGCGTTTGTGCCTGTCTGGATGGTCTCAGGTTTCGCAACCGCAAGTGCCGTAAGTTGCGGGCTGATGCTGGGGTACCTCTGGTACATCAGCATCCATCACATGGTTCATCACTGGCATCCCAGCCATCCGAGCTATCTCTACACCCTCAAGCGCCGCCACGCCGTGCATCATCACATCGACGAATCGGCCAATTTCGGTGTCACGTCGGCATTTTGGGATCGGCTCTTCGGCACGGCGCGGCTCTGATCCTCGGTTCTCACCCTTCAACGCCTCTTTCCGCGACCGCCGGGAGACCTGGCCCCGCGCGGCCCGCTCTGAACCGGCGTGTTGTGCTGGTTTTCGTCGGAAAGTTTGCGCCAGCGGGCAAGACGCTCCGGATCGAGCGTCCCGGATTTCAAGGCAGCCTGCACCGCGCAGCCCGGTTCATGCACATGCGTACAGTCGCGGAACTTGCAGAGTGGGGCGAGTTCGGTGATTTCAGCAAACAGCATGTCGATGCCGGAGGCGACATCACTGACGTGCAATGTCCGCATGCCGGGCGTGTCGATCACCCAGCCGCCGCCGGCGATGGCGTGCAACGATCGCGACGTGGTGGTGTGGCGACCCTTGGAATCATGTTCGCGAATACCCCCGGTCTGTTGCGGCGATTGCTGCGCCGGTCCGGCAAGCGTGTTGACCAGCGTCGATTTGCCGACGCCGGAGGAACCGATCAACGCCACCGTCTGGCCGACACCGCACCAGACAGCCAAGGCGGTTGCCGCATCTGAGGTGCGGGGATTCAGGATCACGACCGGCAGTTCACGCTGCAACGCGGCAGCCTGCCTTTCATACGCTTCGGCATCCTCAGCGGTATCGGCCTTGGTCAGCAGGATCACAGGCGTCGTTCCGGCCTCGTTGGCCAGCGCCAAATAGCGCTCGAGCCGGGCGGGATTGAAGTCGGCATTGCACGAGGTGACGATGAACAGCGTGTCGACATTGGCTGCGGCAAGCTGTGGCACCCTGCCGCCCTGGGTGCGGCGCTCGAGCACCGTCTTGCGGGTCAGGCGGCGTTGCACAAGCTGGTCATGCGCGTCGACGAGCACCCAGTCGCCGACGGCATAATCGCCTGTGTTCGCCTGCGCCGGCAGCGTCAGATCGATTGGCCCTGCCTGCGACAAGCCGGTCAGGCGGTCGCGATGGACCATGGCGATGCGCGTCGGGACGAGATTGGCTTCGCCGGGCTTGAGCTGGTCGCCGAAGAAGTCCGTCCAGCCGAGGCTGGCGAGCGATGGCGTGGAGTGATCCGTCAAGGCTTTGACCGAGGCGCCGCAGGCATTGAAGAGTATCCCTGGCAAAATTGAAAGTGAGGCGGACCACAATCGCGGGTGGGCGATTGCCAAGCCGTGTATGGGCGGCGTGGCGGCATTTGGCAAGCAGGACCGACGCCGTGGCCGATCAGCGCCGTAGCCGGCGGTCAGTCCGTCGCGCTGCCCCATGCCACACTTTCCATCCCGAACCCTTTGTCTCCGGTTTTAAAGCGTCAATAAATAATTTAACGTGCGGAATATTTTTGCTTTGTATTTAGAAGTATGAAAATTTGACTGAATAAGTTCGGTCAAGCCATTGCTGCTTCCGGTCAACGGCCGCATGAGTGGTAGCGGCTCGTCCGGTCGGCAATGACGGTATGGGGATCAGGAATATCGATGGCGGAGAAAACTCACCGCACGATGGATGACTTCGCCCAGGCATGCGGCGTGTCCCGGCCGACTTTGTCCAAATATTTCGACGACCCGGCAAGCGTGAAGCCGGCGACGCGGGCGCGTATCGAAGCCGCACTGCGCTCCTCGGATTATCAGCCGAACCTTTTTGCGCGCAACCTCAACCGCAAGCGCACCCGCAACATCGGCATCATCGTGCCGACGATCACCGATCCGTCCTATGCCGAGATGGTCAGCCGCATCGAAATTCGCTGCCGCGACGAAGGCTACTGGCCGATCGTCATCTCCTCGCATGGCTCGCCGAAGCTAGAGGCGGAGTCGGTCAGGACGCTGCTGTCACTGAAGGTGGCGGGCGCGATCATCGCCCCGCTGGGGCTGGCCTCCGACCGCGGCGTTTTCGAAAAGCTCGGACAGGACATTCCGATCGTCTATTTCGACACCTATATCGAGGGCGATACGCCGTTCGTCGGCAATGACAACCGGCAGAGCGTGTCGACCATCGTCGATTATCTCTGCCGCTCCGGTGAGCCGCCAGCCTATCTCGACATTCCGCATGTCAACCACAACTCCGGCGAACGCCAGCAAAGCTATATCGTCGCGATGGAAACCGCCGGGTTCAAGCCGGTCGTCATCGAGGCTGCGCGCGACTACACCTGGGACTTCGAACGCATTGGCTACGAGCAGATGGAAAGAATGCTGGAGACCGGCACCTTGCCCGGCCGCACCATCCTGTGCGCCAATGATCGTCTCGCCTTTGGCGTAATGGCTGCCGCGTACTCGCGCGGCCTGAAGGTCGGCCGCAGGCCCGACTGCGATCTGCGCCTTGCCGCGCATGACGATCATCCGCTGAGCCGCTACACCTGTCCGGCGCTGACCACCATGGCGCAGGATTTCACTGCCATGGCCGGGCGCAGCGTCGAGATCCTGCTGGCTCTGCTGGACGAGACCGATCCGCCAAAGCAGGGCCTGGCGCGCACGGTCAAGCTCGGCGCGACGCTGGTGATGCGTCAGTCGGCCTGAGCGTTGGTCGTCGGCGAATTCCTCTCGAACTGGCGCCAGGCCGCCACCGCCTCGGCTACCGCTTGTCGGGCCCCAGGAATATGGCGTCCCATCGAGACGAAGCCGTGGATCTGGCCCGGCCAATGCCGCAGGATCACTGGCACGCCTTCGGTTTGCAGGCGCGCGGCATAGGCTGTCCCTTCGTCGGCCAGGATGTCGCAGCCAGCAAGCGCCACGAAGGCCGGCGCGACGCCGGCGAGGTGAGGCGCCAGCAGGGGCGAGACGCGCCAATCCAGCATGTCGTCGGGCGTTCGCACATAGTGGTCGCGGAACCAGGCCATGGTGCTTGCGGTAAGACCGAAGCCGTCGCCGAAGCGCCGATAGCTGTCTGCCATCTGGCGGGCGTCGGTGTTGGGATAGATCAGGATCTGCGCCGCAACGGGCGGCGCCAATCCATCGCGGGCGAGCAGCGCCAGCACGGCGGCGAGATTGCCGCCGGCACTATCGCCGGCCACGCCGATGCGCGCCTTATCGATGCCGAGACCGGCGGCATTCTCCTCCATGAAGCGCAGCGTTGCCAGCCCATCTTCCAGCCCGGCGGGGAATTTGTGTTCCGGCGCCAGGCGATAGTCGGGACAGACAATGACGGCGTTGCCGAGATTGGCCAGCCAGCGGCAGATCTCGTCATGCGAATCCAGATTGCCGATCACCCAGCCGCCGCCATGCAGATAGAGCAGCGCCGGTGCCCCGTTCGGTAGTGCGCCGATGCCGCGATGGATGCGCACGGCAATCGGGCTGTTCGGCCCCTCGATCTGCTGTTCCAAGGTCGTGGCTACCGGCTCGTGCTCTCCCTGCAGCGTCGGGAACGAAGCATTGTAAGCGGCGCGCGCCGCCGCCACGCTGCCGGTCTCGAACGGTTCGCCGCCGGCCGCGCGGCTGATTTCGAGGACGCGCAGCGCATCCCGGTCGAGTGTCATCATCATATCCTCAGGCCAGCAGACTGCTTGCTTCCTCTTCGGTCAACAGGGCCGGCTGGACGACATCGCCCGCGATGGCGACCGAGCCCTGTGTTTCGCCGGAACGCAGGATCGCCTCCATGATCTCAAGCACATGCAGCGCAAGGCTGCCGGAAGCGCGCGGCGTGCTGCCGGTTTGAAGTGAACGCACCAGATCTGCGGCGCCAAGCATGCGGTAATTGGCGCGATCGGGCGCCGCATAAGGCCAGTTGCGGGCGCCATAGAGCTCGCCTTCGCTGGCGAAATCCTTCCACTCTGTGCCGCGTTCGGACAACGACACGGTGCCGCCGAACGTGTCGGGGTCGGGCAGGCGCAGCGAGCCTTCCGTGCCGTGCAGCTCGATCGGGTGGTTGGAGTGGCGAAAAACGTCCCACGAGGCGCCGAAGGTGACGGTCGCACCGGAGCGGAATTCGAGCAGCGACAAAACGCTGGTCGGCGTGCCGACCTTGAATGTGGTGTTCTTGAACGGCCCTTCGGCTGATATCAGCCGTTCCTCCTGGCCACGCGTCGCCATCGCCATGACGCGCTCGACCGGACCGAGCAGATTGACCAGCATGGTCAGATAGTAGGGGCCCATGTCGAACACCGGACCACCGCCGGGCTGGTAGTAGAATTGCGGGTTCGGGTGCCAGTGCTCCATGCCGCGGCCCATCATGAAGGCGGTGCCGGTGACAGGGCGGCCGATGGCACCGTCGTCCATCAGCCGGCGGGCGCGGCGTCCGGCGGCACCCAGGAAGGTGTCGGGCGCCGAGCCGAGCAGCAGGCCGCGCGATCTCGCCTCGTTGACCAGACGCTGTCCATCGGCGGCCGAGGTGGCGAGCGGCTTTTCGGTGAAGACGTGCTTACCGGCCGAAAGCGCGGCAAGTGAAATTTCGAAATGCGCCGCCGGAATGGTCAGGTTGAGGACAAGATCGATCTCGGGGTCGGCCAGCAGCGCATCGACACCGAGTGCCTGGATGCCATATTCCTTCGCTCGCATCGCCGCCATGTCAGCCGAGATATCGGCGCAGGCGCGCAATTCGATCCCGCCGAAGAGAGCGGCATTGCGCAGATAGGTCATCGAGATATTGCCGCATCCGATGACGCCGATCCCGAGCTTCGTCGTTGATTTTCCGTGCATTTCCGATCGTACCTCCCAATGCGGTCATTGTCTGCCGGACCCGCCCAGCCGGCAACGTGATCGCCTTGGAGCGGGCTATACAGCATTTTAAATATTGACGCGCGTAAAATTTTTCTACAACATGCGAAATGCTGGCGCGATATCGGGAGGCTGCCAGCCCTAGGAGGAGAGAATGACAGACATGAAAGGAACGGGCGACCGCCGGTACTAAGCCTGTGGTCATGTGCGCGTTGGATATTTCCGTTGCGGCCGGGGAATCGCGACGGAGTCAGGCATAGATCACCTTGGCCCCGGTCCTATCAAGCTGGCTGCGTATCGGACCGGACAGGCCATCGTCGGTGATCACAACATCGACGCTCGATAGCGAAAATGCCTTGGAGGTCCCGCTGACGCCCCATTTGCTCGAATCCGCAAGGAGGACAACGCGCCGGGCCATGCGCACGAGGTTCCGCTTCGTTCGCGCCATGTCTTCGTTCACGTCGACCACATCCAGTGACGAGTCAATCGCATGCGCTCCAACAAAGACCTGATGCGCTACCAAGCCGCCGAGAGCCGTGTCGGCATCGGTGATCAGCGTGCTCACCGTGTCTGGATAGACCCGGCCACCGATCATGTGAACGTCGAGCCCGGGCCGATGCATCAGATGCTGCACGATATTCATCGCCGTGGCCGCGACCACGACATTGCTGAGCGGCGGCAACAGCATGGCAACCTGCATCAATGTCGAGCCGCCGTCGAAGATGACCGATTGGTTGTCCTCGAACAGGTCTATCGCTGCCCGGGCGATGCGTTTCTTTGCATCGAGGTTCGTTTGCATCCGCCGGGCAAACGCGGCCGTGGTCGAATCTGTGGTCCGGGTCACCGCGCCTCCACGGGTCTTGGTCAGCAGTCCCTTGCGGTCCAGTATCTCGAGGTCGGAGCGCACCGTGACTTCCGACACGCCAAAATCGTCTGACAGGTCCTTGATGCGAACCTGTCCGCTGCGTTGCACTTCACCCAGGATCGATTGGCGTCTCTGCTCCGACAACATTGCCCTGTCCTTGCCTCCATGCGCCAAGCGATCGCCCCGGCCTCGGTTCACTCTACCAAAAATACGCGAATTCGAAAGCTTTCGAAAGATTGCATTTATCCTTTCTTTCGCAAACACTGGTCCAGGATTTTGAAATCAATCGATTGGAGAGTTTTGGACTCATGAGCCTCGGAACCAAGGTGCGCCTGGCACGCCTCTTCTCACATCCATCTGGGAATCTTTTTGGCGGCGCGGTCGACCACTTTGTCGGCTATGGCGACGTGCGCAAAGGAGGTCTTGCCGACCTGCCAGGCGCGCTTGCACGCGTCATGGTGGGCAAACCCGACTACGTCAGCATCCAGCCCGGCACCGCGCGCCATCTGTGGCCGCAATACGCGGGCAAGGCTTCCCTGGTGATCCAGGCAGGCTGCTTCACCCCAGACGATCGCATCAGTGAACTGATTGCAACGCCCGAGGATGCGGTGCGCGCTGGCGCCGATGCGTTGGCCGTGGCCATTCCGGTGCGCGGCGCGACCGAGGGCAAATACATACGCTGGCTGACCGATTCGGTGAATGCGGCGGCCCGTTACGGCATGCCGGTGGTGGCGC
This sequence comes from Mesorhizobium sp. M0276, assembly GCF_040321755.1. Classification (NCBI taxonomy): domain Bacteria; kingdom Pseudomonadati; phylum Pseudomonadota; class Alphaproteobacteria; order Hyphomicrobiales; family Phyllobacteriaceae; genus Mesorhizobium; species Mesorhizobium sp. M0276. The sequence continues at coordinate 44,139 of NZ_JAMYSC010000003.1, read as the reverse complement.
ATATCTACCCTCGCGATTTCACCGACGGGGCAAAAATCGTCTTCACCCCCGACGAGATCGCCTATGCGGCACGCATCGGCTACGAGTCCGGCGTCGACGTGATCAAGATCGGCTACACGGGCGAGTTCGAGTCGTTTCGAGAGACCGTTCGGACCTGCCCGGTGCCGGTCGTGATCGCCGGTGGTCCGAAGACCGACACGCTGCTCGGCGCCCTTCAGCAGACGGCGGACGCCATCCGTGCCGGCGCGCGCGGTGCCGTGGTGGGCCGTAATCTCTGGGGGCATGGCGATCCGGAAAAGGCGGCGATTGCCTTTCGGGGCGTCATCCATGACGGCCTTTCGGCGCAAGATGCCTTGGCGAAGGCGGGTGCCTGAACGATGCCCGCCGTCCCTTCAATCCTCGGCTTCGGAGCTATTGCGATCGACGACATCGTCTATGTCGATCAGCCGTTGTCGGCGGGCAAGGGGAAGGTTGTGCAAAGCGCCCGAGCTTTCGGGGGAAATGTCGCGACGGCACTTGCGGCCGTCGCGCGGCTCGGCGGGACCGCCGGCTTCGTCGGATGGCTGGGCAGTGCCGCCGACGACGCCGTGCTATGCGATCTCGTTGCGAGTGGGGTTGAAACCGCGTTCGCGCCGCGCCACCCGCACGCGCGCCCGGTACGCTCGCGGATCACCGTCGGTTCGGATGGGGAGCGGTTCATCGCGTATGACGACGACGCGATGCTGGGGACCGCGCCGGACTTTCCGGACGAGGTCCTCAGCCGCGCGACCGTCCTGATCGTCGATAGTTACGGGATCGGGTCGCTGGATGTCGTGGCTCGGGCTCGCGATCTCGGCCTTGCGATCCTCGGAGATGTCGAATGGAGCCGCGGCCCAGCCACCGAGAGACTGATAGGGCTCTGCGACCATCTCATTCTTCCACTCGGCTTTGCGCGGACCGCCACGGGCCGCCGCTCACCGGCCGAGATACTCGATGCATTGTGGTTGCCGTCGCGGTCCGCCGTGGTTCTGACGGATGGTGGCAGGGGCGTATTCTATCGCGGGCGCGACGAGACAGGGCTCTGGCACCTGCCTCCGCACCAGGTTGCCGTCGTCGACTCGACCGGCGCCGGTGACTGCTTTCATGGCGCCTATGCCCTTGCATTGACACGCAGGGCCGGCACCGCAGGCCGGGTCGCATTCGCGGCCGCGGCGGCGGCCCTATCGATAACTGGGCGGGGTGGGCGCGAGGCGCTTCCGACCGACGATCAGGTCACGGAACTTCTGGCATCGACGAACGCGCCGTCGGCGGTCGAACTGAAATATGCGCGGCTCGATACCGGAACATAGCCCGAACTATCCGAGGAATATTTCGCAGGTGAACATAAGCCGAGCATAATCATAAAAATCAGTGGCTTAGACTTGTGGAGGAGGAATATGGCAGAAGTCGTTCTTGAGAATATCTCCAAGACTTACGGGAACAATTTTCACGCAATCGACCAATTGAACCTGTCGGTCGAGGACGGCGAGTTTTTGATTCTCGTCGGGCCGTCCGGCTGTGGCAAATCCACCGCGTTGCGGATGATCGCGGGATTGGAGGACGTCACCAGCGGCAGCCTTCGGATCGGCGGAGTCGACGTCGTCGACATGCCACCCAAGGACCGCGACATCGCGATGGTCTTCCAGAGCTACGCCCTCTACCCGCATATGACGGTGTTCGAAAACATCGGCTTTTCGATGCGGCTGGCAGGCAAGCCGAAGGCCGAGCGCAAAAAGCGCGTGGACGAGATCGCCAAGACCCTTCAACTGACGTCTCTGCTGGACAGCAAACCTGCGAACCTTTCAGGCGGACAGCGTCAAAGGGTTGCCATGGGCCGCGCCATGGTGCGCGAGCCGGCAGCTTTTCTCATGGACGAACCCCTTTCCAATCTGGACGCGAAACTGCGCGTTCAAATGCGCGCCGAAATCACCAGTCTGCAAAAGCAGCTCGGCGTAACGACCATATATGTGACCCACGACCAAACCGAAGCCATGACGATGGGCGACCGGGTCGCGGTGTTGAAAGGCGGCGTGCTGCAGCAGGTCGACACACCCAAGAGGCTCTATGAATCGCCGGTGAACGCCTTCGTTGCCGGCTTCATCGGGTCTCCTTCAATGAACCTTTTCGAGGCGACCCTGACGGGCGACGAAATGATGTCCGGCGCCTTGGCCATCCGGCTGCAGGATGCAGCCTTCGTGCGCAGGCCGGGCTTGAGGTCGTATGCGGGGCGCAAGGTCGTGTTCGGGATACGACCGGAGGATCTCTATGACAGCAGCCTCGAATCCGGCCGCAAGTATCAGACGATACCGGCAAAGGTGACCTCGATCGAAGAACTCGGATCCGAACATATCGTCCATCTCAACATCGACGCGGTCCGGGTGGACTCCGGCGACCCTGACGCGGTGCAAGATTTCGGCCTGGCGTCGAATGCGGTGGCGAAATTCGAACCAGCCAGCACAGTCCGCTCCGGCTCGGAGATCAGGTTGGCCCTGGATGACGCCAAGCTCCATTTCTTCGATCCCGAGACGCACCTGGCGATCTGAATATCCGCGACAAGACCCGCGGGCGAGGGGAGGCGCCTGCATAAGGAGACTTCTGAATAACCAGACGATCGGCCGCATTGTGCGGTCGATCCTAAAGAAGGAGGAGAAAATGACGTTTCGTATAAGACCCGCGATGCTGAAAATAGCCGCGGCCGCATGGTTGCTTGGCGCAACCGGCGCCATGGCGGATACGACGCTGGAATTCACCCAATGGTGGGAGCCAGAATTGCCGGCTGGCTCGCTCAGGGCAATCATGGATGACTTCGAGGCCGCAAACCCCGGAATCAAGGTGACACTGGTCAGCGGCCCCTACGCGACCACGCGAGACCAGATCTCGGTTGGTGCTGCAACCGGAACCCTCAGCGACGTCGTCGGTCTCGACGGCGCCTGGGTGAACAATCTGAATGCGCAGAACGCACTCGCCGACATGAATCCGATGATGGATGCGAGCGGTTTCGACAAGAGCCAGGTCGCGGACATCATCAAGGTGGACGGCAAGGCGGTGATGTTTCCCGTGGCTTCCTTCGTCTATCCGGTCTTCGTGAATTTGGACCTCGCCGCCCAGGCGGGCGTGACCAAGCTGCCGTCGACCCGTGCGGAGTTTCTCGAAGCCGCCAAGAAGATGACGCACGCCGACAAGAACCGGTATGGCTGGGTGCTGCCCCTGTCGCTGCAAACGCCATCCGGCGTCCAGAACGACATGATGTCGTGGGTTTGGGCTTCGGGTCAGTCGATGATGGCGAACGGCAAGCCAGACCTTGAGGGCAAACCGGTGGTGGATATGCTCACCTTCGTCAAATCACTCAACGACGCCGGCACCATCTCGCCCGGCATCGCCACCAAGACCGAGCAGGAAAAGGTCGAGGAATTCGTCAACGACCGCGCCGGGATGATGATCGACTCGCTCGCGCATGTGAACCTCATCCGCAAGCGCAATCCCAAGCTGAACTTCGACCTCATCCCGGTCCCGGGCGTGGAAAACTATACCGGCAAGCGCGGCCTTCCCTATGCCTCCTGGGGCATCGGCATCTCTGCTGCCTCGAAACATCAGGAAGAGGCCTGGAAACTCGTCCAATATCTGATGAGTGAAAAGGTGAACGCCAAGCTCGTGTCGCTTGCAAACGCCTTCCCGGGCAACGTCAACGCCAAGCCCGATTTCGTGACCTCGGACAAGGCTTTCGGCAAGGCTTTTGAAATCTTCAAGACCGGTTATCTCGCCAACGAGTTCACAGGCCTGCCGGTGGCTGAAGACCTGATGACCCAGTTCGACGTGCAGGCCCAGAAGATGCTCGCCGGTGAGCAGTCTCCGGAACAAGCCGCAGCCACCGCTCAGAAGGGCTGGATGGCGAAATTCTGATCGGCCTGTTCCCGTTTGCTATCTTCGACCGGGTGGCCTGACTTCGGGCAGGCCACCCGGCAACAACGGATCAGCAATTTGAGATGGACCTGTTTCCGAAGCCTACCTTCTTTTGAAGGCGTATCCCAAGGTTTGGCACATGACCCGGCAAAAGCGCTCCCACAATAAGCTGAAACGAGCGGTCGCACCCTACCTCTATCTGTCGCCCTCGCTGCTCATAATCGGGCTTCTGATGCTGCTGCCGATGGTGACGGTGATTGCCTACTCGTTCCAGAACAGCGCGGTGCTGCGTCGTGACCCTTCCTTTGCCGGACTGAAACACTACCAGGCGATCTTCGACGACCCCGTGTTCTGGGCTTCGCTGTGGCACACGCTCTACTTCACATGCATGAGTGTTATTTTCCACATGACCATCGGCATGGTCTTCGCGCTCATGCTGAACAGCGACCGCATCAATCCGACGCTGCGCAATATTCTGCGCGTGCTCTACATACTGCCCTGGCTGTTCACCGCGGTGATTATCGCCGTGATCTGGCGCCTCCTGCTTGAGCCGAACGGTGTCGTGAACAGCATTCTCATGCAAATCGGCATCATCGGTTCCAAGGTCGAATGGTTTTCCTCGCCTGAGACCGCGCTGCACGCCGTCACCTTTGCCAATATCTGGGCGGGCTATCCGCTCTTCATGGTCAGCCTGCTCGCGGGTTTGCAGGGCATTCCCAAGGATTTCTACGAGGCCGCCGATATCGACGGGGCGAAAGCCTACCAGAAGCTGATCTTCATCACCATTCCGATGCTGATGCCGATCATCATCAGCATCTCGCTGCTCGACTTCATCTGGACCATGCAGGTCTTCCCGTTAATCTGGATAACGACGGGCGGTGGCCCGATCTACTCGACCGAGGTCCTCAGCACCTACACGTACAAGCTGGCGTTTTCGAGCTACAACCTGTCGCAGGCTTCGGCGAGCGCTGTGGTCATCTTGTTGATCTCTCTCGGCCTGACGCTGTTCTATATTCGCTATCAAAAGGCTCGGTAGTCACCATGAGGAAAAGGCATACGCCGAAAGACAGGCTGATCACCGTCGCGCTCCATGTAGCGCTTGCTGCGGGGCTCTTTTTCGCGGCATTCCCGATCTACTGGATGCTGAGCAGTTCGTTCAAATCGAATACCGAGATCTTTGCCCTGCCACCAACAATCCTGCCAAAGGCCTTCACGCTGGAAGCGTATGCAGCCATCCTTGGCGACCCGGTAAAGCTGCGCTTCTTCTTCAACAGCTATTTCGTGGCGGGAGCGGTGACCGTGCTGACGGTGCTGATCGCCTTGATGGCGGCCTACGGCTTCAGCCGCTTCAACTTCCGCGGCAAGGGCAGCCTGAACACACTCATCATCAGCACGCAGACGATTCCGCCGATCACACTTTTGATCCCCTTCTTCGGGCTTGTCGTCTCATACGGTATCTTCGATACCTACGTCGCACTGATCCTGACCTACCTGGTGTTTACACTGCCGTACGCGATCCTGCTGATGACGGGATATCTGAACACCTTGCCCCGCGATCTCGATGAAGCCGTGGCTGTCGATGGCGGCACCAGTTGGACAGCGCTTTGGCGGGTGATCGTCCCGATTTCACTGCCTGGTATCGTGGCGACGGCGGTCTACACCTTCCTGTTGTGCTGGAACGAATTTCTCTTTGCGCTGACGCTGACGAAGTCAACGTCCATGCGCACCGTCCCGATCGGCATCCAGTTGTTGATGGGGCAGCACGCCTTCGAATGGAACCAGATGATGGCGATGAGCGTGCTCGGCTCGCTACCGCTCTTGCTCATCTACCTCGTTGCCCAGAGGTACTTCCTCGCCGGCATGACCGCGGGCTCGGTCAAGTAGGATGTCCATCCCAGGGTCACCGGTCCGCCGATCGTGCTCGTGCTGCTCTTCCCGCGCCACATCATCGAACGGCTGACGCAGGGCGCATCAAGAAATAGGCGGTGTCAAGGAATGAAAGGATGAACGTGAAAGAGCTCAAAGTCGGCTGCCAGACCTTCACCTGGGAAATGCTTGGCAAGGCCTGGACCGGCGGCCCCGACGATCTGCTGAAGGCGATCGCCGATGGCGGCTACGCCGGCATCGAAATCACCGACACCATGATCGGTCATTATGCCGGCAAGCCGTCGGAGTTCGCCGCTGCGCTGAACGCGTCCGGGCTGACGCTCGTCTCTTGCGCCTTCGGCTCGAACAGCGGTTTCACGCTGAAGGAGAAGATCAGCGCCGATCTTGAGACCGCCAAGCGCTGGATCGACTTCGCCGCTGCGTTTCCCGGCGCGCTGATCTCGATGGGCTCGGCGACCGTAGTGTCCGAAGGGCCGCGCGACGACAAGTTCGCCATAGCAGCGGACATCTACAACAAAGCCGGCGACCTTGGGCGCAAGGCGGGTGTCCAGGTTGCGGTGCATCCGAGCTCGCACCACAACACGCTGCTGTTCGACCGCGCCGACTACGACACGATCTTTGCCTTGCTCGACCCTGATCTGGTCGGCTGGGTGCCGGATACTGGCCATATCCTGCGCGGCCACAAGGACATGTCCGACACGCTGCGCACCTACCGCAACCGCATCCGTTACATCCACCTCAAGGACGTCGACGCCAACGGCACCTGGGCCATGCTCGGCAAGGGCGTCTGCGACACCCCGGCTGTTATCGAGATCGCCAACACCGCGCCACGCTTTACCGGCTGGCTGGTGCTGGAGGAGGAATCCGAAACGGCCGCCGCCGATCCCGCCGGCGCGGTCAAGACCAACCGCCAGACAATGCGCTCCTACGGCGCCTGAAGAACGAGACGATGATCAAGAAACAGGACAGACGCCTCAGGGTCGGCGTGCTCGGCTGCGGCCCCATCGCGCAGTTCGCGCATCTGGAATCCTGCGTCAAGGCCGGCAATGCCGACCTCTACGCTATCTGCGACGCGGCCCCCGATCTGCTTGCCCGCATGGGCGCCACCTACGAACCGCGGAAGATGTATGGCGACTATGACGCAATGCTCGCCGATCCCGAACTGGAAGCGGTGATCGTCGCCACGTCGGACGCCTATCACGTGCCGATGTCGATCAAGGCGCTCGATGCCGGCAAGCATGTTCTGTGCGAAAAGCCGATCGGCACTTCGGTCGAGGAAGGCGAGGCGCTGGCTAAGGCGGTTAGGCGCTCGGGCAGGGTGCTGCAGGTCGGGCACATGAAGCGCTTCGACCCGGCGCTGGAAGCAGCGCGCGACTTCGTCCGCGACGAGATCGGCGAGGTTCTGGCGCTGAAGGCCTGGTATTGCGATTCCACCCATCGCTACACCAACACCGATGCCGTGCAGCCGCTGCCCGTCACCAGCAAGCTGGCGAAGAAGCCGGGGGGAAATCCCAAGGCCGATCTGCGCCAGTATTTCATGCTGGCGCATGGCTCGCATCTTGTCGACACGGCGCGCTTCCTGTGCGGCGATATAGTCGCCGTGCGCGCCCGCCTCAACGAACGCTTCGGCGCCTATTGCTGGTTCGTCGAGGCCGAATTCGCCAGCGGTGCGCTCGGCCATCTCGACCTGACCGTCGCCGTACGCATGGACTGGCACGAAGGTTTTCAGCTTTATGGCGAGAACGGTTCGGTGATCGCCAGAACATTCAACCCCTGGTATTTCCGCGCCAGCGAGGTGGAGATATTTCACGAGAAGACTGCCTCCGCCCACAAGCCGCTCGGTGCCGACGGCCATTTCTTTCGCCGCCAGCTGGAAGGTCTTGCTCAAACCGTGCTGGAAGGCGCGCCGATGCGCGGCGCCAATGTCGAGGACGGCATCGCCTCGATCCGCGCCATGGTTGCCATCGCACGCTCGGTGGCATCAGGTGAACGCGTTGAGCTCGCCTCGGTTTCGGGAGCGGTTTGATGCGTCTCGGCATTTTCGCCAAGACCTTTCCCGGTGCCGAGCCGGCCGCGGTGCTCGCAGCGGTTAAGCAGGCCGGCTACGAGGCGACGCAGTTCAATCTCGCCTGCGCCGGCCTGCCGTCGATGCCGGATGTCGTGCCGGCGGAGGCGATCGCGGCCATCCGCATCGCCGCGCGGTCGACCCGTGTTTCACTCGCAGCACTGTCGGGCACCTACAATATGGCGCATCCCGACAAGGCAGTCCGCGACGATGGCCTTCGGCGTCTCACCGTCATCATCAAGTCTGCTGCTGCCCTCGACATTCCGCTGGTCACGCTCTGCACCGGCTCGCGCAACGCCGCCGATCAGTGGGCCTATCATCCTGACAATGCCACGCCTGCCGCCTGGTCCGATATGGCCGCCGAGATGTCGAAGGCGCTGGCGCTGGCCGAAGAGGCCGGCGTCGATCTCGGCATCGAGCCAGAGCAGGCCAACATCGTTACCTCGGCGAACGACGCGATCAGGCTGATCGCCGAGATGGGGTCGAAGCACTTGAAGATCGTGCTTGATCCGGCGAACCTGTTCGAACACGCGACGCCCGACGAGGCGCGCTCCATCGTTGCCGCAGCGATCGACGAGGCAGCCGGCCACGTCGCCATGGCGCACGCCAAGGATCGCCACGGTGATGGCCGCTTTGCCACGTCTGGGCAAGGCATTGTCGACTTCCCCGATTTCGTCGCGCGGCTCAAGGCAGTCGGCTTCGAGGGATCGCTCGTCACCCACGGCCTGTCCGCCGAGGAAGCTCCCGGTGTCGCTGCCTTCCTGCGGGGGCTGCTCTGATGGGCGTAGCACCGGCGATCCTGCTTCGCGACGATGCGGCACTTCGTGTTTTCGACACGCGGCAAGCCGGGCTTCCCGTCGTCTTCCAGCATGGCCTTGGAGGCGATGCCGCGCAGGTGGCGCTGAACTTTCCCGACAGTCCTTCCTACCGCCGGCTGACCGTCGAATGCCGCGCGCAGGGCGGCTCCGGCGCCGGCAGCGGTCGCCCCTTTTCGATCGACATGTTTGCCGAAGATGTGCTGGCTGCCGCCGATGCTGCTGGCATCAAGGACTTCGTTGCTGGCGGTATTTCGATGGGCGCGGCCATCGCCTTGCAGCTTGCCGTCCGGTATCCGGACCGCGTCCTGGGTTTGGTGCTTGTGCGCCCGGCCTGGGCCTTCGAAGCAGCGCCGCAAAACATGCGCCCTTACGTGGAAGTGGCGGAATTCATCCGCAGCCGTTCGCTTGATGAAGCGCGCGATGCCTTCGCGGCCTCCGCCACCGCTGCCCGGTTTCGCTCGGAAGCGCCGGATAATCTCGCTTCCTTGCTTGGCTTCTTCGCGCGCGAAAACGCGTCAATTTTCGCCGAGGTGATGCAGGCGATCGCAGAGGACGGGCCTGGCATCACACAGCCAGTAGCCGCCGACCTCGCAATCCCCACGCTCGTGATTGGCAGCGGCATCGATCTCGTCCATCCGCTGGCGACCGCCCGCAGCCTTGCCGACGCTATCCCCAATGCAGTCTTCACCGAGGTGGCGCCGAAAGGCACCGACAAAGATCGCCATTTCGCCGAAATCCGCGCTGCTATCGCGGGCTTTCTCGATGCTCGTTTCAACAACCAGGACCCATGATGATCTCGAAACCACTCTCCGGCCCAGCCGCTATCGCCGCATTGCCACGCGATCGCATGATAGCCGAATTCTCGCTGTGGTCTGCCGACCTCGCCAACTTCGAGAGCGACCTGAAACGCATCGAGCCCTATGTCGATCTTCACCACATCGATGTGGCGGATGGGCATTTCGCCCCGTCCTTCCTGTTCTTTCCTGATCTCGTCGCCCGCATCGCCAGGCTGACGGCCAAGCCCATCCATGTCCATCTGATGGTCGACAAAGCAATCGTTGAGGCGCAGACGCGCCAGTTCATCGAGGCCGGCGCCGACATGATCAGCGTCCATGCCGAGAATGGCGAGGCGGGGTTGCGCGCCGTCCGGTTGGCCCGGGAACTCGGCGCCGAAGCCGGCGTCGTGCTCAGGTTGGAGACGCCGGTCGAGACGGTGACGCCTTTCGTCTCCGAGGTCGCCTTCGTCACGCTCCTCGGGACGGCAATCGGCGTCAAGGGGCAGAGCCTCTCGGACAAGGCCTGCGACAGGCTACGCGACGCCCGCGCCGTCCTAAAGCAGGCCGGCCGCGAGGCAGACGTGGTTCTGGCGGCCGATGGCGGCATCCGCCACGAGACGGTGCCATTGCTGCGTGCCGCCGGGGCCGAAACCGTGGTTCTCGGTTCGCTCGCCTTCGGCGACAAAGACCTCGCCGGCCGCATCGCCTGGCTGTACGGATTGAAGGTCGCGGGATGACAATACAAGCCGCCCTCGCGATCGATCTTGGCGGGACGGAGCTTCGCGCCGCCCTGGTCGACCGTGAAGGCAAGATCCTGGCATTCGCGGCGGTGCCGACGCAGGCGCAGGCTGGTCCCGATGCGGTGATCGGCCAGATCGAGGCGCTGGCGGCAACCGTGTATGCCGAGGCCCCGGCGCTCGCCATTGTCGGTGTCGGCGTTGGCGCGCCGGGGCCGCTCGATCCGCAAGCCGGCATTGCGGTCGGACCGCCGACGCTCGCCGGCTGGCTAGACGTGCCGCTTGCCGATATCCTCGAACGGCGGCTCGGTCTACCGGTGCGGCTGGAGAACGACGCCAATGCCGCCGCGCTCGGCGAATGGCGCTTCGGCGCCGGTCATGGTGCGCGCTCGCTGGTCTTCGTCACGGTTTCCACCGGCATCGGCGGCGGTGTCGTCGTCGACGGGCGCATCCTGCACGGCCGCCGCGGCCTTGCCGCCGAGATCGGCCATATGACCATCACCAACGAAGGCGAGCGCTGCATATGCGGCGTCGTCGGCTGTTTCGAGGCGATCGCTTCTGGAACAGCGCTCGGCCGCCGCGCCACCGCCGCCACGACCGCCGGCGACGGCTCGACGTTGCGGCGCCTGTCTGCGGACGCGGAGGTGACTGGCCGCCATGTCGTCGAGGCGACGCGGCTGCGGGATGGCCTTGCCTCGGCATTGCTGGACGAGGAAGCCCGCTGGCTAGGCGTCGGCTTCACCAACCTCTTGCATCTCTATTCGCCCGATGTGCTGGTCGTCGGTGGCGGCATTGCAAATGGCCTCGACCTGATGCTGCCGACCATCGAGGCGACGATCAGGCAGCGGGCCATGCGCGCCTATCGCGACGTGCCGGTCGTTCAGGCCCAACTCGGCCGCCACGCCGGTCTCGTCGGCGCCGCCAGCCTTGTCCTGTTCGATGACGTGGTCACCTTGGCGGCTCGCATGCCTGTCGGCCCGAGCACCTGTCCGGACCGGAGGAGGGACTTCAATGGCTGAGCTCAAGCTGCGCGGCGTGCGCAAGTCCTTTGAGTGGAGGTGATCAAGGGCGTCGACCTTGATGTCGGCGACCGCGAATTCGTCGTCTTCGTCGGGCCGCGGAAAATCGACGTTGCGACCTGAACAACAACGGCCGGAGGCAGCATGCCTCCGGCCGTTGTTGGTATCAGACCGCACGGACTATTACTCGGCGGGAACGACATCCGCCGGCAGGTTGTCATCCGCGGTGCCTGCCAGGGCTCTCGCCAGCTTGGCCTCGTCGAGTTCGCCTTCCCAGCGCGCCACCACCAGCGTGGCGACGGCATTGCCGACGAAGTTGGTCAGCGCCCGGCACTCCGACATGAAACGGTCGACGCCAAGGATCAGCGCCATGCCGGCGACCGGCACCGCCGGAACAACCGAAAGCGTGGCGGCAAGGGTGATGAAGCCTGCCCCGGTGATGCCGGCGGCACCCTTGGACGAGAGCATCGCAACCAGCAGCAGCAGGATCTGGTCGCCCATCGACAGGTGGATGTTGGTTGCCTGAGCGATGAACAGCGCAGCCAGCGTCATGTAGATGTTGGTACCGTCGAGGTTGAACGAATAGCCGGTCGGAATGACTAGACCGACCACCGAGCGCTTGGCGCCGGCCTTCTCCATCTTCTCCATCAGCGAGGGCAGGGCTGCCTCAGACGATGAGGTGCCCAGCACCAGCAACAACTCTTCCTTGATGTAGCGGATCAGCGACAGGATGGAGAACCCGTTGTAGCGGCAGACCGCCCCCAGCACGACGAAGACGAACAGAAACGACGTCACGTAGAAAGTGCCGACCAGCATGGCGAGGTTGATGACCGCGCCGATGCCGTATTTGCCGATGGTGAACGCCATGGCGCCAAAGGCGCCGATAGGGGCTGCCTTCATCAGCACGCTGACCAGCTTGAAGATCGGCGTCGTCAGCGCCTGCAGGAAATTGAGGACGGGCGTGCCCTTGTCGCCGACCAGCGCCAGCGCAATGCCGAACAGCACCGAGAAGAACAGCACCTGCAGGATGTCGCCGTCGGCGAAGGCACCGACGATCGTCGTCGGGATGATGTTCATCAGGAAGCCGGTGACCGACTGGTCGTGCGCCTTGGCGGCATAGGTGTTGACGGTCGAGGCATCGAGCGTCGCCGGGTCGATGTTGAAGCCGGCGCCCGGCTGCACGACATTGGCCACGACAAGGCCAATGATCAGCGCCAGCGTCGAGAAGGTGAGGAAGTAGAGCATCGCCTTGCCGGCGACACGCCCGACCTTCTGCAGGTCGCTCATGCCGGCAATTCCCGTCGTCACGGTCAGGAAGATGACCGGGGCGATGATCATCTTGACCAGCTTGATGAAGGCGTCGCCGAGCGGCTTCATGCTTTCGCCGATCGACGGATAGAAATGGCCGAGCAGGATGCCGACGGTGATCGCGACGAGCACCTGCACGTAGAGTTGGGCATAGAAAGGCTTGCGCCGCGCGGAAGCCGCGCCTGAATGATCTGCGATGTGCATCGAACTCTCCCTGCCGGATGGGGCGGAATGCACCGCCCTGCGTGACTTCTCCCATCGCGGCGCTCCGGTCGCACGCCGCTGCAAGGACTTTTGCAAGCGTCGTGCCAGATCGGGAAAAGGCCGGAATCCCGGCATTTCGGCCCTTGTTCGAGGTTAAGCGGGTAATGCCTGTGCGGATTTCCGCACAGGCATTGTTTGCCTGGGCGGATTTTCGCATTACACTGGCCGGGAAGTCGGGACGGCTTGAGGAATAGGAGAGGGCAGACGTCGCAAGCAGGCACCGATAGCGAATCCCCTGGATTTGCCGGACGTCAATTGCTGCGCGAGGCGGTGGCCCGGCTGCGCGATGGCCGCTGGCTTGTCGCGGTCGTCGCCCTTGCCTTCCTGGCTGGCGCGATCGCAATTGCCGGGCGCATTGCCGCCGGCCAGGCGGCCGACAATCTCCGCGACACAGCACTTGCGGCCCTGCCGCTGGCGGCGGGGACGCTGACCGGCGAAATCGAAAAGCAGCGCCTGGTTCCCTTGGTGCTGGCACGTGACGACGCTGTACGCGGCGCTCTGCGCCGAGCCGGAAAAATGCAAGAAAAGGCCCTTGACGACAAGCTCAAGGCGATTGCCGGCGATGCCTCGGCGTCCGCCATCTATGTCATCGACACAGCAGGCATCGCCATATCAGCCAGCAATGCCGGCGAGCCGACCAGCTTTGTCGGCATCGACTATAATTTTCGGCACTATTTTCAGGAGGCCATGGCGAAGGGTGCCGCCAGCCAATATGGCCTCGGCACGATCAGCGGCAAGCCAGGCCTTTACCTGGCCAGCCGGGTCGACGATGGCGCCAAGCCGCTTGGCGTGGCGGTGTTGAAGGTCGAGCTAGACAGCGTCGAAGCCAATTGGCGCTCCAGCGGCTTTCTCGTCTTCGTCACCGATGAACGTGGCGTGGTGCTGGCTACCAGTCAGCCCGACTGGCGGTTTCGTGCCCTCGCACCACTCTCGGCGCAGGACACCGCCGCTGCCCACGAGCAGCTCCAGCTGGCCGATGCCGGCTTCGAGCCCTTGCCGATCCGACGCGGCGCTGGTGACGGCCTGGCGACGATCGACAGTGCCGGCAAGCAGCGCCAGTTCGTCGAGGTTGTGCAGGACCTGCCGGGTGCTGTCCCCGGTTGGCGTCTCTGGCTGCTGACGCCCGCCGATGCTGCTCTCTCCGCCGCCGCCAACACGGCGCGCCTCACCACGCTGCTCGGCTTGCTGCTGATGGGCTTGCTAACCTTTGTGCTGACCCGGCGCCGGCGCGCCCACCGGCTGAGGCAGGAAGCGCTGGCGCGGATGAATGTCGAACTGGAGAGCCGGGTCAGCATGCGGACGGCCGAGCTGACGCGCTCCAACGCCGCCCTTGCCGGCGAAATCGCCGAGCGCGAGAACGCCGAAGCCAAGGTCCGCCGGCTGCGTGACGACCTCGCCCAGGCCAACCGGCTTTCCATCCTCGGCCAGATCGCGGCCGGCGTGGCGCATGAGATCAACCAGCCGGTCGCCGCCATCCGCACCTATGCCGAGAATGCCGGCCGCTTTCTAGACAGCGGCAAGACCGTGCCGGCCAGCGGCAATCTGACGTCGATCGTCTCGATGACCGAACGTATCGGCGCGATCACCAGTACCTTACGCACCTTCGCCCGCCGGCCAGGCGTCGCCGCCTCGCCGCTGCCGGTGCGCGAGGCGATCGACGGCGCGCTGTCGCTGCTGTCCGGCCGCATCCGCGATTCCGGGGTGACTATCGTCAAGCCGCGCGGCAACGCGTCGCCGGTCGTCATGGCGAGCCGCATCCGGCTGGAGCAGATCCTCGTCAATCTGTTGCAGAATGCGCTGGACGCCATGAAGGATCAGCCTGATCCCCGCATCGAGATTGAACTCGCGGAGCGCGACGATAGGGTGCTCATTTCGGTGCGCGACAATGGCCCCGGCGTCGGGGCGGAGGCCGCCGGCAGTCTGTTCATGCCGTTCCAGACCACCAAAGAGAAGGGGCTCGGCCTCGGGCTGGTGATCTCGCAGGAGATCGCCCAGGAACTCGGCGGCACGCTGCGGCTCGATCCCGGCAGCGCCAGCGCCTCCGGCAGCGCCGGCGGCGCATCCTTCACCATCGACCTGAGGCGGATAGAATGACGGACCGATCAGGGCTGGTGGCACTCGTCGACGACGATGCGGACCTGCTTCACGCCACCACGCAATTGCTCGAGCTTGCCGGCTTCACCGTGGTCGCGCTCGACGCCGCCGAGGCAGCGCTTGGTGTCGTCGACGGGAATTTCGAGGGCGTGGTCGTCAGCGACATCCGCATGTCGGGCATGAACGGCCTGCAGCTGTTCGACCGCATCAAGGCGATCGATCCGGACATACCTGTGATCCTGGTCACCGGGCATGGCGATGTCGATCTTGCGGTGGCCGCACTCAAGGACGGCGTCTACGATTTCATCCCGAAGCCCTATGCCGGCGATCGCTTGGTCGAGGCGCTGAAACGGGCATCGGAGAAGCGGCGGCTGGTGATGGAGAACCGGCGGCTGCGCGAGGCAGCGGCGCAGGCTGCCGACGGCCTGCCGCTGATCGGCGAAGCGCCTTCCATCCGGCGCCTGCGCGAAACCTTGCGCCAAATCGCCGACATGGATGTCGACGTGCTGGTCGAAGGGGAGACCGGAACTGGCAAGGAAGTGGTGGCGGATCTTCTGCACAGATGGGGGCGGCGCCGGGCAAAACCCTTCGTGGCGCTGAATTGCGGCGCGCTGCCGGAGACCGTGATAGAAAGCGAACTGTTCGGTCATGAGGCGGGCGCGTTCACCGGCGCACAACGGCGGCGGATAGGCCGCATCGAGCATTCCAGCGGCGGCACGCTGTTTCTCGATGAGATCGAATCCATGCCGCCAGCCCTCCAGGTCAAGCTGCTGCGGGTGCTTGAAACGCGCAGCGTGACACCGCTTGGCTCGAACGAGACCCGCCGCGTCGACCTCAGGGTCGTCGCGGCGACCAAGGTCGATCTCGGCAGGCCGGACCAGCGCGGCGACTTTCGTGAGGACCTGTATTTTCGCCTCAACGTGGTGACGCTGCGCATCCCGCCCCTGCGTGAGCGGCGCGGCGACATCCCGATGCTGTTCGGGCATTTCCTCGGCAAGGCCTCGGAGCGATTCGGCCGGCCCGTCGCCAAGGTGAACGCCGCGGTCAGCGACCATCTCCAGTCGCATGCCTGGCCGGGCAATGTGCGCGAGCTCGCCCATTTTGCCGATCGCGTCGCGCTCGGCCTCGGCCCGGACGATGAGACGAAGGTGGTACCCACCCGAGTACCGGAACCAGAGGCGACGCTGCCCGAACGGGTCGGCCTCTACGAAGCAGAACTCATCCGCGATGCGCTGCGCGACCATGGCGGCGATGTGCGCAGCGCCATCGATGCGCTCGGCGTGCCGCGCAAGACCTTCTACGACAAGCTCAAGCGCTACGGCATCGCCGCGTCCGAATTTCGCAACGGCGGCGATCAGGACGCGCACCCTGTTCGGGGATCGATATGAAGACGACACTTGAAACGACGGCAAATCCCCTGCCGGAAGAACTCACCTTTCTCGGCGAGCGTCTGACGGCATTCAACGATGGCGATGTCGGTGCTTCCAAAAGGAAGGCCCTGGCCGTGTTCGTGCGCGACGAGGCCGGTGCGGTCGTTGCCGGCATTTCGGGCTACACCGCCTGGGGCTGGCTCTATGTGCAATGGCTGTGGGTCGATGAGAGGCTGCGCGGCCAGCACGTGGCCGGCAGGATGCTGGACGCGGCCGAACAGGAAGCCGTCGGTCGCGGCTGCCAGAATGCCTGGATCGATACCTTCAATCCGAATGCCGCCAAGGCCTATCAGCGACAGGGCTATCAGCCCTTCGGCACGCTTGCCGATTTCCCGGTCGGCCGCAGCCGTATCTTCCTGCAGAAGAAACTGGTTGCCTGATCAGCCGGCCAGCCGCCCGCCGCGCATCGGCTGCGGCGCGCCGGTGGTGCTTGGAAAACTGATCGGCAGGCCGCGCAGCACGCGAACCGCGAGGAAGGCGAAGCACTCCGCTTCCACAGCGTCGCCGCTCCAGCCAAGGGTTTCGGCCTGCACCACCTCGACGCCGGCGCGGCTGGCGAGCATTGCCATCATCGTCGGGTTGTGGCGCCCGCCGCCGCTGACCACCAGCTTTCTAGGCCGCCGTGGCAGAAGATCGAGCGCCTTGCCGACGGCGGCAGCAGTGAAGGCGGTGAGCAGGGCAGCACCGTCTTCGGCGTTCAAACCGTCCGCCATCGCGGCACCGAAGTCGAATCGGTCTAGCGATTTGGGATAGGCTTTGGTCAGATAGGGGTGCTGCAACAGCTTGGCGAGCCTTGCCTCATCGACCGTTCCCGCTCGGCCAAGTGCGCCATCGCGGTCCATTTCGCCCAGACCCTTCGATTTGATGAAATCATTGAGCGGCGCATTGGCGGGGCCGGTATCGAAAGCAACGACATTGTCGGCGCCGTCCCACCAGGTGATGTTGGCGACGCCGCCCAGATTGAGCACCGCCACCTCGCCATTGGCGCCGGCGCTGCGCATCAGCGCCGTGTGATAGACAGCGGCCAAAGGCGCGCCTTGCCCACCGGCGCGCATGTCGGCCGAACGGAAATCGTAGGCGACCTTGGTGCCCAACAGGGCGTGCATCAGTTCGCCATCGCCCAGCTGCCGGGTCTGGCCAAGCCGTCCAACCTGCGGCGCACGATGCAGCACCGTCTGGCCGTGAAAGCCGACGACGCCGATATCGGCCATCGTCATGCCATAGCCTTCGACCAACTCCTTGACCGCCGCCGACTGGGCACGCGTCAGGGCCTCCTCCGCCTTGCGAAAAATCGCCGGCTCCGGCCCGGTGAAGTTCCAGG
This sequence comes from Mesorhizobium sp. M0276, assembly GCF_040321755.1. NCBI lineage: Bacteria > Pseudomonadati > Pseudomonadota > Alphaproteobacteria > Hyphomicrobiales > Phyllobacteriaceae > Mesorhizobium > Mesorhizobium sp. M0276. The sequence goes on along the minus strand of NZ_JAMYSC010000003.1, from coordinate 26,502 downwards.
CCCGTGCCTCCTTCAGCGTCTCTTCCAGCAGGGAGCGGATCGACGAGGGATAAGGCATCAACCGATAGGTGCCGAAATCGTCGATCCGTTCGCCATCGGTCTTGATCAGCGCGACGTCGATGTTGCCGTCGAGCACGGTGCCGGTCATCAGGCCGACGGCCCAGATTGGTTCCATTATTGAGCTCCATTGACGAGATCGCCGACCGCCTGCCTAAGCGAACCGATTCCACTGTCGAAATGACGTGTCGGATGGATCCGGTTGGTGAGCAAGGTCCAAGCCTTGCCTCCGTCGAAGTCGATCCACAGTCCCGTGCCGGTGAAGCCGGTGTGGCCGATAGTGCCCGGACTGCACAAGGTCCCGCCGGACCAGCCTTCATACGGGCGCTCCCAGCCATGGGTGCGGGTGGCCGACAGGGGCGTGCGCATCAGCGCGATCGAACGTTCGGAGGCGCCGGTCAGCAGCCCTTGCGCGAAATCCAGCACCGAAGCGGCTGTTCCGAACAGGCCGGCGTGACCCGCGCCTTGCAGCGCCGAGCAATTGTCGTCGTGGACCTCGCCGGACAGCACGCGATGGCGCCAGGTGCAGTCCTCGGTCGCGGCGGCAGCATCCGGTTCGGCGGACCAGGCGAATCCGGGGCCGGGATCCATGTTCCGGATCGTCTTCCCCGACAGCCGCTCCAGCACAAAGCCGAGCAGGATGAAGTTGATGTCGGAATAGACCGGGTCGCGGGCCCGCCATTCGCGCTGCAGGATGAAGGCGCGCAGCAGTTCGGGGTCGCGCCCATACGTGTAGATCGGCTCGACCGCCGGAAAGGGCGTCTGGTGGCCGAGGCACTGCCGGAACGTCACCTTCCGCTCCCAGGCCTCTGCATCATACTGGCGCAGGTCCGGCAGCACCGAGACCAGCGGCGCATCGAGATCGATGACCCCATCTTCCGCCAGCGCCAGGATGCGTGGCGTGGTGAAGATGACCTTAGTTAGCGATGCCAGGTCGAACCAGGTGTGGTCCCGCATGGGGCGGGGCTTTGGCACGAGCTGCGCGGAGCCGATTGCTCTGGTGATGCGGTGGCCGCTTTTGTCGACGATGCCAAGCACGCCGCCAGGTATGCGCTTGGTGGAAACTGCGGTTGCAAGTGGTTGGAAGGCGCGGTCGAAGAGTTGGGAGAGGTCGCTCAATGTTGGCCTCCGTCCGAGAGGCCGTGATCCGTCACACCCCCCTCTGTCCTGCCGGACATCTCCCCCGCAAGGGGGGAGATTGGCAGCGTTGATGTCCCGCCAACCTTCCAATCTTGGAGATTGGCGAAAGCCGAGGCGACATCCGATCTCCCCCCTTGCGGGGGAGATGCCCGGCAGGGCAGAGGGGGGTGCTGTCCCGCCGAGTTTAGAAGTGTCTGCGCGCCACCCATCACACCTCCACCCTCGCCATATGATCCCCGCCAAACTGCTCCCACCGCGCCGGAGCCGGCTCAAACCCCTGCGGGCGGACCAGCGAAGGAACCTGGCGCGTATCGATCTCGAAATGCTCGTGCCGTCGGTCGATGGTCGGAACGGCGGCGATGAGCTTCTTCGTATAAGAATGCTTCGGTTGCGACAGCACCGAGGTCGCATCACCGATCTCGACGATCTGGCCGGCATAAATGACGGCGATCCTGTGCGCGATCCGCTCGACGACCGCCATGTCGTGCGAGATGAACAGATAGGCTAGCCCGAACTCGCGCTGCAAATCGACCAGCAGCTCCAGCACCTTGGCCTGCACCGAGACGTCGAGCGCCGACACCGCTTCATCCAGAACGACGACGGAAGGGTTGAGCATCAGCGCGCGAGCAATGCACAGCCTTTGCCGCTGGCCGCCGGAGAATTCGTGGGGGTAACGCTCCAGGCTGTTTTTCGGCAGGCCGACGCGTTCCAGCAGGCTCGCCATCCTGGCCCGCGTTCCGGCATCGACCCGACCGCCGGTGGCGATCACCGGTTCGGCCAGGATGCTCTCGATGCTGAGCCTCGGATTGAGCGAGGCGTAGGGGTTCTGGAACACCATCTGCACGGGCAGGGCGCTTTGCTGAGCAGAAGCTTTTCTAGCCCCGACCGAGAAGCTGCCGCGCGTCGACCGCACCAACCCCAGGACGGCACGCGCGGTGGTCGATTTGCCCGAACCGCTCTCGCCGACGATGGCCAAAGTTTCGCCCGGCATTAGGTCGAAATCGACGCCGTCGACGGCATGCACGGCGCCGGTGGCGCGGCTGAAGAAACGGCTCTTGAGAGGAAACCGCACCACGAGGCCGTCGACCTTCAAGGCCGGCTCGTGGCTCGCGCCCTTGTCGCGCCGTCCATCCGAACGCGTGGTGCTGCCGTTGGTGAAATGCGGCACGTCCCGCAGCAGATGCTGCGTGTAGGGGTGCTGCGGATTGTCGAGGATCTGGTTGAGCTCGCCCTGTTCGACGGCCTGCCCGTTCTGCATCACCATCACCTTGTCGGCGATGCCGGCGACCAGGCCGATGTCATGCGTGATGAAGATCATCGACATGCCGGTTTCCCGCTTCAGTTCGGCAAGCAGCGCCATGATCTGTGCCTGCACCGTCACGTCGAGTGCCGTCGTCGGCTCGTCGGCGATCAGCAGGCGCGGATTGCAGGCCAGCGCAATGGCGATCATCACCCGCTGCAGCATGCCGCCCGACAGCTGGTTGGGCGTGTATTTCAGCCGCCGCGCGGCATCGGGAATGCGCACGCGGTCGAGCGCATCCTTGGCCGCTGCAGTGGCTTGCCTGCCGGTCAGGCCGCGGTGCAGGCGAAAGGATTCCTCGATCTGCCAGCCGATGGTCAGCACCGGGTTGAGCGAGGTCATCGGCTCCTGGAAGATCATGCCGATCTCGGCACCGCGAATGCCGGTCAGTTGCGGTTCGGTCGCGGTCATCAGGTCGAAAAGGCTGCCGTCGGCGCGTTTCAGCCTCATGGCGCCGCCGGTGATGCGGCCGCCGCCGAAATCGATGAGGCGGTTGATCGAGAGCGCGGTGACGGACTTGCCCGAGCCGCTTTCGCCGACTATGGCCAGCGTCTCGCCATCGGCGAGATCGAAGCTTATGCCGCGCACCACTTCATTGGCTTGCGAATCGCGGCCGAAGCCAACGCGCAGGTCACGAACGGACAGCAGCGGGATCATGCCGGCGCTCTCCGCATCTTCGGGTCGAGGATATCGCGCAGGGCGTCACCCAGCAGGTTGAAGCCGAGAATGCTGATCATGATCGTCAGCCCCGGAAAGATCATCAGCCAGGGGGCGGTCTCCATCAGATTGCGGCTGTCGCTCAGCATCAGGCCAAGCGAGGCCGCCGGCGGCTGCGTGCCGAGGCCAAGAAAGCTCAGGCCGGCTTCGGTCAAAAGCGACCATGCCAGCGCCAGCGTCACCTGCACGGTCAAGGGTGCCACCAGATTGAGCAGCAGATGGCGCGTCACGATGTAGCTCGAACTGCTGCCGAACGTGCGTGCGGCATCGACGAATTCACGCGCCTTGAGCGACAGTGCAGGGCCACGCACCACGCGGGTGAATATCGGAGTGTAGACGATGCCGATGGCAACGACGCTGGTCCAAGTGCCGGGTCCGGCGACGGTGACGATGAGCAGCGCCAAAAGGATGGCCGGGAAGGCCAGCAGCACATCCATGATCCGCATGACAGCACCGTCCCAGCGGCGTCCGAGCCAGGCGGCGGCCAGCCCGAGCACGGTGCCGGCCAGAGTGGCGAAGGCCACCGAGAAGAAGGCAACCGTGAAGGACTGGCCGATGCCTGCCATCAGCCGGCTGGCCACATCGCGGCCGAACAGGTCGGTACCCATCCAGTAGACGCCGTTGGGGGCATGCAGTCGGTCGACGCGGTACTGCGTGATGGGATTGTGCGGCGTCAGCCCCAGCATGGCGAGGATGGCGACCGTGATATAGGCGCCGACGATGACGCCGCCGATGCGGCCGCTGCCGTGGCCGAAGATGGCGCGCAGGATGCGCATCAGGACTCTCCAAGCCGGATGCGCGGATCGAGCCCGACATAGGCGAGATCGACCAGGAGATTGACGATCATGAAGTTCAAGGCGATGAACAGCACGCTGCCCTGCACCAGCGCGTAGTCGCGCTGCTGGATCGCGTCCAGCACCATGCGACCGAGGCCGGGCAGCGCGTAGATCTGCTCGACGATCACGGCGCCGCCCAGGAGGTAGCCGAACTCGATGCCGCTCAGCGTCACGACCGGGATGAGCGCGTTGGGCAGAGCGTGCCGCCAGATGACGCTGCGCGCCGAGGCGCCCTTGCTGCGCGCGGTCCGCACATAGTCGTCGCTCAACACATCGAGCATGGCAGAGCGCGATATGCGGGTGACCGACGCGGCGAAGGCGAAGCCGAGCGTGATGGCGGGCAGGATCAATTGGCTGAGATTGCGCAAGGGATCCTGCCAGAGCGGTGCGAACTCGCCCATCGCCGGCAGCACGCCGAACCCGGCCGACAGCGTGTAGATGATCAGCAGGCCTAGCACGAAGCTCGGCGTCGACTGGCCGATCATGGCGACGATGCGCACTCCCAAATCGGACAGCTTCTCGTTGTGCGTGGCGGCATAGATCCCGGCCGGCATGCCGGCAGCGAGCGCGATGATCATCGAGAGCACAGCCAGTTCGAGCGTCAGCGGGAAGCGCTCGAGGATGACGTCGAGCACCGGCCTGCCATAGGTGACCGAGATGCCGAGATTTCCATGCAGGATGCCGCCTATCCAGCGCCAGTACTGGACGAACCAGGGCTGGTCGGTGCCGAAATAGGCGGCGAGCGAGTCGCGCTGTGCCGGCGTCAGCAGCCCGGCTTCGGTGCCCAGCATCGCCGTGATCGAATCGCCCGGCACCATCCGGATCGCCACGAAGACCAGGACGGATACGCCAAGCAGGACGAGAGGAAACGTCGCCAGTCGTCGCATCAGATAGTTCACGCGAAGAAGTCCTCTCGTCCAATGCCGGTGGCTACTGCTGGATGGTAACCTTGCTCAGGCTGAACAGCGTACCCGTCGGCGTCGGCACGAACCCGGCGATGTTCTTCTGCTGGGCCGTATAGCTGTAGGATGTGTAGAGCCAGATCCACGGCGACATTTCAGTGAGGTGCTTCTCGAACGCGGCGAAGATCGCCTTGCGTTTTGCCGGATCGGTTTCGGCGCGGCCCTGCTGCATCTGGCTGTCGAGCGTGTCGTCGATGTAGTTCGCCACCTTCTGCAGATTGCCCGCCTTGGTCCAGTAGCGGTTGTACATGGTGTAAGGGTCGGCGCGGCCGCCGTTCAAGGCAATCGCCATGTCGAAGTCGCCCTTCAGCCAGGCGTCGACATAGACGTTGAGCTCCATCATCTTGATGTCGAGCTTGACGCCGATTTCGGCGAGCTGCGACTGGATGACCTGGGCCTCCGCCGCTGCCGTCGGCGGTTCGCCGGTGGCGCCGATTACGGTCGCCGAAAAGCCGTCGGCATAGCCGGCCTCTTGCATCAGCTTCTTGGCCTTTTCGACGTCGCGCTTGTAGCAGAACAACTGACTCGGGTCGGTCGCGAGCGCCGGAATGGTAAGCGGCCCGGTGACCTTGCCTTCGCCCAGCGAAGCGGTGTCCAGCACTTCCTGGCGGTCGATGGCGCAGGAGATGGCCTGGCGCACCTTGAGCTCGGTCATCGGCTTGCGCGACGGATTGAGCTGCAGCACGTGATAGGCGAGCACCGGCACGCGGTTCAACTGCAGGCTGGATTCCTTCGGCACCAGCGTGGCGACGAGCGGGTCGTTGAGCAGCGCGAAATCGATCTGCTTGGTGCGCATGGCGGCCAGGATCGCAGCTTCATCGGGAAGCACGCTGATTTCGATGCCGTCGACACCGGTTGCGCCCCCGGCCCAATCCTTGTTGGCGCTCAAGACCTCCTTGGCGTTAGGGTCCCATTTGTCAAGCTTGAAGGGTCCCGAGCCTAAAGCCTTGGTGCCGATCGAGCCGGCCTTGATTTCGCCGGCCGGGACGATGGCCGCGTTGACGTCGCTCATCGCGGTCAGGATGGGCGCATCGGGCTGCGACAGATGAAACACCACGGTCGCTGCATCCGGCGTATCGATGCTTGCGATCGACAGAAAGTTGGCACGAGCCGCAGCCCCCGTCTTCTCGTCGAGGATGCGTTCGAACGATGCCTTGACGTCAGCCGAGGTCACGGCGGCGCCGTCCTGGAATTTCGCCTTGGGGTCGAGCTTGAAGGTCAGCTCCTTGCCGTCCTTGGAGAACTCCCAGGAGGTGGCGATGGCAGGGATGATCTGCAGGCTGGCGTCGACCCGCACCAGCGGCTCATAGATCAGTTCCAGCAGCCGCAGCGACGAAAAGGCCGTCTGCTTGTGCGGATCAAGTCCCGTGGCGTCCTGTGACCAGGCCATGTGCAGCGTTGCCGCGTGGCTCGAAACCGTCGCAATGCCGAGTATAGCGGCCAGCGTGATACCTGAAAGCAGTGTTCTTGTGAGATGCCTTGCCATTTTCGTCTCCCTTTGTGATTTGACTCGATGCCTTGCAGTTCTGCCGACCGCTTCCAAGACACACATGCTTTGGACCATCGGCCCAGTCTATGCGGCTCATGCCGTCATGTCGCTGATTGCCTTTCGCAGGAACCCGCCGGCCTTGCCGAGAGCCGCGCGCGCCTCCTCGACACCCATACCGGTGATCGTCACCAGGATCGCCAGCTTGACATCGTTGCCGGTCTGGCCGAGCGCCTGCTTTGCCTGTCGCGCCGTACAGCCGGTCGTCTGCATGACGATCCTGATCGCCCTGGCGACAAGCTTCTTGTTCGACGGGTTAAGGTCGACCATCAGGTTCTGATAACTCTTGCCGATGCGGATCATCGAAGCGGTGGTCAGCATGTTGAGCACCAGCTTCTGCGCGGTTCCCGACTTCAGCCGTGTCGAGCCGGTGAGCACCTCCGGGCCGACGACCGGCGAGATGGCAATGTCGGCGATGCCGGCGATGGTAGACGCCGGATTGCAGGACAGGGCGACCGTCGTTGCGCCCACCTGCCGGGCATAGTTCAATCCGCCGATGACATAGGGCGTGCGGCCGCTGACCGCGATGCCGACCACCACGTCGTCTGCTGTGAGCGTGATCTCCCGCAATTCCTTGGCGCCCATTTTCGGATCGTCCTCGGCGCCTTCCGTCGACCGCACCAAAGCGTCGGGACCGCCGGCGATCAGGCCGACCACCATGCCTTCGGGCACGCCGAAGGTGGGCGGACACTCCGATGCATCGAGAACGCCAAGCCGGCCGCTGGTGCCGGCGCCCATGTAGACAAGCCGCGCGCCTCTCTGGAAGGCAAGCACGATACGGTCCACCGCGGCAGCGATTTCAGGCAGGACCTTTTCGACAGCCGCCGCAACAGCCTTGTCCTCGTCATTGATCTTGCGCAGGACGTCGATGGTCGGCAGCAGGTCGATATCCATCGTCCTCGGGTTCCGGCCCTCGGAGACCAGCCGGTCCAGCTCAGACATCAACCCTTGCTCGGTCATCCCAGTGCTTTCAAGAGCCATGCGGCACAGCCGGATGAGCACGGCTCACCGATCGGGAGCGGGCATATGCGGACCTAGAGCCCGTCCTCGCACCCTGTTTTCTCTGTTAACTTTTTAGAATTGGATATTCGTATCGTCAACAGAAATCTGGAATATTTTATTCCTTCGGGGCAAGACGCTGCCGTCGGTGAACGGACCTCTTGGCAAGGATGATCGCGCCGGACACGGCATCGCCGTCAGCAGGCTTCAGCCGGCGCCGGACGTCGGGGGAGAGCCACGGTTCGAGCGCGCTGGCGAGGCCGCCGAGCAAGGCCACACGCGGCGCGCCTTTTTCGAACAGCACGCGCACCAGCGTATCAATCTGCTCGGCCGCACTTTGCACGATGCGCCGTCCGACCGGATCGCCCTGATCGGCGTGGCGCATCACCATCGGCGCCAGGGCGGCATAGTCCGTGGGGCTGGCGCGGTCCATCCAGGCGACGGCTTCCATCGGATCGTCGTCGAAACGCTGCATCACTTCTGCCAGAAGTGCTGTCCGCTCATGCCGGCCGTCATGGGCGCGCAACGCCAGCTGCACGGCTTTCAGGCCGAGATCGGCACCGCTGCCCTCGTCGGAGATCGGAAAGCCGTAGCCGCCGAAACGCAGGTCGCGTCCGTCGACAAAGCCGAGGCCGATCGAACCGGTGCCGGCGATGACGATGGCGCCGTCCTGGCCCGAATGCGCGCCCAGGCAGGCGCCGACTCCGTCGCTGACGAAATCGATGCTGGCGAAGGGATGCGCGATCGCCCTGAGTGCTTCCAGCGCGCCCTTGCGGCCGATGCCGGCAAGGGCGATGCCGGCGTGGGTCCGGGCGATCTCCGCAGCCCCGAAACCCGCCTCTTCGACCGCCGTGCCAAACGCTTTCGCGACCGACGCCCAGGCTGCGTCGATGCCGAGCCGCGTCGTCGCCGGGCCCGACAGTCCTTGTCCCAGAACGGTGCCATCCGAGTCCTCGATGCGGGCGCGACAGCCGGTGCCGCCTCCGTCGACGCCGAGAAAATAGCGCCCCGGGCTCATGCGCTCAGCCGCTCGATATCGGCGCCGCACAGGCGCAGCTTGTGGTCCAGTTGCTCATAGCCGCGGTCGAGGTGGTAGACCCGGTTGATGATGGTTTCGCCCTCGGCGACCAGCGCCGCCAGCACCAGCGACACCGAAGCGCGCAGGTCGGTGGCCATCACCTGCGCGCCATGCAGTTTCTCGCCGCCGCGCACCAGCGCCGTGGTGCCTTGCTGCTTGATGTTGGCGCCGAGCCGCATCAATTCGGGAACATGCATGAAGCGATTCTCGAAGATGGTTTCACGCAGCAGCGATGCGCCGTCAGTGCAACACATCAGCGCCATGAACTGCGCCTGGAGATCGGTCGGAAACCCCGGATAGGGTTCGGTGGTGAGATCGACAGCCTTGAGTGGCCTATCGCGCGAGACGATGAGCCCGCGGTCGCCGGGCCAGACGCTGACGCCGGTGGCCTCCAGCAATTGCACAACCGAGGCCATATGCTCGAGCCGGGCATGGGTCAGCTCTAGCTGGCCGCCGGTGATCGCTGCGGCAATCGCATAGGTGCCGGCCTCGATCCGGTCCGGGATGATGTCGTGCCTGGCCGCATGCCAACTTGTGTCGCCGGCAATCAGGATGCGGTGCGTACCGGCGCCCTCGATGCGCGCGCCCATCGCGTTGAGGCAAGCGGCCAGATCAGCCACTTCCGGTTCGCGGGCCGCGTTGAGGATCTCGGTTTCGCCCTTGGCCGTGGTCGCTGCCATCACGGCGGTTTCCGTCGCGCCGACAGATGGTGAGCTCAGGACGATGCGCGTGCCGGTCAGTCCGTTCGGCGCTGATGCGACGATCGAACCGTTCTCGATGGCAATCCTGGCGCCCAGTGCGGCGAGTGCTGAGACATGCATGTCGACCGGCCGCGCACCGATCGCGCAGCCGCCCGGCAGCGAAACCCGGGCATGGCCGAAACGCGCCAGCAGCGGCGCCAGCACGAGCACCGTCGCCCGCATTTTTCGCACCGTGTCGTAGGATGTCTCCTTGGATACGGCGGCACTGGTGTCGATCGTCGCGGCATGCGCCGTCCGCGTCACTTGGGCGCCGTGAAGCCGCACCACGCCGAGCATGTTTTCGACGTCGGTCACATCAGGCAGATTGGTCAGTTCGAGCGGGAAGGGGCTGAGCAGCGCGGCCGCTATCTGCGGCAAAGCCGCGTTCTTGGCGCCGGATATGGTGACCGCGCCTTCCAGTCTTTGTCCGCCGACGATCCGCAATCTGTCCATGGTTTGAAACCTTTGTGCGAAAGCCGGCCACACACGGGCGGCTCGCTCTGGAGATGTTGCTCCGAATTCCGGATCTTGGCCCGATCCAGTCGAGAATTAATTCCACGTTCTTGGCTGTCAATCGGAATTGGAATATTTTATTCCTTTTGCCGTCACCTGAAAGCGCGAGGGAATCCGTGTCAGTTCTGAACAGGATCAATGCGAAGCTCGACGGCATGGCGCCTGGCGATCGTGAGATCGGCCAGTACATCGTCGACAATCCCGACCAGATGCTGCGCCTGTCGACGGCGGCTCTTGCCGCCGAGATTGGACGCAGCCAGTCGAGCGTCGTCAAGTTCAGCCAGAAGCTCGGCTATGCCAGCTATCAGGAGCTCAAGCTCGCGGTCAGCGAGGCCAAGGCGCAGGAATGGCAGGTGCCGGCGGGCATGATCCACGGGTCGATCGAGGTCGGCGACAACTACCAGGTCATTTTGAAGAAGCTGATCGGCAGCAAGCTCCTGTCGATGCAGCGCACGGTCGCCGCCAACACCGAGCGCATCATCTCCAGGACGCTGGAATTGCTGGATGGCGCGCGCCGCATCCATCTGGTCGGCGTCGGCGCTTCCTCGCTGGTGGCGCGCGATTTCTCCTACAAGCTGATGAAGCTTGGCCGCAATGTCCTGCATGACAGCGACAGCCACATCCAGATGGCCAATGTCTCGACGCTCGGGCCAGGCGACGTGCTGTTCGCACTCTCCTATTCCGGCGCCAGCATCGAAACCTTGCGCATCGCCGAGCTTGCCTACAAGCGCGGCACGACCGTGATCGCAGTCACTGGCCTGCACGACAATCCGCTGAGCCGCGTCGCAGACATCTGCCTCTACACCATCGCCGATGAGGAGCGGGCGCGCTCGTCCTCGATCACCGCGCGCGATGCGCAACTGGCGCTGACCGACTTGCTGTTCATCCTGCTGGTGCAGAAGCAGCCGGACGCCAACGATTATGTCCACAACAGCGAAGCGGCGGTTTCGGTGCTGAAGGCCGAGCGGTCTTCGTAGCGCCACAGGCGACACCGGACCGCGCTACGCCGGGCTCACGGCCGTTCTGGCTCAACAACTGCAGCAATTCCATCTCTTGCCTGTCACCCGCGAAGGCGCGACCCTGCCCAATCAGGCGAAACGCTTCCGCCGAAATCCGCAAGGAGAGAAAAATCATGACATCCGATGTGGCCGTCATCGCAGGCGCCGGCGCTGGTCTGAGCGCCTCGCTTGCGCGCCTTCTCACCCGCGAAGGCTTTCGCGTGGTTCTGGCCGCCCGCAACGTCGAGAAGCTGAGCGCTCTGGTCGACGAGACCGGTGCGCTTGCCGTGGAGACGGATGTCGCCGACGCCGCATCCGTGGCCAAGCTGTTCGACGCCGCCGACAAGGCCGGTCCGCTGGCGCTCGTGGTTTTCAATGCCAGCGCGCGCACGCGCGGCCCGATCGCCGAACTCGATGCCGAAGCGGTCAAACAGGCATTGCTGGTCGGCGCCTATGGCGGCTTCCTGGTCGGCCAGCAGGCGGCGCGTCGGCTCCTTGTCCGGGGTTCCGGATCGATCCTGTTCACCGGCGCCACCGCCAGTGTGAAGGGATTTTCCGGCTCGGCCGGCTTTGCCATGCCGAAGTTCGGCCTGCGCGGCTTGGCGCAGTCCATGGCCCGCGAACTCGCCCCGAGGAACATCCACGTCGCCCACTTCATCATCGACGGGGCGATCGAGCCGCCCGGTCAGCCCGGTGACCCGGACCGGCCGGACCGCCGCCTGTCGCCGGACGCCGTCGCCGAGGCCTATTTCGCTGCCCATCGCCAGCATCGCAGCGCCTGGAGTTCGGAGCTTGAGCTGCGGCCCTGGGTCGAGACGTTTTGACAATCCAACGGGTCGCCCAAGGGGCGACGTCATCGTGCAAGCCTTGATCAGTCTGGCCTCAAACGCTCTCGAGGTATGTCTCGATCTCGAAATCGCTGACATTCAGCGCGAACGTGTTCAACTCTTGGCGTTTGCAGGCAACGAAGGAGTCGCGCAGGATTGCCGGAAAGATTTCCGCCACATGCGTCCCGCTTTCAAAGGCGGCGATCGCGGACGCCCAGTCCGGTGGCAGCTTTGCCGGCGGAAGTCCCTGGCCATCGCTTCCCGTTGGATCGCCAGGCGACAACTGTCTTTCAATGCCAATCAGTGCTGCGCCCAGTATGGCGGCAAGCACCAGGTAGGGATTGGCGTCCGCTCCCGAAACGCGATGCTCGATACGGCGCGCACCGGTCGGTCCGCCGGGAATGCGGATCGCCACCATGCGGTTCTCGTAACCCCAGGCGACGGCGGTCGGTGCGTAGGATCGTGGGCGTAGCCTGCGGTACGAATTGAAGTGCGGGGCGAACACCAGCGTGCTCTCGGCCATCGCCGCAAGCAGGCCGCCGACCGCATGGCGCATGGTCTCCGAACCCTGGTCGGTGCCGTCGTCGAAGACATTGCGCCCTTCTCCGTCGACCAGGCTGAAATGGACGTGAAAGCCGTTGCCGGCCCGGTCGCCATAGGGCTTGGCCATGAAGCAGGCGGCAAAGCCGTGCTTGCGGGCAATGCCCTTCACCGTGCGCTTGAACAGCACCGCATCGTCAGCCGCCCGCAATGCATCCGCGACATGGTTCAGGTTGATCTCGAACTGACCGACACCGTTTTCGGCGATGGCCGTGTCGACGGGAATGCCTTGCGTCCGGCAGGCCTCGTAGACGTCATGGATGAAGGATTCGAAATCGTCGATCTCGTCGATCGACAGCGCCGCGTCGGAATCGAGACGCCGCCCGGTTACCGGCGAGACCGGTCCGACCGGCCGCTGCGATTGCGGATCGACGAGGTAGAATTCGAGTTCCGTTGCCGCGACCGGGGTCAGGCCCAAGGCCTTGTAGCGATCGAGGATGCGGGCCAGCGCCCGTCGTGGGTCGCCGAGATAGGGCGCGCCGCTTTCGTCCGCGAGCCAGAGCGGGATGAGCGCCGTCGGGTGCGCCGTCCAGGCGACCGGCAGAATGCCGCGCCCCGTCCATTGGCACAATCCATCGGCATCGCCCGTCGAGAACACCAGGGTGTTGCCTTCGATGTCCTCGCCCCAGATATCGAGCCCGATCAGCGAATAAGGCATGCGTAGCTTGCCTTCCAGCGCCTTCCTTGCCTGCTCGACCGGAATGCGCTTGCCGCGCATGATGCCGTTGAGGTCGCACACCGCCGCCCTCAGGCTCTGGATGTCGGTTCTGCTGTCAAGCCAGTTCAAAACGTCCGCAATTGCATCGCTCAATTTCTAACCTCTGGTTTTGGAAGGCGCCGCAGCCTGCTCGGCTGCACTGTCCCTGGTAAAATAGCTTGTGAGTTTTCGGGAACCATATCCGGCTAATGCCGGATATTTTCCTTATTTTTTCAATTCACTAGCTGGGATGTCGGGAGGCATTTCAAAACCAATTGCGCGATCTGCGATCGCAACATAGAGGCAAGAAGCCGGAAAGCCAAGGGGCATCCAGGCTGTGATGTCGGCCCCCAGCTCCTGGGCCGATGCCTGCTTCTTCGGCGAGAAAGTCTTGACGGTGACGAACCGCATGCCTTGGCGATTGGCGGAAACGTCGGTCACTTCGTCATCCACGGGCGGAGCAAGGAGCGTAGCGACGCGGCGCAGACCCCTGGAGCTGCTTCGCCCAGGGATGACGACGTTGGGGAGGCTTCAGCCAATCGCGAAGGTTTTGCGACAGTCCGCTGAAAGGAACGATAGGCGGCGCCTTTCGGGTGATCCATTCTAACCTCTCGCCTTCGGAAATCTGGCCTGCTGAAGGATGTGCGCGGCGCCTTCATCGATGTCACGCACGATGGCCATGCGTGCTCGATCCCCATCCTGGGCCTCGATCGCCGCGACGACTTCCTCGTGATAGTCGATGTCGAGAATGGAGGCGAGGTCATCCTCGAACCCCATGGCAAGGTTCCTAAGAAACGGGCCGACCTGCATCCACACGGTCTCGATCAGGAAGATCATCTGCTCGTTGCCGCAATGGCGATAGATCGAGAATTTGAACTCGTGGTTCTTGCGCAGGTAATCGTTGATATCGCCCTTGCGGGCCGCCAGGGTCAGGTCGGTGCAGTGGCGTCGGATCGTCCGCAGATTGTTGCCGTTGATGCGTTTTGTCGCCATCTCGGTCGCCGAGCCTTCGAGGATCGTGCGCACCGCGGTCAACTGCGAGAACCGCTCGGCCGAAATGACCGGCACTTCGACGCTGCCGTTCGGCACAGGGCTGAGCGCCCGCAGTGCCTGAAGCCGCATGAAGGCGCTGCGCACCGGCATGTCGCTAGTGCCGAGTTCCTTGGCGAGCTTGCGTGAGGTCAGCTTCTGGCCCGGCGCGAAATGGCCCGACATCAGCGCCCGCACGAGTTCCAGATAGACCTTCTCATGCAGGGGAACGGTGTCGACGGCGCTCAAGCCGACTTGTGTCTTGTCGGCCATTGGCGGGGACGCTGCTTCATTCGTTCTGAAATCTACCCTGACGACAACAGCCGGGGATAATCCTGCCTGGCCGATCGCGGCGAGAACGCCAAGTCAGCGATCTATCGCCGCATGATAGACGCTTCGGTCGTCGCGCGGCAAGCCAGCTCGTCACCCGGTAGTGTCTCAGTTTGAAATTTGCCCGAATGCAATATGCATTTCCCATATCGGGCCGGCCTCCTATATGCTTAGCGGAAAGCATGGGAGCGACAATGGCCTTCACTGTCATCTGGTATGGAAGACAGGGCATCATCGATAAGGTGATCTTCGACGCCGAGAAGGCGGCCAAAGACCACGCTACCTCCATGTTCCAGACCCGAAGGGGAGACGATGGAATCGTGTCCGTAGAAGTTCGTAAGGACAACGGCACTGTTGTTTTTAGCCATGCGGAGAACTAGGAATGCCTACCGGACCTAAAGGCCAGAAGCGCCCCGCCGACGTGATCGGCAATGCCGTCCGCGTCATGCGCATTGCCACCGGCGAGGAATCCGACGACGTGATTGACGACGGCAAAGACCCGGCAGCCAAGGCGCTTGGCGCGAAGGGCGGGAAGAAGCGGGCGGAAAACATGACGCCAGAGCGGCGCGCCGAGATCGCTAAGAAGGCGGCTGAGAAGCGGTGGGGTAAGCGCTAGAGTCCCTCGCTTCCAAAATCCATCGCAATCGTCTCGCCATAGCGAGGATGGATTTTATCCAAGTTCCTTTTGAACTCTTCGTAATTCGAGCTTAGGCGCATAATTGTCGTTACAGACGCCAGATGCTCGCGCAACTTCGGGTGGCCCATGTCCGGGGTCAGCTTCCTGTGCATGTGATGCTTACGACGCCCAGAGGGCAGCTTAGGGGTCGTGTTGCGCAGTTCTTCCCTGATACCAGGCGCTAGACGGTCGTAAATAATATCGTTTGTGAGGTGGCCGAAATATTGGGGACGCTTAACCGTCTCGCGCGGAAAATCCAGATTGCGAAGGCGGAAAAGCTGCTCATAAAACATGTTGGGGAACGTTGGAACCCAAGGCTGCAATTCCTTCGCAATGAACTTTTCCAGAATCTTTGCGAGAGCGTCGGCTGCGCGATCTCGCTGATATCCGGTTGCTTCGTCAACGAGAGCAACGATGCCGACGGTCGCGAGGCCACGCATCAGAATGTCGGCCTGAGTAGCGATGTGTTTCTGATTGCCTGTCAATTCGTCCGCGTCTCTGGCCTTCAAGTAGACTTCACAGACTTGCGGCAGCATCTCCGCCCGGTAACCGAAAGCCTTTTGACCAGAAGGAAGCCTAAATTCGATCTGACTGGACGTCACGTACAAGTCATTGGAAATGAATGGCTTTAGGTTCTTGGCGGTCAAAAAAGCAGGCAAGTTGACGTCAGCGTCATAGAAGCCACGTCCCTTGGCCTGCCGTGATCTACCAAGCGCTCGCATCATGTCGCTCTGAGTGAGAACCCGGATGCCATTTTCAAGAACGGCACATGACAGATGGGCATCACCTACCTCAATCTCGCCGGTGTAGATGGCCGCTGGGAGGTCTTTGTTCCATCTGTTGTCGGCTGCGCGCTTTGCAATCTCACTTCGTTCTATAGGCGTCAGAGAATTGGCCCGCGCTCTGGCGGCTTCTGCCTTCTTAGGGTCTTTGTCTGTCATCGGGGTTCCTCGTGCTTGCATATCGATTGTGCAAGCATATGCTTGCATCTACGATTCTGCAAGCATGGAAAATTCACATGACAGAAATGCTTGGCACTAAGCATAAAAGTTCAGATATTAGGGGCATGAACAAGCTGCCCCTCAAGAACCGCGTCCAAATCCTGACCATGCTTTGCGAGGGTTCTTCGATGCGCTCTATCTCTCGCATTGCCGACGTGTCGATCAACACGGTTTCGAAGCTGCTTGTCGATGCCGGCAAATTCTGCGCCGAGATGCATGACCGCGAAGTCCGCAACGTGAAGGCCAAGCGCGTTCAGTGCGATGAAATCTGGTCGTTCACTGGCGCGAAGCAGAAGAACGTCGCGGCGATGAAGAACCACGTCGAACGCGCTGGCGACACTTGGACGTGGACCGCTTTGGATAGCGACAGCAAGCTTATCATTTCGTGGCTGGTCGGCGGTCGCGATGGCGAATACGCACTGGCCTTCATGGACGACGTAAAGGAGCGTCTTGCCAATCGCGTCCAGCTTACGACAGACGGTCACAAAGCCTATCTCAACGCGGTCGAGAAAGCCTTTGGAGCCGACATCGACTAAGCCGTGCTAGTCAAGATGTATGGCGAACCGGAAGGCAAGGCAGTGCCACAGGAACGCCGCTACAGCCCCGCCGTATGCACTGGCGCAAAGAAGACCCGCATAGAAGGCTCGCCCGATCTGGCGATGTCAGCACGTCGCACGTTGAACGCCAGAACCTCACCATGCGCATGCAGATGCGCCGCTTTACACGCCTCACCAACGCGTTCTCAAAGAAGTTCGAAAACCACGTTCACATGGTTGCGCTATACACGGTCTGGTACAACTTCATCCGCATCCACAAGACGCTGAAGACCTCGCCTGGAATGGCCGCTGGCGTGTCACAGACGCTTTGGTCGATGGACGATCTTTGCGAGAAGATGGACGCTGTTGCGCCGAAGCCAGGCAAGCGCGGACCCTACAAGCTGCGGGACTAAGCAGTTTCGAGCGTGCCGTGCAGCCGGAAGAATTTGGCTAGACTTTTTGCCGCATCCTCAGATGCAAATTTGGCCAGAACCCGACCCGGCGCCTTGAGGTCTTCTCTGTCTACAGCAATCAGATAGAGGCCGAATTGATCGAATTCGGGGTTATCCTGCCGCGCAATATCCGCCTCATGATCTGTTATTTCGCAGATACACAAACTCTCACGGTTCGATAAAGTAGCGACTGCTTGGAACGTCATGATTCGTCTCCTTCAAGGAAGGGTGGGCATCTGTGGTTAACAAACCGACAATTTCAGTAAACAAACTTGGGGAATACATTACCAGCAAAGGGGCGAGGCAGCGGAAAATTCTGCATGACCGGAAGTATCCAGACCCCGATTTCCAAATGGGCATGTACCACAGAGAGGCCAGCGAGGCGGTTGCGTCCTACATTGCCAGCGGTGCGATCGACCAGTCCCCTTTGGACTCCGTTCTTCATTCCCTTGAGCAGTTGACCCCAGACAAGGTGGGGACGGCGCGGCGGATAAACGCCAACATTGACGCTCTGGAACGCTTCAGCACGATGTTGGACGACATGGACCTTATGGGAGCCGAGCCGGTACTGGGTGCTCATGCGCCGGCCAAGCTGACCTTCCATAACGTCGAAATATCTGTTCGACCTGAAATCGTGTTGCGCGCCACGATCAAGGGCAAACTTTACGTTGGTGCGTTGAAGTTCCATTTTTCTAAGTCGCATCCTCACACCGCTGAATCCGCCGGCTTTGTGTCGGCGGCAGTTAACGAATATTGCCGCCTTCATGTTGTCGGATATGGCGATGGCATCGTTAATGCGGCATTTTGCCAAGTCATTGACGTTGCCTCTGGGAATGTCTTCCCCGGCGTGAAGGCGACCAAGCAGCGCCTCAATGACATCTCTGCCGAATGCCAGAACATTGCGGCACTTTGGCCAACGATCTGATTTCAAATTTCAAACTGAGACACTACCCGTCACCCTGCCGGTGGTTGCATCTGGCAAACGTTCCCAGAGACGGTTGCGTTGTTTCGGCGACTGTCGAAACCCCATCGGCGATTCGGGCCTGCGCCGGATACTCACCTCCACGACCCCCTGTCCAATCCGTCATCACAAATCTTGACCTAGCACGCACTTGCACCTCTGGCCGCTCTCTGGCTTTTTGGGGTACCCATCCGAACGGACTGATTCGCGTCGTGCCGCTCGATTGCAATGTTCCCAAGGCAGTCTGGGGGTGGGCCGTGAAGCGCGCGCAATTAGCGAAGGAGAAGCAGGCATGGCCGAGTTCAAGAAGCCCGAAATCTCCGAGATGAGACCCAAGATCACCGTTATCGGCATTGGCGGCGGCGGCGGCAATGCCGTCAATAACATGATCGCGGAGCAGCTTCAGGGCACGGAATTCATCGCCGCCAACACCGACGCCCAGGCGTTGACCATGTCGAAGGCGACGCGGCTGATCCAGCTTGGCGCTCACGTCACCGAGGGATTGGGCGCTGGCTCGCTTCCTGAGATCGGCCGTGCCGCGGCCGAGGAATCGCTCGACGAGATCATGGATCATCTGGCCGGCACGCATATGTGTTTCGTCACCGCCGGAATGGGCGGCGGCACCGGAACCGGCGCTGCACCCATCATCGCCCAGGCGGCGCGCAAGGCCGGTATCCTGACGGTGGGTGTCGTCACCAAGCCGTTCACCTTCGAAGGCCGGCGCCGCATGCAGATGGCCGAAGAGGGCATCGAGCGGCTGCGCGAGAGCGCTGATACGGTGATCGTCATCCCGAACCAGAACCTGTTCAGGATCGCCGATGCCAAGACCACCTTCGCCGATGCATTCGTCATCGCCGACCGGGTGCTCTATGCCGGCGTCAGCTGCATCACCGATCTCATCGTCAAGGAAGGCCTAATCAATCTCGACTTCGCCGATGTCAAATCGGTGATGCGCGACATGGGCCGCGCCATGATGGGCACCGGCGAGGCCTCCGGCGAGGGCCGGGCGATGAAGGCTGCGGAAGCCGCGATCGCCAACCCCCTGCTCGACGAAGTGTCGATGAAGGGCGCCAAGGGCGTCCTGGTCTCGATATCGGGCGGCAGGGACATGACCCTGTTCGAGGTCGACGAGGCCGCGACCCGCATCCGCGAAGAGGTCTACGAGGATGCCGACATCATCGTCGGCGCGATCTTTGACAAGAGCATGGAAGGCCGCTTCAGGGTCTCGGTGGTGGCGACAGGCCTCGACCGTGCGTCTGGAGCAGAGGATGGCGATGCCGGCATCGCCCGGGACCACCTCGGCCCGAGCGCGCGGACGCTTCAGTAGGGTCTGGCCGACCCGGATGCGGAGCGCTAGCCTCCAATGTCGTAATCCCTGGGCGGAGCAGCCGCGAAGCGGCGTCGCGGAGACCCTGGGATCCATGCCGCGACCTTAATCATGCAGAGGGCAGCGGAACAAAGTTCTGCACCGCGGCAGCGCTTGGAAGTCGCGGCATGAATCGTGGTTCTGCGCCGCGTCGCTTCGCCCCAGGATGACGAAGCGATGGGCGTTTCCGCCAATAGTCAGGGCACGCCCAAACCCCACCACGTTGGTCGAATCGCTCGTCAGTCCGCTTTGGATAGAAATTTAAAACGTTTGCATTTTTGCGAAAGGCAATTACAAACGTTTCAAACTTGTTCGAGGGAGAAGGATGACGACCCGCGTCATCACGCTCAAGGAGCTTGCCGCAGGCCTCGACCTGTCGATCACGACGGTGTCGCGGGCGCTTGCCGGCCATGAACAGATCGCGCTGAAGACGCGCGAACGTGTCGCGCACGCGGCGCGTCAGGCGGGGTACGTGCCCAACACCGCGGCGCGCACGCTTGTCTCCGGCCGCAGTGGCTTCGTCGGCCTCGTGTTGCCGATCCGCGGACCGAACCTTGTCGATTCCTTCCTTGGCGAATT
The DNA here is from genome assembly GCF_040321755.1 of Mesorhizobium sp. M0276. Taxonomy (NCBI): domain Bacteria; kingdom Pseudomonadati; phylum Pseudomonadota; class Alphaproteobacteria; order Hyphomicrobiales; family Phyllobacteriaceae; genus Mesorhizobium; species Mesorhizobium sp. M0276. The sequence continues at coordinate 6,562 of NZ_JAMYSC010000003.1, read as the reverse complement.
CGTCACCGGGCTCGGCGAAGGGCTGGTATCGCATGGCGCCGACCTGATCCTGGCCACCGCCGCCTTCGGCCATTCGGAACTGTCGGTGCTGCGCCATGTCGTCGAGTCCGGACGCGCCGATGGCGTCGTCGTGACGCGTATCGCCGCGGTCGACGAGCGGCTCGCCTATCTGCGCGAACGCGGCTTTCCGTTCGTTGCCCATGGCCGGTTGCTCGACAGCGACTTCGGCTACAACTGGCTCGATACCGACGGCGCCCATGCCTTCGGCGAAGCCTTCGACATGCTCTACGATCTCGGCCACCGCCATTTCGGCCTGGTGACGATTTCCGAACCGATGACGTTCCGGCATCTCAGGCAAGACGGCTTTGCCGCGGCCATTGCCCGTCGGGGCGATCCTTCGGTGCGGCTCGACGTGGTGACGGCGCCGCGCTTCGATCACGGAGCCCGCGTCCAGGCCGTCAACCGCATGCTGCTGGGTCCTGACAGGCCGACGGCCATTGTCGCTCTGTTCGACGAACTGGCTTTGACCGTGATGGAGGAGGCCGCCCGCGCAGGCCTCAGCGTACCGCGCGACCTCTCCGTCATCGGTTTCGACAACATTGCCGCTTCGGCCTACGCGCCACCCGGCCTGACCACATTCGATGCCTCGATCCGCCAATGCGCGCGCGAGATCGCCGACATGCTGCTCACCATCATCGCCGACAAGCCCACCGCACCGTTGACGCGGCTGATCCGGCCGACGCTGGTTGCGCGCGCAAGCCATGGACCCGCACCGCAGACGAGAAGCTGACGCCGCCGTGACGGCGCATATCCAGGGAGGAAGACCGTGATGAAAGCATTGAAGACACTGCTCGGCGCCGCGCTGGCGTTATCGATCGCCTCAGGCGGCGCGCAGGCCCAGCAGGTGCTGTTCTGGTCGACGCAGGCGCGCCCCGTCGAGGAAACCCAAAAGATGCGCGACGAGGTGCTGAAGGGTTTTGACGGTGCGGTCGACTATCAGGTCGCCGAGACCGGCCCCTGGCTCACCCGCTTGCAGGCCGAACTGCAGGCCGGCACCGGCACCATCGGCGTGCTCGGCGGCCTGCATGGTGATTTCTCCAATGTCGGCGCGAACTTTGTCGATCTGTCCGGCGTCGATGTCGGCGGCGTCAAGGTCAACGAAGCTTACAAGAAGCTTGGCATGCTCGGCACCGGCGAGCAGAAATACCTGCCATGGATGCAGGCCACCTATTTGATGGCGGCGAACAGGCAGGCCTTGCAATATCTGCCGCAAGGCGTCGATCTCAACACCATCACCTATGACCAGTTGATCGAATGGTCGAAGAACATCGCCGAGAAAACCGGCTCGCCGAAATTCGGCTTTCCCGCCGGTCCAAAAGGGCTCAAGCACCGCTTCTTCGAGGGGTTCCTCTACCCGTCCTACACCGGCTCGATGGTGACCAAGTTCCGTTCACCGGAAGCCGAGATCGCCTGGAACAAGTTCAAGGAATTGTGGCAATACACCAACCCGAACTCGACCAACTATGCCTTCATGCAGGAGCCGCTTTTGACCGGCGATGTCTGGGTGGCGTTCGACCATGTCGCGCGGCTTGCCGACGCCTTCAACAAGAAGCCGGATGAGTTTGTTGCCTTTCCGGCGCCGGCCGGCCCCGCCGGTCGCGGATTCATGCCTGTCGTGGCCGGTGTCGCCATCCCGAAGACCTCGCCCGACATCGACAAGGCCAAGGCGCTGGTCGCCTACATGCTGAAGCCGGAAACCCAGATCGCGACGCTGAAAGCCACGAATTTCTTCCCGGTCGTCGACGTCAAGCTGCCTGACGACATGCCGGCTTCGGTCAAGGCCTTCGGTCCGGCGATCACCACCATGACCGGGGCTCCCGATGCCCTGCCGGCACTGCTGCCGATGGGGCTCGGCGATCTCGATGGCAAGTTCAACCAGGTCTACACCGACAGCTTCGAGCGCATCGTGCTCGGCGGCGAGGACGTGCATGGCGTGCTTGGCGAAGAGGCCACGGTGCTCAAGGGCCTGATCGACCAGGCCAAGGCGCCGTGCTGGGCACCTGACAAGCCATCCACCGGCGCTTGCCCCGTCGACTAAATCCGCCCGAGGGGGCGCCCGTTGTTTTTTCCCCTCCGGGCGCCCAGACCCGCACCCACATGGCCGCAGCATCGCAAAGGACACCACCATGCACGGCAAGGCTCTGCCCTATCTGCTGCTGATGCCGGCGACCTTGTTCCTCTGCATCTTCTTCCTTTACCCCTTCGCGCTGGTCGCTTTCGAGGCGGTGACCCGGGACGGCGCCTTCACCCTCGACAATTTTCGCACCATGGCCGACAGCTGGAAATTCCCCGTCACGGTCCGCAACACGCTGCTGCTCGCGGCGATCGTCGTGCCGATCCAGCTCGCCATGGCGTTGCTGATGGCAAGCGTGGTGGCGCGGCTGGAGACCGGACGAAGCGCGGCGCTCTATGTGTTCGCCATTCCGCTCGGCATTTCCGACCTCGCCGCGGGCCTGATCTGGCTCGCTATCTTCGACCAGTCCGGCTTCCTCAACACGCTGCTCTCCAACCTTGGCGTCGTCGACAAGCCGATCATGTTTCTCGGCTATCAGAGCAAACTGACCATCTTCATCGCCGTAGCGCTGGCCGAGATCTGGCGTGCCACCGCGATCATGATGGTCATCCTCGTCGCCGGCATGGGCCTGATCCCCAAGGAATATTACGAGGCGGCGGAGGTGTTTGGGGCCAGCCCATGGCAGCGCTTTGTGCGCATCACGCTGCCATTGCTGCGCCCCAGCCTGCAGACGGCGATCATCCTGCGGGTCATCCTCGCCTTCGAAGTCTTCGCCGTCGTCGCAGCGCTTGGCGGCACAAATCTGCCGGTGCTGATGGGCGAGACCTACAATTGGCAATTCACGCTGCAGGACCGCAATGTCGCCGCCGCCTCGGCGCTGCTCATCCTCGCCATCTCGATCGCCTTCACGCTGTTTTTCCTCAGGGTGCTGCGGGTGCCCAAAGAGGCGCGGATATGAGCGCCATCGCCGAAGTACCGGCCACGGCGCCCGCCGATGCGCGCAGGGCCGGCGACTGGCTGCTGATCGCCGCCGCCATCCTGCTTTGCGTCTGGGTGCTGCTGCCGATCTATCTCTTGCTCGTCAACGCGCTGTCGTCGCCGGGTGAGGTCACCGCCTTTCCCAAGCGCTTCTTTCCGTCCTTCGATTTTGGAAGCCTGTCCTTCTTCATCGAATTTGCCGGCGTCGCCAGGGCACTGTGGAACTCGGTCCTCGTCGCCACCCTGACGATGATCCTGTCCATCGGCTTCGGTGCGCCGGCCGGCTACGCGCTGTCGCGTTTCGACTTTCCGGGCAAGGAGGCCTTCCGCTTCCTGGTGCTGATGACGCGCGCCTTCCCGTTGCCTCTGCTGGCATTGCCGCTGGCGGTGATGTTCATCCGCACCGGCCTCGACGACACCGCCATCGGGCTGGCGCTGGTCCATACCACGCTGGCGCTGCCGTTTGCCGTCCTGATCACTTTCTCGCTGTTTTCAGGCATTCCCGTCGAACTCGAAGAGGCGGCCTGGACGCTCGGCTGCACAAGGCTGCAGGCCTTTCGCAAGGTCATCCTGCCGCTGGCGCTGCCCGGCATCGCGGCCTCGGCGGTGTTTGCCTTCACCATCTCCTGGAACGAGGTGTTTGCCGCCGCCGTGCTCACCATCGAGAACCGCACGCTGACCGCCTTCCTGCTGCAAAGCCTCGGTGAATCGCCGCTCTATCTTAAATTCGCCGGCGGTGCCGCGCTGGTCGTGCCGGCGCTGATCTTCATCTTCGCTGTTCGAAAATACCTGTTTGCCATGTGGGGGATCGCCAACCGATGACGCGAGACACGGAGACCGCACATGGCTGAAATCGCGATCAAGAGTGTGGCCAAGCGCTTCGGCGGCTTCACCGCCCTGCACCAGATCGACCTCACCATATCAGATCAGGAGTTCATGGTGCTGCTTGGCGCCTCGGGCTGCGGCAAGACCACCCTGCTGCGCATCGTCGCCGGGCTGGAAACGCCAAGCCAGGGCGAGGTCTGGATTGGCGGCCGCCGCGTCGACCATCTGCCGCCGCGCGACCGCGGCATCGCCATGGTGTTCCAGAACTATGCCGTCTTTCCGCACCTGACCGTGTTCGAGAACATCGCCTTCGGCCTGCGCATGAAGAAATTGCCGCAAGCTGACGTCGAGCGCCGCGTCAGCCGCACCGCCGAACTGATGCATATCGAGCAATTGCTGAAACGCTATTCGGGCCAGCTGTCCGGCGGCCAGCGCCAGCGCGTTGCCGTCGCCCGTGCGCTCGCCATGGAGCCCGACGTCATCCTGATGGACGAGCCGCTGTCGAACCTAGATGCGCTGCTGCGGCTGGAAATGCGCGCTGAACTCAAGGGCGTGCTTGCCGCGTCGAAGACCACCACCATTTATGTCACCCACGACCAGGTCGAGGCGATGAGCCTCGCCGACCGCATCGCCGTCATGCATCAAGGCCGCATCGTCCAGGCCGCGTCGCCGGTCGAGGTCTACCGCAATCCGGCCGCGCGTTTCGTCGGCTCCTTCATCGGCAACCCGCCGATGAATTTTATTCCGGCAACCAAGGCCGCGAATGGCAGCTGGACCGTTGCCGGACTGACGCTGCCCGGCCCCAAATCGGACAAGCAGAACATAGACTTCGCCATCCGCCCCGAAGACGTCGGTGCCGGCAGCGAGGGCCTGCATGCCACCGTGCGCGTCATCGAGCCGCTCGGACCACACACGCTGGTCACCTGCGATGTCGAGGGCGGCCTGTTCCGCGCCATCCTGGACTCGAATGCCGGCGTCCAGGTCGGCGATCGCCTGCGGCTCGCGCCCAAACCCGACCGCATCCGCTGGTTCGATCCCGAAACCACCAATGCTCTTTGATACCGAAAGCTCCGAACTCTCATGACTGCTTCCGCCGCCAGTGACATCATCGCCCGCGCCGTCGAGGTGCTGAAAGAGAACGACAAGGGCGCCTACACCATCCCGACGAAAGGTCTCTATCCGTTCCAGTGGAACTGGGATTCCTGCCTGACCGCTCTCGGTCTGGCCCATTATGACGAGGCCCGCGCCTGGACCGAGATCGAAACCTTGTTCGCGCACCAATGGCCGGATGGCATGGTGCCGCACATCGTCTTCCATGTCTGGAGCGACGGCTATTTTCCCGGACCGGAAGTCTGGCGCACCGGCCGCCCGACTGCCACTTCAGGCATCACCCAGCCGGCCGTTGCAGGCTTTGCCATACGCCGCCTGTTCGACCGGGCCAAGGACAAGAAATTGGCTGCGGAGCGGGCCCGCGCGCTGCTGCCGAAGATCGACGCCTGGCACCGCTGGTTTTACGAAAACCGCGACCCCAGAGGCGAGGGACTGGTCGCCATCATCCATCCCTGGGAGTCCGGCCGCGACAATTCCATCGACTGGGACGAGGCCTTCGAGTGCGTGCCGACCGAAGGCGTCGAGCCCTACTCGCGCCGCGACACTTTACACGCCGATCCGGCGCATCGCCCGACGCAAGGCCAGTATGACCGCTACATCTGGCTGTTGCAGCACTTTCGCGGGCTTGGCTGGGACAACACCAAATTGCATGACGCCTCGCCATTCCAGGTCGTCGATCCCGGCTTCAACGCCATTTTGGTCCGCTCCTGCGCCGATCTCGCCGATCTCGCACAAGTGCTGGGCGAAACCGGGATCGCCGGCGCCAATCGCGTCCGCGCTCAAAAGGGCCTGGATGCGATGGAGCGGCTGTGGAGCGATGCGCACGGCCAGTATCTCTGCCTCGACCGCGTCACCGGCAGACTGGTCGACAGCGCCTCAGTCGGCGGCATCCTGCCGGCCTTCGCGGCCATTCCCGGGGCTCGCACCGCTGCGCTGGCCGCAACCGTCGAACGCCTTGCCGCCAAGGCACGCTACGTCGTCCCGTCGCATGATCCAGACGATCCACGTTTCGACTCCAAGCGCTATTGGCGCGGCCCGGTCTGGCTGGTGGTCAACTACATAATATCAGACGGCCTCGCCGCCGCCGGCCACAACGACGCGGCACGGCGCATCACGCAATCCAGCCTGGATTTGATCCGGGAAAGCGGCTTTGCAGAATATTACGACCCGCTCACCGGCGATCCGCTTGGCGGCGGCCGCTTCACCTGGACGGCGGCGATGGTGATCGAGTTTTTGAGGGGGGCGTAGGGGCAGCACCGCCCTCTCTTTCCCTTCTCCCCTTGTGGGCCCCTTGTGGGAGAAGGTGGCCGAGCGCAGCTCGGTCGGATGAGGGGTGTTCCAGAAGACACCGCCGCCTCACTCCGCTGGACCTCAACCGTCTCGGCGCTGCGCGCCGATCCACCTTCTCCCACAACAAGCAGGACTGTCCGGGGAAAGTTATTCATATATGAAGGCCATCTGATTGAGGCAGGATCGGTCTCTTGGTCGGTTCGGATTGACCGGCGGCGGCTTATCGATGGCGTTTATTTTTCGCCGCCCGAACAAGTATTGGGCGACCAGCTCTGTGAACCGCAG